>RDXO01000005.1 GCA_004292675.1 Alphaproteobacteria bacterium | reverse complement strand
GTTCTTCAAACAAGGTATCCGACGCATCCTCTATGCAGCACTGAACCTCACCACAATCCCAAAACTATGGCATTACGCTAAACTTGTCGGGTGGTGAGCTCCTTCTTATGTAAATATTGCACGCTATGCATTCGATCTTATGCTCTCCCGCCTGCGGGGGAGCTAGTGAAGCAAGGATTTATCAAAGGAAATCCAATGCTGAACCGTGGGGGTGCATTCTATTGCCCCCCCACCCAATCATCTGCGGTTTTTCGTTGAAAAACCTTGATTCTTGGACTCCCCCGCAGGCGTGTGAGTAAACCATTCATAACTCATGAGTGGTGGTGAGATAACAGAAGCGCGATGCTGCATAAAAAGGCGGGAGGGATTCGGGCTAACAATTAACGCACCCTTTAAGCGGCGCATATAATCTTTGCGGGGGATTTCAATCGTGCCGAATTGACGCATATGATCATTGATAAATTGCGAATCAAGCAATGTATAACCGCACTTATGCATGATCTCAATTAAGGCAAGGAAGGCTATTTTGCTGGCATTGGGGGCGCGACAAAACATGCTTTCACCAAAAAACGCACCGCCACGCGAAACGCCATATAAGCCACCGACTAATGCCCCTGTAGCATCCCAACATTCTACTGAATGCGCATCCCCCCATTGGTGCAGAATGCTGTAGAGCGCAATAATCTCCTCATTGATCCAACTATCGCCATCATGGGTGCGTGGGGTGGCACAGCAACGCATCACATCGGTGAAGCAATGATTGATCGTGATACGGTAGGGGTGTTTGCGTGCATATTTACGCAGGCTTTTGGGGATGTGGATGGCATCAAGCGGAATAATCGCCCGAGGATCAGGGCTAAACCAGTGCAACTCTTTAGCATGGCGGTGTTCCGCCATGGGAAAATAGCCACTTTCATAGGCTAAAATGAGGGTTTCGGGGTGAATAGACACCATGCGATAATAATATCATATGCGCAAGAAACAAGAAAAAAGAACCACCAGTTTGGGAACTGGTAGTTCTTTTTTTAGTCATCTTCACCATCAGCAGCGCGACGCTGTTGATTGGTATAGGTTTCTGAGTCGCAACCTGCATCTTGCGCGCTATGCACACAAGCAGATGATTGCGATGATTGTTGTTCGCTTCCTGAGGAATTCATTGCCTCAGAGATTGCAACAACTGCACCTGAACCAAGAGTTGCTGCGACGACAGTAGCACAAAATGTTCTCAACATAGTTATTCATTGGAATAAAGAATTTAAGTTTTAATTCTATCATGGTTTATGAGAAAAAGCAAGGATATTCGTCTTGCTACCTCACCACCCGACAAGTTAATAGATTTGTAACGTATATACTCTAAACGCATTCTATCTTAAAGTGATAGGAGGTTATGATGCGGGTATTGAGTGGAGG
>RDXO01000027.1 GCA_004292675.1 Alphaproteobacteria bacterium | reverse complement strand
TCAACCCCCACCATTATTCATAAGACACTAGCTTTGCTTTGAGGGATTTTAGACCCCCTCTTTTTATAATGATGCAAACACGCCTAGGCGTGCTTTGCTTACGCATTTTCAAGCACTTCTTGCGGAAATAATGCAAGCAATTCTTCTGTGAGTGCCTTGATTTCTTGCGAGGCCTGTGATTTCGGATCAACCTCAGTCACCCCTTTGCCCTCCAGCAAAGCAGAAGCAAAAACGATACGATTGCCTAATTTCGCATCACACAAACCATCCAATTCATCCATAATGGCTTGCGCAATTTTTGATTGTGGTGCCATACGGTTCATCACAATACGCGCCATTACACGTTCACTTTTCGCATAATCCATAGTGGCTTTTGTCGCCCATAAATCAGTAGGGCTTGGCTGCACAGGTACAATAATGAGATCGGCGGAGCGCATTGCTGTACGCGCCTCAGTTTCAACATGGGGCGGGCTATCAATCAGAATAACATCATAATTTTTGCGCAACCGACTCACTTCACTGCCAACACGCCAACCAGAAAGGGTAGAGAAATGTAGCCCCGTATAGCCCTCCCCCATACGTTCTGTTCGGATACGGTGCCAATGCCCAAGGCTTCCTTGCGGATCAATATCAATCAGGGCAACTCGGCATCCTCGCTGCATCAAGGCAACCGCTAAATGCACCACCAACGTGGTTTTCCCTGCGCCACCTTTTTGTTGAGCCACGGTAATCACTTTATTGCGCATTTTGTTCTCCTTAAGCCATATCTTCTTTAACTATAAACGATGAAGTATATCTGTCAACCTTATTGACGTGCGCCCCGTGAATATGATACATGCACCCCCATGACTATGCTTCCCACTCCCTTTAATGAATCTTCCCTAAAGCACGCCGTGCGTTGGTTGCGCGATGGCTATCTAGTGGCATTTCCTACAGAAACAGTCTATGGCTTAGGTGCAGATGCAACCAATGATGAGGCAGTGCGCGCCATTTATCATACCAAAGGACGACCATCCAATAATCCTATCATTGTGCATGTTGCTGATCGGGTGATGGCAGAACGTTATGCAATTTTTGATGAGCGCGCTGCACATATTGCCGATAGCTTATGGTGCGATGCGCTAACTTTGATTCTTCCTGTACGTGCTGGGAGTGTATCCCCGCATATCTTGGCTGGGGGCAAAACCATTGCAGTACGCGCTCCAAAACATGATCTTGCCCAAGCACTTATTCGCGCTTTTGATGGTGGCATTGCTGCACCAAGCGCAAACCGATCTGGCAATATCAGCCCAACTTTAGCTGCACATGTGCTAGAGGAATTCGCACAACATCACGGGGCATTGCGGATGATTCTCGATGGCGGGCATACGCATAGGGGGCTGGAATCTACCGTACTTGATTGTACCTCCGAACAACTACATATTCTTCGTGCAGGGTCACTTGATGCTGCCTATATTGAAGCCGTCACGGGGCATTCATGTTCCTTTTTTGCGCATGATGCATCGTCTCTATTGCCCTCCCCCGGTTTATTAACTAGCCATTACGCACCCTCATGTGCAGTACGGCTTCATGCAACCACCCTAAAACATGGTGAAGCACTGCTTGCTTTTGGTGCATATGATCACATGATGGGAATAGAACATGCATGTGCCGTGCGCAACCTTAGTGAGACAGGCGATCTTGATGAGGCAGCTTTTCATTTATATGAATGGTTGCGAGTTCTTGATCATCACCGCCCTTCATGCATTGCCGTGATGCCTATTCCTTATGATGGCGTGGGCAAAGCAATCAATGATCGATTGCAACGGGCATCTGCTCCTAGAACAGTTTAACCTTCCTCATTTGTGGCAATATCTTTAAATTCTCGCGCAACAAGATAGGTTTCAGGCGATTCCTTACGGCTTGATTGTGGCTTAAAATGACTCACATGCTTGAAGCGTTTTTTGAGAACTTGCAATAAGCTCTGTTCCGCGCCACCTTGACGTACTTTGCAAATAAATGTGCCACCTTCCATTAAAGTATCACACGCAAAGGCATAGGCTAATTCGCACAACGCCACAATGCGTATGTGATCCGTTGCTGCATGTCCTGTGGTATTAGGGGCCATATCCGAAAGCACGACATGCACTTTACCTTGCAACAAGGCATGAATGCGCTCAACAGTACCCTCATCTTCAATATCGCACTGCAAACAATGCACGCCTTTAATCGGCGACATATCCAACACATCAAGCGCAACCACATGAGGATTATCCGCTTGTGATCCTACGGCACGTGCTGCCACTTGCGACCACCCCCCCGGTGCCGCACCAAGATCAACAACACGGTATCCATGCTTAAAAATACGATATTTTTCATCAAGTTCAAGAATTTTATAGGCAGCTCTGGAGGCATAACCATCTCGTTTTGCCTGCTGCACATACGGATCATTTAGTTGCCGTTGCAACCACAAGGTGGAAGACGTGCTACGTTTTTTTGCCGTTTTGACGCGCACCGTCAAATCACGACGACCAGCAAAAGGAGAGGAAGATTTTTTCTTGTTCATTGCAATGGCTGCGCACACATCAGGATGTTGCGTTAAGGTAAGTTCTAAACTTTTATATCAGTTGAGGAACATAATCGCAACTATTATCTTGTAAAGACAATGTAGTTACGCTACAATGTAAAGACAGTGTATTTACAGCAAGGGGAAGGTATGTTATCGCACGGTACAGCCAAAGATGCTCTCATTAATATGAGAATTCATAGCGGAATGCGTGATTTTATTGATCGTGCAGCGCATATATTGGGGAAAGACAGATCAGATTTCATGTTGGAAGCAGCCTATGAAAAAGCCGAGGAAGTTCTGTTAAATCGGACAACCTTCATTCTTTCAGATGAGCAATGGGATGCGTTCAATGCGCTATTAGACAGCCCACCTCAAGCAAATGATAAATTACGCACATTGCTTGCAACACCAGCCCCTTGGGAATAAATGACGCATTTTATCCCCCCGTGTGCTTTGGCAGAACACCATGTACTTGAAGGTTTTTCATCAGGTGTCTCCAGTCTGGATGATTGGTTAGTCAATAAAGCAAGGAAAAACGAATATAATCGTGCATCGCGCACCTATGTATTATGTAACCATGAGCGCGTTATAGGGTATTATGCCTTGGCAACAGGGGCTATTTTAGCACATCATGCACCAAGCAAGGTAAAACGTAATATGCCAAATCCTATCCCTGTCATGGTTTTGGGGCGGTTGGCTATAGACCAGCACTATCAGGGCAAAGGTTTAGGTGATGCACTACTCAGAGATGCCATATTGCGTGTGTTGCAGGCTGCGGATATTGCAGGCATTAAAGCGATATTGGTACATGCTCTATCAGAACGCGCCAAACAATTTTATGAAGATAGAAGTTTCATTCCTTCACCTGTTGATCCGATGACATTGGTACTGCCACTCAATAGTATTACGCCATAGATGTCCACACTATGATTTATAGTGGTAGTACGATAACATTATTGTAATGTATCTTATCCTGTGATAACTTTATCTTAAGTAGTTGGGTACAACTATCATCATTAACACAGGCGAGAGATACATCTTATGCAAAATATTTTTTCTTACCCGCAAGAAATCTGGGGAACATCGAATCATGATAGCATCGAAGGCGGTGCTTTGCGCGATCTTTTAGGTGGCAATGAAGGCAATGATACAATCCGTGGCAAGGGTGATCATGATACAATTTGGGGATGGACAGGCAATGACCTCCTATTTGGTGATGACGGGAACGACATAGTGGGCGGTGATCACGGGGATGATAGCGTCCATGGCGGTTCTGGGAACGATCAATTATGGGGCTGGGATGGCAACGATCTTCTTCAGGGCGATGATGGTAATGATACGCTAGAAGGTGGTGAAGGCAGTGATGCATTATATGGGGGCGCGGGAAAAGATCGCCTCATAGGAAATGGCTATGATATAGTACTAGGGGACGCAGGCAATGACCGTTTGGATGCATCCGCTGGCGATGGCTATAATAGCTTAATGGGCGGAGAAGGCGCGGATCGTTTATTCGGCACAACCTATGATGTGATGCATGGCGGTGACGGAGATGATTATCTTGTCTCATTCGGAGCAGGATATAATAGTTTGCACGGCGATGATGGGAATGATGTATTGCGCAGTAATGCTGATTATGATTATCTTGATGGTGGTAGCGGTGATGATATATTCCACCTTTCAGGCGTGCATAGCACCGTTGTCGGTGGAAGCGGAGACGATATACTCTATCTGCAAGGGATACGATCTGACTATCAATTTCAAGAGCTAAACGGTATCACCACCTTGATTGCAGGAGAAGAAACACACTCCATCACCGATGTGGAACGTTTTATCTTTAGCGATGATACCCATACGGATCGCTTCGGCACGACTATTCCTACTGCCTCTAATGCACCAGATAACATGGTTATTCATTGGATAAGTGCAGGATTAAACTGTGTCAGTGATACCATCACGAACCCGCTTTATGCCACCCGCGCTCTTGCCATACAAAGCCTTGCCATGCGTGATGCCGTTATGGGGCTGGATGATCTATCCGCAAAAAATGCAGCAGCAGCGCAGGCTGCCCATGATGTTCTAGCTGAGCTTTTTCCCGCCATACGTGCTAATATTGCAGAGGAATTGCAGCAATCTTTATCACGCATAAGCGATGGCACGGCAAAATCAGAAGGAATTGCCTATGGATCATCGGTTGCAGCAACATTACTCGCACAGCGTGCAACGGATGGATGGGATGCGGTGATTCCATGGGAAGCAGGCGATGATGTAGGATATTGGCAACCCACTCCGCCCGCATTCCGCGCACCACTTGCACCACATTGGGGAGAAGTACGCCCCTTTATACTTGAGCGTGGCGATCAGTTTCGCCCAGATGGATTTCCTGCATGGGATAGCCCTGAATATGCGGTGGAATTTAATGAGGTGAAGGATTTAGGTCGAGTGGATTCTTTACTCCGCACCGCAGATCAAACAGAAATAGCACGTTTTTGGGCGGATGGACCAGGAACGCACACACCGGGCGGGCATTGGAACGCCATTACGGCTGAGCTATTAGCGCAAGATCGCACCAGCATTGATCATGCAGCGAATATCTTTGCAACTCTCAATGTTGCCCTTGCTGATGCAGGGATTGCCGCATGGGATGCAAAATATGCTTATGATTCTTGGCGACCCGTTACCGCGATTGTGCGTGCTGCCGAAGATGGTAACCCGCTAACGGAAGCCGATGCTAGTTGGATGCCCTTAATCATCACACCACCTTTTCCTGAATATGTCTCGGGGCATAGTACGTTCAGTGCTACCGCTGCCACCGTATTGACGGAATTGCTCGGAGCAGTATCTTTTCAAAGCCAAAGTATGGGCTTACTCGGAGTAATACGGGAATTTGAGCATTTTATGGATGCCGCAAGCGAAGCAGGTATGAGCCGCATTTATGGGGGCATTCATTTTCAAAGTGGCAATCTTGATGGGCAAGAATTGGGACACAATATTGGCGCGATGGCGTTAGATTTAGGTTGGGTTTAAGAACCTCAGTTTTGGACAATGTATACTCATCGCACATGGAAATGTGCGATGAGTATACAACATTATGATTTATATTATTTTTTCTTATTGTCGTCACTCCTGCGTAGGCAGGAGTCCAGTCAAAATCATGGCTCTGGATGCCTGCCTACGCAGGCATGACGCGTTATTTTATAAGAAACAATAAGTTCTAAAAACGGTACGCGATACCCGTACCAATCACCCATGGATCAATATCAACATTCGCACGTACTGCACCACCATTGACTTTGGCATCTACACTATGGAACAATTTCTTAACATCAAAGTTCCACGACCAATTCTCACTAATCCCAATATCAATACCTGCTTGCAACGCATAAGAGATACCATTTTCATACTTAATATCATTGACAACAGGTCCTGCATCATCATTATACCAGAATATATAGCCCAATCCTGCTCCCGCATAAGGGCGGAATTGACCATGCGGATTAAAGTGATATTGCGCCGTGAGCGTCGGTGGCAACGCCCAAACGCTTCCTAAATCTAAATTTCCAAGTGCCGTGTTTTTTGCACTCACATCATGTTTGGTTGTCGCTGCAATCAATTCCGCCGCGATATGATCTGTGAAGAAATAGGTGAAATCAACTTCAGGTGCAACGCGAAAATCAGCATCAATCGATCCACCAATCGTTGTCGAGCTATTATCTTCAGGCAGCACATCGATCAAACGCGCACGCACCATAAAACGTTCTTTAGCATCCCACTCCAACCCATCAACGGTACGTGCGCTGGGGTGAAGTTCTTGTGCCATAAGTGAAGAAGAAAGCATAGCAGTTGCCAATGATAGTGCAATGCCACAGAAACGATAAAACATAATAAAACTCCTGAAACAAAAATAAGAGCGTGCATCATTCCCGCATTTTTCTTCTTATGCATTGATAAAAATCAAAAACGCTTCCAAACATGATATTTTTATTATTTCTGCTTCATTTGCACCACGCCCCTTCTCCCCATCTCCGCAATGCAGCATTTTTTTTCATCTATTTGCATCAAAAAAAGCTGGACTTTTTGTATAAATCCTATCACTCTTGCAACTTCATTCTTTGGTGCTTTTATTATGACACATTATCCTCTTACTACCCCCTCTGGTGCAGCGTCGAAACAATTAATTGAACGCGGCAAACAATTCTGGACGCAAAATTACGCCCCCCGTTCCATGATTTTGGATCATGGCAAAGGATCAGTTGTATGGGACAAAGATGGCAATGATTATATTGATTTAGGTTCGGGGATTGCTGTATGCTCACTGGGGCATCAAGAGCCTGATTTAGTCGCTGCACTTGAACAACAGGCACGCAAATTATGGCATACAAGCAACATATTTTATACAGAACCTCCGATTGAATTAGCAGAAAAATTGGTGAACCTTACTCCCTTTGCTAAGCGGGTATATTTTTGTAATTCAGGGGCAGAAGCCAATGAAGCTGCAATAAAAATCATTAGAAAATGGGCAGCAAGCCAAGGGCGATCACCGCAAGAACGCGAAATCATCAGCTTCACAGGATCATTCCATGGGCGCACCGTTGCCTCTGTGACAGCAACGGCACAACCAAAATATCATGAAGGGTTTGAACCGCTTCCTGCTGGATTTATCTATTGCGATCCGTTTAATGATCTCGAAGCACTTGAGAAACTCATCACCCCTAAAACCGCTGCGATCATACTTGAACCCATCCAAGGAGAAGGCGGCATTATCCCTGCTAAGCGCGATTTTTTACGTGGGGTGCGTGCTTTGTGCGATAAACATAATATCTTGCTGGTAGTCGATGAAATTCAATGTGGCATGGGGCGCACAGGCATCTTATTTGCTCATACCTATGCCGAAGATTTGCGCCCCGATATGATGACGCTTGCCAAAGCCCTAGGGTGTGGTGTGCCGATTGGAGCAACCTTAGTTGGTGAAAAGTTGGAGCATATCTTGCAAGTAGGCACGCACGGATCAACCTATGGTGGCAACCCAATGATGTGCGCGGTAGCATCCGTGGCACTGGATAAACTTGCATCCCCTATGCTGATGATGAATGTGCAGCAACGTTCGCAAGAAATATTTCAACGCTTTGCGAAGATGAATGAACGCCTTGGCATGTTCCGTGAAGTACGTGGTCGTGGATTGATGATCGGTGCGGAGCTTATCCCTGCCTTGCATAATAAAGCCGCTGCCATCTCAGAACATGCACGCACCTATGGTGTACTTGTTCTTGTCGCTGGTCCAAATGTCTTGCGCTTGCTTCCACCATTAAACATCACCAAAACAGAACTTGATACAGGCATGGCACGTTTGGAAGAAGCCTTGGCATCCTATGCATTCTAATGCGGCAATGGCCATGGCTTAATGCCCAACAGATCGGCAAGTTTTGCATAGCTCTGCTCGATATTCGTATGATCACGTCGATCTTGCGCAAGGAATTTTTCAAGCGGTTGGAAATAATGAATCGCCCGATCTACATCCGCATCCGTACCCTTGCGGTATGCCCCTAGGCGTATCATCTCTGCCATATCTTCATAGGTGGATAGCAAACCTCGTGCCATCGTGACTAAGGCGTTTTCTGATGCAATATTGCAATCGGGCATGGTACGCGACACACTACGCAATATATTGATTGCAGGATAACGCCCACGTTCAGCAATTTTACGATCCATGATAATATGCCCATCCAAAATACCACGCACCGTATCTGAAATAGGTTCATTCGTATCATCCCCTTCTACTAATACAGTGAAATAGCCCGTGATTGACCCCGTACCTTTACGCCCCGGCCCTGCGCGTTCCAAAAGACGAGGCAATTCAGAAAATACCGTTGGTGTATAGCCTTTCGTTGTGGGTGGTTCACCAACAGAAAGCCCAATTTCACGTTGCGCCATCGCAAAACGCGTCACGCTATCCATCAAACATAAAACATGCTCACTAGCATTAGAGAAATATTCCGCTAACGCCATCGTCATATAAGCAGCTTCACGGCGCATCAAGGCCGATTCACTGGAGGTTGCCACCACCACAACGGAACGCGCTAAACCTTCTTCGCCCAAATCATCTTCAATAAATTCCTGCACCTCACGTCCACGCTCACCAATGAGTCCGATTACATTGACACTTGCCTGAGAATAACGCGCTAACATCGACATAAGGATAGATTTCCCTACGCCTGATCCTGCAAAAATCCCCAATCGCTGCCCTTTGCAGGTGGTGAGGAACGTATTGATCGCCCGCACTCCCATATCCATCTTGCCCCCTACCCTATCACGCAGATGTGCAGGTGGGGGACATCCGCGAATAGGGCAAGGCATCGCTCCTTTGGGAAGTGGCCCTTTACCATCCAACGGCTCACCAAACGCATTGACAACACGCCCAAGCCATGCATGAGTCGGATGCACCATCGGTGCTGCCTGCTGCACTACCACCTTAGACCCCGGACCAATGCCATCAATAGGATCAAACGGCATCAATAAGGCTGTTTCATTGTGAAAGCCAACGACCTCCGCATGAAGCATACCGCTATCCTCTGGAGAATGTTTGCGCCGTTCAATCATACACCTATCACCGATTTTCAGCACAGAACTAAGTCCCTTGCAGGTGATAACCAAGCCACGTACCGCATCCACACTCCCCGTAAAGCGTGTGGTGGATACATCATGCAACATATCAAGATAGGATTGTAGTGTCATAACGGGGTTCTCCTAGGCAATATCGTCTGATATACCCATTTCATTTCAAGGACTTGAGTCTGCCAAGTGAAATCAAGGGTATATCTTATTAAAAATACTCATCTTTTCCACATGTAGATACGACGCATCTTCATGTGCGATGAGTATAGCAAATATTGCACCAAACGCGCTTCAATGCACTATAAATGTGGTTAATTCCACACTAAATGAAAAAATTAATAAAAGTCGTTGCAAAGAATTAACATAAAGGCTATTATAAACACTGGAAATATGTTTCAATATGTTCTATATCATGCAATCATTGTTGGAATGCACCTGAGAGTTTTTTTACTATCTTGTTTTTATCTCGATAAAAAGTTACTAAAGCGGACTCTAAGGTATATTTCTCTATTATACACACCATCTATGAAGAGGATAAGTCCGTTATGCGCGTATTATTAGTTGAAGATGATGCATCCACAGCCAAAGCTATTGAGCTTTCGCTTGCATCTGAGGGGATCATTTGCGACACAACCGAACTAGGAGAAGAAGGCCTAGAAATTGGTCGTATTTATGATTATGATATCATTATTTTAGATTTAATGCTGCCAGATATTGATGGATACGAAGTATTGCGTCGTTTTCGTGCAGCTAAAATCACCACTCCGATTCTCATTCTCTCTGGTCTTTCTGGTCCAGATCAGAAGATTAAAGGTCTAGGCTATGGTGCAGATGATTATCTGACTAAGCCATTCAACAAAGGGGAGCTTATCGCACGTATTCAAGCGATTGTTCGTCGTTCTAAGGGGCATTCTGAATCCATCATCCGCACAGGAAAATTGGTGGTTAATTTGGATACACGATCCGTTGAAGTGGATAGCAAGGCAGTGCATCTCACCAGCAAAGAATATGCTATTCTTGAGTTGCTCTCGCTACGCAAAGGTTCAACCCTCACCAAAGAAATGTTCCTCAATCACCTTTATGGTGGCATTGATGAACCTGAGCTGAAAATCATTGACGTATTTGTATGCAAATTGCGTAAAAAGCTCTCTGATGCTTCGGGTGGCGATAATTATATCGAAACCGTATGGGGACGTGGTTATGTACTGAAAGAGCCAGAATTAGCTCCAACAGTGGATGTATCCACAAAAGCCACAGAAGGCGTATAAAATCACTCTATGTATCCTTAATAGGAGGGGGAAGGCTTGAAGTCTTCCCCTTTTTCTTTTAGAAATAATTATATCTGGAGTACTTTAATTTTATCATTACGTATTTACATAGTGATATGTACATATATTACATTAGGTGTTACGCATGAGTTCACAAAAACCTTCAGGGGTGCAACGCCCTCTTTCTCCGCATCTGGGGATATATAAACCGCAGATTTCTTCTGTACTCTCCATTATGCATCGCGCTAGTGGCGTTTTTCTATCCCTTGGCTCGTTGGTATTTGCCGTATGGATTTTTTGCGCTGCTTATAATCCTATTGCCCATGAAACGGTCAATGTAGCATTTACAAGCACCATCGGCACAATGTTTCTTATCGCATGGAGTGCCGCATTCTATTATCACGCAAGTAACGGTGTTCGTCACCTTTTTTGGGATATGGGCAAGGGTTTCTCGATCCGTTCCATGACTAAATCAGGGATTGCCGTGCTATGCATCACCGCAACCTGCACCATCATCACATGGATGATTATTTTGAACGGAGTATCCTATGAGCCAACATAATCGTTTACGTAGCCATCTTTCCCGCGCCCGTGGGCTTGGTTCTGCCCATGAGGGAACGCATCATTGGGTATGGCAACGCCTTACAGCATTAGCAATCCTCCCTTTAGCCATGTGGTTCATTATTTCGATGATCAGCATGGTGCGTTTGCCTGATCCTATCGATTTAGCTAATTGGATGAGCTACCCCTTTAATGCGATCTTCTCTGTCTTTTTATTCCTTGCTTTGTTTCATCATGCGCGCCTAGGCTTGCAAGTCGTGATCGAGGATTATGTGCATAAGCCGTGCATCAAAATCGCTGCATTGGTACTCATAAAAGGTATATTTATCTTCGCTACCATTGCAAGTATCGCATCTGTAGCGAAATTACATTATTACATCTAAATTCATTTGTTTCTTTGGGAAGTATTATTTTATGACATCATCCTATCCTATTATTGATCATCATCACGATGTGGTGGTTGTAGGTGCTGGCGGAGCGGGTTTGCGCGCTACCTTTGGTATGGCAGAAGTGGGGTTGAAAACCGCATGTATTACAAAAGTGTTCCCTACACGCAGCCATACAGTCGCAGCACAGGGTGGCATTAGTGCAGCTCTAGCCAATATGGGAGAAGATAATTGGCGTTGGCATATGTATGATACCATCAAGGGATCAGATTGGCTTGGTGATCAAGATGCGATTGAATATATGTGTAAAAACGCTATTGATGCCGTGATTGAGCTAGAGCATTATGGCGTGCCTTTTTCGCGTACTGAGGATGGAAAAATCTATCAACGTCCTTTTGGGGGTATGACAACCAATTATGGCAAAGGTCCTGCAGCACAGCGCACATGCGCCGCAGCGGATCGTACTGGTCATGCGATTTTGCATACACTCTATACCCAAGCACTACGCCACAAAGCTGAATTTTTCATTGAATATTTCGCTCTTGATTTGCTGATGAATGAGCATGGCGAATGTTGTGGAATTCTAGCATGGAATCTTGATGATGGCACGATCCATCGCTTTAATGCACATATGGTGGTGCTTGCCACGGGTGGATATGGTCGCGCTTATTTCTCATGCACATCCGCCCATACCTGCACAGGTGATGGCGGGGGCATGGCACTACGTGCAGGGATTCCACTGCAAGATATGGAATTTGTGCAGTTTCACCCGACGGGAGTCTATGGCGCAGGTTGCTTAATTACCGAGGGTGTACGTGGTGAAGGTGGATACCTCACTAACTCTGAAGGTGAACGCTTCATGGAGCGTTATGCTCCTTCTGCCAAGGATTTGGCATCACGCGATGTGGTGAGTCGTTCGATGACGATGGAAATCAATGAAGGGCGTGGTGTCGGTCCGAATAAGGATCATATTTATCTGCACCTTGATCATTTAGGTGGCGATGTGATTCATAAGCGTCTGCCGGGTATTGCAGAAACAGCCAAAGTCTTTGCAGGCGTTGATGTCACGAGAGAGCCGATCCCCGTATTGCCAACGGTACATTATAATATGGGTGGCATTCCAACCAATTATCATACGGAAGTAGTGACTCTTTATAATGGCAATCCTGATGCCGTGATCCCCGGACTCATGGCGATTGGTGAAGCAGGGTGCGTATCCGTGCATGGGGCGAATCGTTTGGGATCAAACTCCCTATTGGATTTGGTGGTTTTTGGGCGAGCAGCGGCACATCGTGCGCGTGATATTCTCAAACCGAATATGCCTCCACGCACGCCATGTGTTGCTGCAACGGAACGTGCCTTAGCCCGCTTTGATGAATTGCGTTATGCGTCTGGTTCAAACACAACTTCTGAGATACGTCGTGCTATGCAACGCACCATGCAAAATCATGCTGCCGTATTCCGTACTGATAAAATATTGCGTGAAGGTTGTGTCAAGATTGATGAGATCGTCGCATCTTTTTCCCATATAGGATTAAAAGATCGCAGCCTTGTATGGAATAGTGATTTAGTGGAAACACTGGAACTTGATAATTTGCTTGGACAAGCCTCCGTCACCATGCACTCAGCAGAAAACCGTAAGGAAAGTCGCGGGGCGCACGCGCAGGAAGATTATCCTGAACGCGATGATGAGAATTGGATGAAGCATACACTCGCATGGTTTGATACAACTAACGGTGTGACCATCGATTATCGTCCTGTGCATCTTTATACCCTCACGGATGAAGCTGAATATATTCCACCAAAAGCACGAGTCTATTAATGAATCGATTTATCATAAATTTTGTTGTTGCTGCATCATGCGCCCTCACGCTCACGGCGTGCCATAATTCTATGACCTATTCACCGAAGGCAACGCAGGCTGAATTAGAACAAGAACGCATGGAACATGAACGCGTTGCGCGATCTGCACGAGAACAATCCGCATCTCCTATAACACTCAATCGTCAGTCGATCATGCAACGCGTGAATGATGTTGGGGCGCGCACTCAACAAGCAGCCCATCAACAATGCATTGAAATGTTTGGGCAGCAACATAAATGCGCGTTCAATATTGAAGTGGCCAATAAAGGCGGGTTAAACGCCTATGCGAACGGGGAAAAAGTAGTGATTTTTCCTGAAATGGTTGCCTTTACTCATAATGATAGCGAGCTTGGATTAATCCTTGCGCACGAAATGGCACATAACATCATGATGCATCCACAAGGGCAGCAACAAAATACTGCTATAGGTGGCATTTTGGGTACTTTGGGTGATGCATTGGCAGCATCGCAAGGCATTAACACAGGAGGTGCTTTAAGCCAATTAGGAGCGCAACGGGCTTTGCTGCGTTACTCCAGCAAGTTTGAGCGCGAAGCGGATTATGTTGGTTTGTATATTTTAGCGCGTGCGGGATATGATGTGGCAGCCGCACCAGAATTTTGGCGGCGCATGTCTGTGGCAAATCCTGATGGAATCTACACATCCACCACCCATCCCACCAATCCTGAGCGTTATGTTAACTTGAAAAAGACGATTGCTGAGATACAATCGAAGCAAGCAAACGGACAACCCCTTATTCCTATGATGAAGAAAGGATAAATGCTATGACCACTACCGATGCCCCAAAAACAAAAGAGGAGCTTACGAAAAACTTGCGTGTTATGTCAGTGATGTTTGGTTTGCTTATTTTGACCATGATTGGATGGAGTGCGTATTTTTATTTTGTTTTTGAGGATGCTAAACTTGCTGTGACCTTTTTGATCATGGTATGCGCTGAATCTGCAACTGCTTATTGGATGCTAAACGGGCTTCGGAAGAAAATAGCACTTACTCCCTCATCACCATCACAATCATCACATACCACACCCCAGACACAAAGTTACTAGGAGTATTTTATGGCTGAATTTACCTTACCTAAACATTCAAAACCCACCAAAGGCGAAACATTCGCTGCACCTGAAGGAGCGGCGCGTGTGCGTGCTTTTAACATTTACCGTTGGAATCCTGATGATGTCGATGCCACAGGTGTGCCGAAAAACCCACGCATTGATCGCTATGAGATTGACCTTGCAAGCTGTGGCCCTATGGTATTGGATGCGTTGATTTACATTAAAGATCATGTCGATTCCACCCTCACCTTCCGACGTTCATGCCGTGAGGGAATTTGTGGTAGCTGCGCGATGAATATTGATGGCACGAATACCCTTGCATGTACCAAAGCCATTGAGGATGTGGCAGGTGATGTGGCGATTTATCCGTTACCGCACATGCAAGTCATCAAAGATTTAGTCCCTGATTTGCGTCATTTTTATGCACAATATGAATCGATTGAACCGTGGCTGAAAACGCAAACCCCAGCCCCTACCCGTGAACGCTTGCAATCCCCTGAAGATCGTGAGCAACTGGATGGTCTGTATGAGTGCATTTTGTGCGCATGTTGCTCCACCTCATGCCCAAGCTATTGGTGGAATTCAGATCGTTATCTTGGTCCTGCAATTTTGTTGCAAGCATATCGTTGGATTATTGATTCACGCGATGAATTTACGGGTGAACGTTTGGATAATTTGGAAGATCCGTTCCGTTTATATCGTTGCCACACCATCATGAATTGTGCAAAAACCTGCCCGAAAGGACTCAATCCTGCGAAAGCGATTGCAGAAATCAAAAAATTGATGGTTGAGAGGAAATATTAGGGGCAGATAGGTAGCGTTGGCATCCAATCATGTCCCAAACGCCCCTTGCACGCTATCAGCAACGCATTGACTATGCAGAAATCTCTCCCGATCCTGCACAGGAAGCGGTTGTGCAAGCATTTCATACACTGCATGAGGCATTAATCATGCAGAATAAGCCTCAAAACTCGATCTGGCAGCGGTTTTTTGGCAAGGATTCCGATGAACCCATCAAAGGTATTTATCTTTGGGGAGGGGTGGGTCGTGGAAAATCCATGCTGATGGATATGTTCTATCAATGCACGGAAGGCATGTCACGTCGTCGTGTGCATTTTCATGCTTTTATGCTTGAAATACAGCAACGTATTCACTATCATCGTCAGCGTTCAACCGATGATCCGCTGCTTGCTGCAGCGCGTGAGGTAGCAGAATCAGCGCGTTTATTGTGCTTTGATGAACTGCAAGTGCATGATATTGCAGATGCCATGATTCTGGCACGGTTATTTTCTTATCTCATGGAACATGAATGTGTGGTGGTGTTCACCTCAAACCGTCCGCCCGAAGATTTGTATAAGCATGGGCTGCAACGGCAAAAATTTCTTCCTTTTATTGAATTAATCCGAGAGCGTATGCATATTATCACGGTAGATTCACCACGGGATTATCGCCAAGGGCGTATCAGTGCCTATTATCCACGTTTTTTTTCGCCTAATGATGAGAAAGCGCGCTATGATCTGGAGCAACGCTTCTGTGAAATGACGGGGCATAATATACCGCATCCACTTACCCTCACCGCAGGTGGACGTAGCCATACGCTTGAACGCACCTATCATGAGATTGGTTGGTGTAGTTTTGCGCAACTATGTGAAGCACCGATGTCTTCCCTAGATTATCTGCAATTAGTGCGCGTGTTGCGGGTGCTGTTCTTAACGGACATCCCCATACTCACACCTGAGCAGCGTAATGCGTCGATTCGTTTTATCACACTGATTGATGTGTTATATGAAGCACGAACCACACTTTTTTGTACTGCGGAAGCAGAACCCGAACATCTTTATGATTATGGCAGCTATAGTTTTGAGTTCGCTCGCACTGCATCACGCCTAAGAGAGATGATGTCGGATAGTTATGGGGGCTTATAAGAACATCAATGATCCATCATAGCATGATATAGTCGTTTGACTAAAAAATGCCTCATTTTTATGTCAAAGAACGACTATAACTCTATGATTTATAGTGCTTTTACCATTATACAATGGAAGCACTATAGCGATCATCGGCTAGATCATCAAAGCGTGTTTGATCCCCGAAGAATTGTAGCGTTACTGTACCAATCGCA
The DNA here is from genome assembly GCA_004292675.1 of Alphaproteobacteria bacterium. Classification (GTDB taxonomy): domain Bacteria; phylum Pseudomonadota; class Alphaproteobacteria; order Rickettsiales; family UBA998; genus RDZH01. Next base: position 21,761 of record RDXO01000027.1, on the reverse strand, counting down.
CCATGACGTTGCTTGGCTACAATCACATCAGCACGCCCATAAACGCGTTCCATTGCCTCTTGCCATTCATTGAATTTCGGAGATGTTTCATCGGGCTTACCGCGTGAGAGATAATATTCCTCACGATAGACGAACATCACTACGTCCGCATCCTGCTCGATACTCCCTGATTCACGTAAATCAGAGAGTTGCGGGCGTTTATCTTCGCGTGATTCCACCGCACGAGAAAGCTGGGATAATGCCACAACAGGGACATTTAATTCTTTAGCAAGTGCTTTGAGTCCTTGCGTAATTTCTGATACTTCCTGCACGCGGTTCGCTTGTGAACGGCGGGATGCTACCGTCAAAAGTTGCAAATAATCCACCACAATCAATCCAAGATTATGAATACGCTTCAACCGACGCGCCCGCGCCCGCACCGCAGTAATTGAAAGCGCAGGCGTATCATCCACAAAAAACGGCATGGTTGCCAATTCTTGATTGGTAGTGATTAAACGAGCAAATTCCTCATCGGTTAACTCGCCACGTAAAATACCTGAGGAGTTAATGTTGGCTTGTGCAGACAAAATACGCGTTGCTAATTGCTCGGCAGACATTTCAAGCGAGAAAAAACCCACTGATTTCATCGGAGTTTGTGGCTGTGTTTTACGTGCCGCTTCGGCTTCATGCGCAAACTGCAATGCAGCTTTATAAGCGATCGTGGTAGCAAGCGCAGTTTTTCCCATCGAAGGTCGCCCCGCAAGAATCACGAGATCGGATTTTTGTAACCCCCCAAGCAAACGATCAACATCGCGCAGCCCCGTACTCACCCCAACAATTTGCCCTTTACGCTTAAAGGCATGTTCCGCCATCGTCACGGCTGCCGTTCCAAAAACCCGAAAGGGCTGGAAATTCTTCCCCGTATCTCCGCTTTCTGCAAGTTGGAATAATTTTTGTTCTGCATCTTCAATATGTTGCATTGCAGTTCGGTCAAAATCTTGTATATAGCCTTGGGTGACAATATCCTCCCCCAAAGCAATCACGGCACGGCGCAAATACAGATCATAAATAATCTGGGAATATTCACGCACATCAATCACCGCCGTTGCTGCAACAGCTAGATTGGTGAGATAATTATTTTGTATGGTTTCATTGGCTTGTTGGGTATTAAAAAAATGCTTCAATGTCACATGATTAGCGATATTGCCACGATCATGAAAAAGTTGTATTGCTGCAAAAATCCGTTGATGCAGCCCTTCATAAAAATGTTCGGGGCGCAGACGATCATCTACATGATGCAATGCCGCATTATTCACCAAAATAGCTCCAAGCAGGGCTTGCTCGACATCGAGATTACTGGGTGCATGGCGCACCACAGCCACCTCTTGCCCCCCATGCGAAAGCATATCATCCCCATGTGGTTGGAAGATAGTAGCAAGTGCGTCATCAGAGAGGTGCGAATGGTTCATGTAGGTGCTGTTATAACGTAGTATCATGATTTTTTCAATAACTTCATGACTTATTGGAAAAACTTAGTTGAATCTTAAGCCTATTCATCGAGAATCACTGCCATATGGATCAAGGAACATTCTCAGCAACTTTTTGGGGAGTGCGTGGCACAATGCCTACCGCGCACCCTTCTGTCATGCGCTATGGTGGCAATACATCTTGCGTTGAGGTGCAATGCAACGGTATCACGTTCATCCTTGATGCGGGTTCCGGCATCGTGAATCTTGCCCATCACTTACCAAACCATGCACATTTATTGCTTTCGCATACCCATATTGATCATATTGTTGGTTTATGTTGTATGTCTAAGATTTTTTCGCCCGATTTTTCTATGGATATATGGGCAGGGCATTTGCTCCCCGAATGTATGGTGGATGAAGTATTATCGCAAATGATCAGCCCTCCCCTTTTTCCTATCCCCATCAAGGCAGTTGCTGCACAACTTAATTATCATGATTTTTATGCGGGCAGTGAATTATTCCACAAGCATTTTTTGGATCGTGGCATACAAATCTATACCTATGCTTTACAGCACCCTGATCGTGCGACGGCCTACCGTATTGTATGGAACGGAAAATCTTTATGTTATGTCACGGATGTTGAGCATGTGACGGATGAATTAGATGAGTCATTGATGCATTTTATCCGCTATAGCGATGTCGTGATTTATGACAGTACCTATGATGATAGTAATTTCACCTCCTATATTGGTTGGGGGCATTCAACATGGCAACATGCCTTGCGTATGGGTGATGCTGCTATGGTAGATAAGATGGTATTATTCCATCATGACCCAAGCTCAACCGATGATATTCTTGATCAGCGCGCTGACTATATTGAACAACATCATGCAGGGAAGGCACTAATGGCGCGTGAAGGTTTGACCTTAGTACTTGCCTAAGAATACTCTTTCATCAAGGGCTTCACTTTCTGCTAGCATTTTAAGTGCAAAGGCACTATGAATAGTGTGTTAAACAATACACAATCGACTAGGTGAGGAATAACCTCTATGAATGCTGATGCTGCCATCCTTATGACTGATTCACAGACTATTGCAGAACGAGAATATGGAGCAGATTCGATCAAGGTACTCAAAGGGCTAGAAGCGGTGCGCAAACGCCCTGGTATGTATATTGGGGATACGGACGATGGTTCAGGGCTGCATCATATGGTCTATGAGGTGGTGGATAACGCCATCGATGAAGCCTTAGCAGGGCATTGTGATATTGTGCAGGTCATCTTAAATGCCGATGGTTCATGCAGCGTATCGGATAATGGACGTGGTATTCCTGTTGGGATTCATGAATCAGAAGGCGTATCAGCAGCCGAAGTCATCATGACGCAGCTTCATGCTGGTGGAAAATTTGATTCCAATTCCTATAAAGTGTCGGGTGGATTGCACGGCGTGGGTGTATCGGTCGTGAATGCCCTATCCGTATGGTTGGATTTGCGCATCTGGCGGGACGGCAAAGAGCATTATGCGCGTTTTGAGCATGGCGATACCGTGCGTCATGTGGAAGTAGTGGGGGATGCCAACGGCAAAAAAGGTACGCAAGTGACATTCTTGCCTTCACTTGAAACATTCAAATTTATTGAATTTGATTTTGGTACGTTAGAGCATCGTTTGCGTGAATTAGCGTTTTTGAACTCAGGTGTACGGATACATTTGAAGGATCATCGCGCAGCAGAACCCAATGAAATCGAACTCTATTACGAAGGCGGCACGAAAGCCTATGTGGAATATCTGGATCGCAATAAGCTAGCAGCGCATGAAGCCATCATGATCACGGGGGAACGTGATGATATTGGCGTGGAAGTGGCGTTGCAATGGAATGATAGCTATCATGAGAATGTGCTGTGCTTCACCAATAATATACGTCAACGTGATGGTGGAGCGCATTTACAGGGATTCCGTAGTGCCTTAACGCGCACCATCAATAATTATGCCACCGAATCAGGCTTGATGAAAAAAATGAAGGTTGCACTCTCAGGCGATGATGCGCGTGAAGGGCTAACGTGCGTGCTTTCAGTGAAAGTACCCGATCCGAAATTTTCCTCACAAACGAAAGATAAGCTGGTATCCTCCGAAGTACGCCCCGCAGTAGAAAGTCTGGTGGGTGAAAAACTCGCTGAATGGTTTGAAGAACATCCAGCGGAGGCACGCACTATTGTCGGGAAAATAGCAGAAGCTGCATTTGCGCGTGAAGCAGCACGCAAAGCACGTGAACTTACACGCCGTAAAGGGGCATTAGACATATCGAACTTACCAGGGAAATTAGCAGATTGCCAAGAGCGTTCCCCTGCTCTATCCGAATTATTCCTTGTTGAGGGTGATTCAGCGGGTGGTTCTGCCAAGCAAGGGCGCGATAGAAAATTCCAAGCGATTTTGCCGTTGCGTGGTAAGATTTTGAACGTCGAGCGCGCCCGATTTGATAAAATGCTTTCATCACAAGAAATTGGCACATTGATTACCGCACTCGGTGCAGGCATTGGCAACAGTGACTTTGATATTAATAAATTGCGCTATCACAAAATCATCATCATGACGGATGCGGATGTTGATGGTGCGCACATACGCACATTGCTCCTCACCTTCTTCTTTCGTCATATGCCGCAACTGATTGAGGGAGGCTATCTCTATATTGCGCAACCACCACTTTATAAAGTAAAACGCGGATCATCGGAAGCCTATTTACGTGATGATCGTGAATTGACCTATTATCTTGAACAATCAGGTTTGGATGAAACCATCTTGGCATTGAGTGATGGTCGTCAATGCACAGGTGATGCTTTGTCCACCGTTCTTGCGCAAGTGCGTTTGATAAAAACACAAGTGCAAGCACTCGCACGGCGGTTTAGCAGCGCATATATTGAAGCAGCCCTCCATGCGGGCTTATTCCTCGCAACGGATGAAAGCAAAACAACCGCTCTCGCTCATTATCTTACCCGTTTTTGTGGCAATGAAGGAAGTGCATGGGATGTGCAGCTACGCGATGATGGCTACCATGCGACACGTGTTGTGCGTGGTGTGCGTGAAGATGTATTGTTTGATCATCATTTATTGCGATCACGTGAGGGCAAGGCACTCGGAGAGCTGACTTCATACGTACAAGATATTTTTGCATCACCCGCTATACTCACGCGCAAACAGCAGAATGTCGAAGTGCAAAGTGCCGTTGCGCTTTATGATCATTTGATGGATATGGCGCGCAAAGGTTTGTCGATTCAACGCTTTAAGGGACTTGGAGAGATGAACGCGGAACAATTATGGGATACGACCCTTGATCCACAACACCGCACCTTATTACAAGTAAAAATCGAACATTCGGATGATGCTGATGCAGCATTTTCTATTTTGATGGGGGATGTAGTTGAGCCAAGACGGCAGTTCATTCAGGATAATGCCTTAAATGTGGAGAATTTAGATATTTAGTGATGCTTATATGCAACATAGGCACGGCAACTCATAGGTAAATTGTCGAATAATAAGTGACAAATGCCTCAAAAACGATTAAGACAATTCTATGAATCTGTTTACGCAACTACAACGCTATATTATCGATTATGCTGTGCCGTTGATCATTGACAAAAATGATCTGACGGAATCAGTAGTGCAATCCATTACTGTAGAGTTTCCACGCGATACTTCGCATGGGGAACTCGCCACCAATGTTGCGATGGTGTTAGCGCGTCCCCTCAAGGGCAAGAAAAACCCGCGTGAAATTGCGGAGACATTAGTCAAACAAATTCAACAATTTCACTATATTGAAACAGCAGAAGTGGCAGGTGCAGGCTTTATTAATATGCGCTTCAAGCCCGCCTTCTGGCTGCAAGAAGTCAAAGTCATTTTGCGCGATGGTGAACAATATGGCACAAGCACTATCGGTTTAGGAAAAAAAGTGAATGTCGAATATGTGTCTGTCAACCCAACGGGTCCTATGCATATTGGTCATGCGCGTGGTGCAGTTATTGGGGATACGCTCGCCAATCTTTTAACAAAGGCATCTTTTGATGTCACCAAAGAATATTACATCAATGATGCTGGCGCGCAAATAGACATGTTAGCGCGTTCCGTTTATGCACGCTATCGTCAATTATACGGTGAAAAAGTTCCGATGGAACAAGGCATGTATCCGGGAGAATATCTCATTCCTGTTGCTGAAGAACTCAAAGCAACCTATGGTGGCACATTGCTTGGGGAAGAAGATGAATGGCTAGAAGAGGTGAAATCCTTCGCGGTTGAATCAATGATGACCCTCATCAAGGATGATCTCGCGCAACTTGGTGTGGTGCATGATGTCTTCACATCGGAACAACAAATACGTGATGAAGGTTGGCTGGATAAGGCACTCGAGCATCTACAATCAAAAGATTTGCTCTATCGTGGCGTACTCAACCCTCCGCGTGGAAAAACCGTGGAAGAATGGGAGCCAACGGAGCAATTATTATTCCGCTCGACGCGCTTTCATGATGATAGTGATCGCCCTATTCAAAAATCCAATGGTGACTATACCTATTTCGCTGGTGATATGGGTTACGCTCTACACAAGCTGGATCGTGGCTTTGCGCGTTTAGTGATGGTACTCGGTGCGGATCATAGTGGTTATATTGCCCGCATGAAGGCGTTAGTGTCTGCTCTCAGCGATGATCGCGCCCAACTCGATGTGCAAATTGCGCAGATGGTGAAGTTCATGGATGGTGGCGAACAAGTCAAAATGTCGAAGCGTTCGGGGTCTTTTATAACGGTACGTGATGTCACAGATGAGATAGGCAAAGACATACTCCGTTTCATCATGTTGATGCGCAAACCTGAGCAGCAACTTGATTTTGATCTGCAGAAAGTCAAGGAACAATCGAAAGATAATCCTGTTTTTTATGTGCAGTATGCGCACGCACGGTGCAAATCCTTAATGCGCCACGCGGCACAACATCATTATGATGAGGTGAAACTCTCGCAAATTGCTGATCATATTGATGTATCATTGCTTTCAAGCCCTGCCGACATACAACTGATCAAGATTCTGACGCATTTCCCTAAGCAGGTGGAAGCTGCCGCGTTAGCCTATGAACCTCATCGTATTGCCTATTATCTCTATGATGTGGCAACCGAACTTCATGCTTTTTGGAATAAAGGCGGTGAAGACCCTAATTTGCGCTTTATTGTCGAACATCAACCTGAACTCACCAAAGCTCGCCTTGCATTAGCGCGTGCGGTAGGGATCGTACTTGCAGCAGGTTTGCAGATTTTAGGCGTGACTCCTGCAGAGGAAATGCGTTAACTATAACTATCACACTCACTAGGTACTTTTATGAACATCAACAGAATGCCAATGCACGATAACCCCGTCAAGAATGATTATGATGAGGATTTTGTAGAACGAGATTATGAGGGCAATGGTGGATTGCGCTGGATGTCGATGATGGTCATTGTACTTGTGATTTTTGGTTTTTTAGCACTTGCACTTTATGCCTATAACGCCACGGTCATGGATGAACATGCACAAGAAATGGTGCAAATAATTCACCCTGAACAAGAGCAATATAAAGAGCAACCTTTTGATAAAGGTGGCATGGATATTGAACATCAAGATATGGAATCCTATCAGATGATGCGTGAAACCCCTGATGTGCAGCAAGAAGCTACAGAAGTTGAGCGTATCGTACCTGCCCCGATTGCACCTGAACGTGCGCCTATTGCACCTGCTCCTGCTGTCGTTGAGACTACACCTATAACACCAATGCCCGCGCCTGCAATCACGGCTATGCCGCCTGCAACCAAGGTGACAGAACAAACAGTGACTTCTCAAGTGCAGCCGCTTGTAGTGCCGACACCTCAACCAGCACCATCTCAGCCAACTTTTGTGACACCATCTGCACCTGCCATCATTGCGGATTCCACACCCGCTATCGCACCTCAAAAACGTGAAGTGATTGCTCCCTTACCAACACTCAATGATGCCGTTCAACAGGCACAGCTAGAAGCACAAAAAACCGTCAATATTGTGCCTACGCAAGCTCCCCAAGTAGCTCCTGCACCAACAGGCACGCCCTACATCCAGCTTGCTGCGGTTCGTTCACCAGAAGAAGCGAAGAACTTTTGGAATAATCTTGTGAGCAAACATGGTGATGTTTTGAACCAATACCAATTTTATACAGAATCCGTTGAAGTACCTGAAAAAGGAGTATTTTATCGTGTGCGTATGCGTGGTTTTTCTGACCGCAATGTGGCTTCTTCGGTGTGCGCCACTCTCAAACAGCGTGCATTAAATTGCTTAGTTGCCGTACAATAGGAATCATGTCATGGGAATGCTGAGTCCTGCAATATTAGGCATCGAAGGAGCAAAGCTCTCAGAGTGTGAGCGCGATTTATTTGGTGCGCATCGCCCGTTGGGATATATTCTTTTTGCACGCAACTGTATTGATCCTCAGCAACTCATCTCCCTTATTGCCTCATTAAAAGAGCTTCATGCCGATTATGAACCTTTGATTCTTGTGGATCAGGAAGGGGGGCGGGTGGCGCGTTTACGTGAACCCCATTGGATATGCCCCCCTGCCCCAAAAACTTTTGCTGATATTGCAGCGCGTGAAGGTATCATAGTGGCGCAACAAGCGACCTATGATCACAGCGTCATCAGCGCAAAATTACTTACATCGTTAGGGTTTAACGTGAATTGCGTCCCGATGGCAGACGTTCATTTTCCTTTTAGTCATGCGATTATTGGTGATCGCGCTTATGGTAGCACACCCGAACAAATCATCGCGTTAGCACGATCTGCCGCGCAAGGCTTGCTTGATCATGGCATCCTTCCCGTATTGAAGCATATTCCGGGGCATGGTCGTGCCTTAGCAGATAGCCATGAATCCCTACCGATTGTCAACGCATCACGCGCCGAGCTAGAAATCGATTTTGCACCTTTTCGGGCATTGCGCGATCTGCCTTTGGGCATGACTGCCCATATCACCTATACCGCATTGGATGCAGAAGCACCCGCCACCCTTTCATCGCATGTTATCCGTATCATCAGAAAAGATATTGGCTTCACCAATCCACTTATGACCGATGATCTCTGCATGAACGCCTTGGGCGGATCAATGAGCGAACGCGCCCAACGCAGCCTTGATGCAGGATGCGACATCCTCTTGCATTGCAATGGTATCTATAAAGAAATGCTCGAGATATGTACGGTGGCACAATCCTACCTAGTCGATCTCTCATTCCTGCATCATATTCATAACGCACGCACCACTCCAACTTGATAAAAAGATTATTTCCAACAAAACGTACAACATTTTACATTATTTTATATTTTATCTTATATATTAAATCTATCAGCATCATAGAGTGCTTTTGTAACATCAAGCACTCCATCATTTTTCATCTGTCCTAAAAAGACTAAATAAAAAGTGAACGTGCTATGAATACCTTTTTTTTTAGCATCGCAACCAGTGAGAACTACATGGAACAGAGTACCGAAAAAACTAAAAAGAAAAATTTGGCAAATATCAAAAGCCCAATTATTCAAGCGGTTATAAATCAAACCTACGTTTTTCCAAATAAATCAGCCGCATTAGATAAATTATCCTATATCGGCGATCGTTTTATTCGCTCTTCCCTAACCAATGATCTTGATGGTACTTCTTGTGTTCTGTGGATACGCGGCTATGACATCTCGCCTGAGGAACAAGAAGGCGGATATGTCGGTAATTATGCCCTGATCGGTGTCGAGCTAACAAAAGATAAAAAATATACGCTTTCTGCAAGCAAACTTCCCATTGAACTGGAAAAACATCCACAACGCATTCGTAAGAAAAGCAAGCACCCTGATTGGGGCTATTGGGTTCTGCGCCGTGTACAAAAAAATTGGCGTTATGAAGACATTAACGATGCCTATAGCGATTTGATGCAACTAGCGCAAGATTATCCTGATGTCAGCATTCCAAGCCAAAATAAAGTATTCACCATTATCTATCATAAGCGTGAAGGGGTAGAAAATCCTCTCATGCGCATTATCCTTGAATTGGATTCTCTATCAGAAGGCGGTTTCACTATCAGATGGCAAGAAAACACCTATCAACGCAAGGATGAAAAAGCGAGTAAAAAAGCTGAGAAAATCGAAGAAAATGCACCACCACAACAGGTTGGACGCTTCACATCTATGGTGATGGTCAAACAAAACAAAAGAAAGAATATTGCTGATATGGTTCAAAAAAATCAAGATGAAGCATAGTTTCGTGATGAAACAGGAGATATATGATGGAAGAATCATACGACAGAAGGTTAACTTCAAGCCTCACCATGCCCCCATCTATGCATGATGAGTTGCCTAGTGGCTACCCTCCTCTTTTTCTTGATGCACTACAAAAAATTATAGAAGAACGAAACAAACATTTGGGCGCGGCTCTTTTGCTTATTTCTATCAATAATATGCCCATGATGATTAGTGGTTTTGGGCATAAAGCAACGGAGGAGGCAGTACGCGCCTTATTATTTAGCATTAAGCATTTTTTAGGTGCCGATGACTCACGCCAAATGATCACGCGGGTGCAGAAAGATCAAGTATGTGTTGTTTTGCATCATTATGATATTCATAATTTTGAACATCTTGCAGATGCCATCGCCCGTCATATCAAATCTTTTGGCTATAAATCAGAATATGGCAACATTCATGTGCTTTCCAGTGTCGTCAGTGTTGCTTTGCCTACCGATAGTTTGCTTGCAGAAGAGCTGATGAATCGCGCCTATATTGCAGCGCACAATACTTTAGATGTGTTGCACACCGAAGAAAATCCCGTGAAGATGGAGGAAGCTAAAGCATCCAGTCGTTATGAAATGAATATGGTGAATTACATCACTCATGCGATCAAAGATGGACAATTAATCTTGGCTTTTCAGCCTGTTATTCATTCACATACGGGGGCAACCTCGTATTATGAAGCCTTATTACGCATCCAAAAAGAATCAGGGGAATTGACAAGTGCAGGGCCGCTCATTCCTGTGGCGGAGCGCATGGGACTCATTGATATTATTGATGAAATTGTTTTGGAAAAAATCGTAGAGGAACTGATACGCTATCCCGAATTACGCCTTTCGTTCAATGTATCAAACCTCACTGCCAATAGCAATGCATGGTTAAAAAGATTCAAACATCTCGCAGGGCAATATCCCGATGTCATTGAACGGATGATTATTGAAATTACGGAAACAGCCGTGCATCTTGATATGTCACGTACCGCCTATTTTGTTGCGGAAGTTCAAGCAGGTGGAGCGCGTGTTGCCTTGGATGATTTTGGATCAGGCTATACATCGTTTCGGCAATTAAAATCCTTATCGGTTGATATTATCAAGATTGACGGTGTGTTCATCCGCGATCTTGTGGATAACCATGATAATCATCTATTTATCAAAACCATGTTGGATTTTACCAATGGCTTTGGTTTAGATACGGTTGCAGAATTTGTTGAAAATGGTGAAACAGCTAAAATATTGATGGCACTTGGGGTGCAATATATGCAAGGCTATTATTTTGGTTATCCGCAAACCAAACAATTATGGCTTTGATGCCACAGCTAGGTCTAAATGATAGATTCATCGCGCCATTCTTTTGCATATTTTGTTTTTTCCGTGAAAAAATAGCATACAACTCGCATGATTGATTTTTCATAAATGGTTCTTGTATGCATGATATACGATGGATTCGCAATGATCCTCACGCCTTTGACGACGCATGTGCAAAACGTGGCTTAGAAAAAATTTCCCACCATATTCTAACGCTGGATGAACAACGACGCGCACGCATCACTCAACAAGAACGCCTATTGAGTGAACGCAATCAGCTTGCCAAAGATATAGGTGCAAAGAAAAAATCGGGGGAGAATGCGGATGATCTGATGGAATATTCGCGTGATCTTAATGAGCGCATTAAAGAACTAACGGAACAGCTTGAACAGCACAATACCCTTGATGAACTCTTATCTACCCTTCCCAATATAATTGCGGAAGATGTTCCCCTAGGGGCAGACGAACAGCACAATATTGAATCCCATCGCTACGGAACAAAGCCATCCTATAGCTTTACACCCAAACAGCATTTTGACCTTGGTGAAGCCTTAGGGCTTATGGATTTTGAAGGTGCAGCCAAGATTTCAGGCGCACGCTTTGTAGTACTACGCGGAGCATTGGCACGCCTAGAGCGCGCTCTAGCACAATTTATGCTGGATACCCACACACAGCATTTTCACTATCAAGAAATCTCTCCCCCCATGCTTGTGAAGGATCATGCGCTTTACGGTACAGGGCAATTACCGAAATTTTCACAAGATTGCTTTCAAACAACGGATGGCTATTGGTTGATTCCAACGGCGGAAGTATCCCTAACCAATCTTGTTTATGATACTCTCCTAAACGAAGAACAATTACCACTACGATTCACCGCACATACACCATGCTTTCGTTCTGAGGCAGGATCAGCAGGGCGTGATACGCGTGGCATGATTCGTCAGCATCAATTCAGTAAGGTTGAACTTGTCAGCATCACCCGTCCCGAAGATTCGCAAGCGGAACATATGCGTATGCTCACCGCCGCAGAATCTATTTTGCAACAATTAGGGCTGCATTATCGCGTGATGACCTTATGCGCGGGAGATACGGGCTTCAGTGCGGCAAAAACCTTTGATATTGAAGTGTGGCTTTCTGGGCAGGATGCGTACCGTGAAATTTCCAGCATATCCAACTGTCATGGTTTTCAAGCGCGCCGTATGAATGCACGGTTTAAGCGCAAAGAAAACAAAATAACGGAAATGGTGCATACACTCAACGGATCGGGCTTAGCCGTTGGTCGCACCTTAGTTGCCATTATGGAACATTATCAACAAGAAGATGGCAGCATTATTATCCCTGAGGTGCTGCACTCCTATATGGGTGGGATGCAGATTATCCCTATGCTCTGCACTGCATGAGCATTGATACCTAAACACCACATAAATAGACTAACTAATAAAAATAAGAGGCGGATGTTTTTTATTTCATATTATTTGAACTTTTACTTGCATTGTGGCAAAAATAGTGCTATATTAATTTTAGCTGCAAGAAGCAGCGTGATGTTAAAACTTTTTACAAAAAGGACAAAATTATGAAACACCTAAAAAATCTTATTAAAGACGAATCAGGCGCGACAGCTATTGAATATGCTTTGATCGCAGCTCTTCTATCAGTTGCAATTATTGCAACATTGCAAGCATTGCGTGGTCAGTTGGTGAATACATACAACCAAATCGTTGCAGCAATGGCTAGCACTTAAGATTGGCATCCATCGTTGTATGGATTTTGTCATTAAATAAAAAAACCCACCGTCAGAAATGGCGGTGGGTTTTCGTTAGTGAGCATAGGAACATTTTTATCTCTAGCAGTTTAGTTTAAGAACTGCTTTACTTATAAAAGTTATACTCAATCGTCAGCACGAACCATGCTGAATGAGTTTATATAATAATGCATTTGGAGCATAAAATGCGAACTTTTTCACGACAAGAAATTATAGGCAATCTGACCGTCGCTGCGATTTTTTTATTATTTGTTCATGCTAATTTTACTGGTCTAACACATGAATTCCGTTTCAGCGTATTTCTTTTGTTAATTTTTAATTCCATTGTGATCGTCACGGTGTTGTTGCGTCGCCCTGCGGAGCGTCTCTCTCTACATCCATTTGATATAGCCATTACCGTACTTGGAAGCTATTCGACATTATTTCTGGTGGGCATTACGTCACAAGATGAAATGCTGCCCTTGCAAATTATTGGGTTTTTGGGGCTTTTATTTTCTCTCACAGGTCTGCTCACTTTGCGTAAAAGTTTTGGTTTGCTACCTGCCGATCGAGGCATTGTGAATATAGGCATCTACCGTATCGTTCGTCATCCGATTTATGCGGGATATTTTGTTAGCAATATCTGCTTCATTGTGCAAAATTTTTCTGTGCGCAATCTGATATGTTTTGCTATTTTTGCCGTCTGTGAAACATTGCGCTTACTACGAGAAGAAAAAATTCTTTGTCAAAATCCTGACTATCTCAGCTACACGCAATCAACACGTTGGCGCATTGTACCCTTTATTTGGTAAAATATAGCGCGTAACGAGGCTAGGTCGCGCTTACTGAAACGTGCTATAGAAAATACTGTACACGCCTGCAAATAATGATTTACTTTGCACTGCAAGATTGCTAGATATAGCGCAACGCAGATAGTGGATGAACGCGTCCCTTGTGCGGTTCAAGCAAACGCACGACATATTCATCAAGGAGGGTATATCATGAAACTTATTGCTGGCAATAGTAACCTGCCGCTTGCGCAAGCAATGGCGGATCATCTCAATATAAAATTGATGGATGCACAAATTCATCGTTTTCCTGATTCCGAAATTCGGGTTGAAATAAAAGAAAATGTTCGCGGTGAGGATGTATTTTTAATTCAATCAACCTCCAACCCTGCGAATGATCATATTATGGAATTATTGATCACGCTTGATGCCCTCAAACGTGCTTCAGCGCGCCGTGTTACTGCTGTTTTGCCCTATTATGGCTATGCACGACAAGACCGTAAACCGGGACCTCGCACGCCTATTTCTGCAAAACTCATTGCCAATATCATGACATCTGCGGGCGCGGATCGCGTACTAACGCTTGATTTACACGCGGCACAGATTCAAGGTTTTTTTGATATTCCCCTCGATCATCTCTATGCTGCACCTGTGATGGTGAATGATATACGCACCCATTATGATCTTTCTAATTTGATGATCGTATCCCCTGATGCAGGAGGTGTGGCGCGTGCGCGCTCCTTAGCCAAGCGTTTAGAGGTGGATTTAGCGATCATTGATAAACGTCGGGAACGTGCGAGTGTCTCAGAGGTCATGAATGTCATCGGTGAAGTGGCGGGGCGCGATTGTATCTTATATGATGATATTATTGATTCAGGCGGAACATTATGCAACGCTGCCAATGCCCTAAAAGAAAAAGGCGCGGCAAGCGTTTCCGCTTATATTACGCATGGCGTACTCTCTGGGCGTGCGGTTGAGCTGGTGCAAGCATCCGCCTTAAAAGAATTGGTGATTACTGATAGCATCAAACCTCGTGATGATGTGAAAGCCTCCCGCAATATTCGCGTGATTGGCGTATCCTATCTTCTGGCGCAAGCGGTGCATCGCATCAGCGAGGAATCCTCTGTTTCGAGTTTATTTGATTAAGTCCTCAAATGTGCCTCTAAAGTGAAAATCCTTTAGCCTGTTGCTTCATTAATGGGGGTTCATGTTGCATCTCTAATGTAGCGATAGTCGTACACGGAATAGGAGTCTTAATGCTAAATCGCTCACCATTTTGACTATTAATGTGGTGTTTTGCTTCTAATGCTTCTATCACTGCTTCTTTTGAAACAACAAATAAATTAGGGTCAATTTCATTGATGCGGCTGTCACGCATTTTGTCCAAAACACCCGCTTGTTCTAATTGTTCTTTAATTAAATTAGCACGCACCATATAATATTCAATCGCTTGATCTGTTAGCCCAAGATCAATCTCTCCTTCAAAATCTTTATACGGTTTTTTTAGCTCAATGCGTGCTTCGTCTTTTTCTTGAGAACAACTAGCATTCCATAACTTATCCAATCTTTTTTCACGAATCTCAGCGTGAATCAATTCTTGCTTGATTTCTGCGAATGTCAGCGGATGTTCAGACATAATAAGCTCCTGAACTCCTAAATAATCCCTTAATTTCTCTACTTCCTCAGGGCTTCTTTGAAGAAAATCATCTTCTGGGCGGGCGCGCACAAAATCACCATGTTCGTCATAAAACCCTTTATATCCACACAAAACCAATTCTGTTATTCTAACAATGGTTTCGCCATGCTCGGATGTGTTGATAGAAGGTTGTGGTTGCGTCAAATCACCATTAAAGCTAGGATGAGCGATTAAATGAATCGGATCATGCTTCGCCACTTCATCAGTAACATAATCTATGTTGGGATTCTTTCTCTGCAACGTGCGTAGTGCAATATCTGTTATGTTAGAGTGATATTCTTCATCTTCTTCATTCATAGCTAAACCCTAAAATAATATAGCTATAGTATACCATGTTTTCTCTAATTATCCCATATCAAAATACGTAGCATCGCGTGTGAAGACGCTATAGCGATTTACGTATTGCATATTTTTCTATTATCTCTATGCTACTTCCTATGAAATTCTGGATGAAGAACAGGGCGGTTATTTTTGTGGCTGCGGTAGCATTACTACTGCATACCCTCCTGCCGTTTTATGCATCCTATCATGTACCTACAAGCAGCGATGCACAACAACTATCCTCGCTGTTTGGCGACAAAGTACTGCTCTGTACTGCGGATGGTTTCAAGCTCTTTAATTGGGACGATGTCCTCAGTGGCAAAGAACATCCGAAGCCTAACACATACTATAAATGTCCACTTTGTTATGTTGCGGCACATGATCACGCTATCACACCAAACTATTCTAGTTTTGTTTCTGTTGCGTCACTGAATACGCACTATGCGTTCCTTTTTTCTCTTGAAAACACACCACTTTCGAGTGAAGTACTTTGGCGCAAACTTCGCACACGTTCACCGCCTTTTTCTTTCGTAGCCTAAACCTATTTTATTTATTATTGTACGAAGGAATTTTTATGCGAAATTTTGTATTCGCAGGCGCGTGTGCGCTTGCATTTTCTTATGCCCAAGCAGCGTGTGCTGGTGGCAAAAAACACCCAGAAGATCACGCGCCTATCGGCGTTATGGGCGATCATCTGCACAAACAAGGTGAGTGGATGGTGGGGTATCATTATCAGCACTCCCGCACATCTGGTTATCGCAATGGATCAAACAAAGTCAGCAACGCCAGCGTCATGTCTGCTTATGGCGAGGCAGCCACGGAAATGGATATGGGAATGCACATGCTTGAAATCATGTATGGTATTTCCGATGATCTAACGCTAATGGTCATGCCACAGTACATGGTCATGGATATGACGCATCAATCATCGCACGGTAGTGGGCATATTCATGATCACACAACCCAAGGCTTGGGTGACACCCAACTAACAGGGCTGTACTCAATCTATGATCAGGAACAGGCTGGTAAAGAGCATAAAGTACACGTAAATATGGGCGTGAGTCTTCCCACAGGTTCTATTGATAAAACCTTCGTGAATCACCATGATCGTGTATATCCCCTGCCCTATCAGATGCAATTTGGTAGCGGTACGTTTGATCCGATCATCGGAGCTACCTATAACGGATCATCGCATGATTGGTCATGGGGTGCGCAAACGCTGAACACTATTCGTCTTGGAAAAAACGATAATGGCTATCGTCTTGGCAACAAATACACAGCAACCACGTGGATTGCGCGTACTATCACAGACTTTGCTAGCCTATCGTTCAGGATCGATGGTGAGGCGTGGGATGATGTGTCTGGTCGTAATGCACGGCTTCCTCTGACTACGATTGCAGGAGCGAATCCCACTGAATTGGCTGGAGAGCGTGTAATGGCGAATATAGGACTCAATCTTCTTGGAGACGAAAGGCTATCTGATCAACGTCTTGCAGCAGAATTCGGACTGCCTATTTATCAACGCTACTCTGGACCACAACCTAACATGGATTACCGCGTGTCACTTGCTTGGCAATGGGCGTTTTGATATAGCGTGTAGCGATAGGTTCGTTAAAGAACCTATCGCTAGATCGCGCTATAAACATAGGACTAGTGCCACGAATTTTCAGTAGGGTTGCTCTTAAAAAAGAACAAACCTACTGAAACGTGCTATAGGATTTACGCTGCAATAATTTCAAGCTGTTCATCGCTGATTTCTTCATCATCACGATACATCGTCATCAGCGGTTCATCTTTCACATAAACAAGTGTATCCGATGGATGAAAGCCATTAAAGCGTGTTGCCATGGTACGCCCATATGCTCCCATCTGACCAATCTCGATGAAGTCACCTTCTTCTGTGTCATTAGGAAGATAAAAAGGACCTTTCATATAATCCAATGAATCACATGTTGGACCATAAAAGCTGAACGCTGCCAAATCACGCGAGTAAATCTCTTCATCACATATAAGTTTCACGGGATAGATAAAACGCGGTGTTCCTGCATCAAACAGGCTGCCATATGTCCCATCATTGATATAGAGCATATTGCCTTTGCGCAACTCCACACGCACAATCAAAGACATACATTCCGCCACCAAGGCACGCCCCGGCTCTGCAAGAAGCGTCATCTTATCATGATGTGGAATACGTGCAAATTCATGATGGATTGCTTCAAAATAATCCTCCATATAAGGCGGGATCATACCGGGATAGATGGAAGGAAACCCGCCACCGACATTGAAGAAATCCAACTGCACTTCCGATTGTTCTACGACTTCCGCTACCATCCGAATCGCAATACGGTAGGCATCAGGGTGCATACATTGCGAACCTGCATGAAAACATACACCGACACGCGCTACCTTCTCTGATACTTTCTTGATCAGTTGCGGTGCTTCTTGTAAATTACATCCAAACTTTTCCGCTAAAGTCAACTCAGCATAGGTATTGGGAATAGAAAGACGCACATGCAAGGTGAGGTCTTGAGCAAAATCAGTCTCTTGCAGAATCTTTTCAAGTTCGCGTTCACTATCCAAAGAAAAATGACGTACACCAAACTCAAAATACGCACGACGTATCGCGTGACGAGGTTTCACTGGATGCATGAAATATAATTCTGCATCGTGAAAAAGACGGCGCACATGCGCTACCTCATCAATCGAAGCGACATCGAATCGCCTGATTCCTGCATGGTAGAGATGCGTAAGCACCACTGCCTCAGGGTTCGTTTTCACGGCAAATAAGCAATTTGCCCTAAAATGTTGACCAAAAAAATGTGCCGCTCTTAACAGTGCCTTAGGGCGAAATACAAAAAAAGATGTGTCAAAGTCGTCACGAACCACGGATGCAATTGTTCTCAGTGCTTGCGCCATTTGCTATATGTTTACCCCACAGGTTAGAAGTTGAAATAATAAAAAAGAAGCGTACATTATAGCAAAAATTTTGAAGGTAAAGTGAATTTTTTGTGTATTTGCGTTTTTTTTTCAAAAAAAAATTCTCCTTGCTAAAAAATCAGCAGAATTTCACGAAAAAATAAAATACAATCAATAACTTAGTCGGTAACTATGTGAATCATATTTTTCCACGAAAAAACCATAAATTTTGTAATATACCGTTTCTTAGCGTAGGCATGAATCCAGACACAATACTATGGTATGGATACCAGCTTATCAACGGTATGACAAAGGCAGAATCTATCACACCGCCTTAATGCGAAAAAAAAACTATCTTCACCGCTCTATCTATGCAACAATGAGGGGATGGACAGTGATCGCAACGTTTATGAATCTGATCTCCCGCTTGCCCCTTATGTGAGCGCGGAAGAAGTCGTGCATTATCTCACGCACCATCCTGATTTTCTGCATGATCATCCTGAATTATGGGAACGACTCACTCCGCCAAGCCGCATAATAAGCGAATCTCCTAACGCTATTGCTGATTTTCAACAACATGCCATTCGTCATTTGCAGCAACAAATGCAACATTTGCGCACTGAGCATGGGGGCATGGTGCGGATTGTGCGGGAACAGCAACAAATTATGAAACGTATGCAGCGGGCGATTGCGGCTTGTGTGCGCATCAGCACGTTGGAAGATATGTTTGAAATGCTGTGCTTGGAGCTGCCCATACTCTTGCATATTGATGTCGTGCGCCTCGGTTTAGAAAGTGATATGGCAAGCTATTATGAAAGCTATTACCCAGAATCAAATTATTCAGGACTCGTCTTATTCCCGTTGCACGCACATAAACTTTATTTTGGACAACATACTATCATCCATGCCGTAGCACGGGATGCCTCCTATGAGCCTTTGCATCAGATGCTATTTCATGAATGTCGCGCTTTGGCGGATCAATGTATCTATTTGCGCCTTCCCTTGCTATCCATTGGACGTGAGGCAATTCTTGCCTTAGGGGTACGCTCCGATGCGCACATCATCCCTAGGCACGCTGAATCTATGATGATCTTTTTTGCTGAAGCACTCTCTCACATATTGGATCGCTTACTTGCACAGGATGCTGGGTTATTATGATACCGCTTTCTTCGGAGCTATCGCAATATTTTCACGCATGGGTTGCGCATCTTCAACATGAGCGGCGTTATTCTTTGCATACATGCACCGCCTATAGGCATGATGTGACAGAATTTATCGCTTTTTTATCACAATATTTTGGTGCGCCCGTCAATCATGAGCATCTCAACACGATGCACCGCACCACCATGCGTGCATGGTTAGCGTATCGTCATCGGCAATCATTAGATGCCCATTCGACACAACGCGCTTTGAGTGCCGTCAAACATTGGGCGCGCTATCTTGAACAGACTATGGGGCTTTCTTTGAGCATCATACTCAGCACGCGCCCACCGAAAATAGCAAGCACTCTACCAAAAGCCTTAAGCCAAGAACAGAGCGCAGACATCATAGAGCAGATTGCCACAGAGGAAAAAATTTTATGGATAAGGCTTCGTGATCGAGCGATTGCGCTGTTGCTCTATGGATGCGGATTGCGTATCAGTGAAGCATTGTCGCTTTCCTTGCGTGATTTACGTCATGAAGAAGGCGTTGTGCATGTGCGCAAAGGCAAGGGAGATAAGGCTCGCAACGTCCCCCTACTGCCCATCATCTATGATGCCGTGATGGATTATTGCAACCATTGCCCCTATGATCTCTCAGAGGATGTGCTTTTTTATGGCGCACGTGGCAAGCGGTGCGATGCTAGGATTATACGCAAACAGATGCAACAACTCCGTCACGCGCTTATGTTGCCCGATTATGCTACACCACACGCCTTGCGCCATAGCTTCGCCACGCATCTGATGCAGGAAGGCGCACATCTACGCGATATTCAATCTTTGCTCGGGCATTCACAACTTGCCACCACGCAACGCTATACCTATGTTGATCTCAAACATATACTCCCGCAATTTCATTCTGCCCATCCTTTGAGCAAAACACATGTTTGATGATCATCTTCAACATATCTATGATCGCGCTACAGCGAACTCACGTATCCGTACCCTTACTGATTTTCACAGCGATGGCGTGCATCTTTGGCATGAGGGTGTGCGCTACCTTTCCTTTGCAAGCAATGATTATCTTGGTATCGCCTCCAGCTTGGCACGCCTTGCAGATGCATCGCTTCATGGTGCGGGTGCATCGCGCTTTGTCATTGGCAATCACGCAGCTTATGCGCACACAGAAGCGTTGCTTGCCCAGATTCAGCATAGCGAAGCAGCCCTTTTATTCCCCTCAGGCTATCAAGCGCATCTTGGGGTGATTCCCGCATTGCTTGGCAAAGATGATCTGATTATGATGGATAAATATGCCCATGCCTGTATGGTTGATGGGGCGCGCTTAAGTGGTGCAACCGTCCGCCGTTTTCGGCATAATGATCTGCAGCATCTTAGCACACTCCTAGCGAAGCATCGTAGCCATGCCCGTGCATGTATGATTCTCACAGAGACGGTATTTAGCATGGATGGTGATCGCGCTCCACTCCATGCCTTGCGTGCGCTTGCAGATAGCTATGATGCATGGTTGATGGTCGATGATGCCCATGGTCTTGGCATTCCTTCATCTGATAGCATCGTTCCCATTGAAGTACATACGGGGACATGTTCAAAATCACTTGGGATGATTGGGGGCTATGTGTGCGGATCACGCTTGCTCATCGATACACTCACCCAAAGCGCACGCTCCTTATTATTCACCACTGCACTTCCTGAAGCGATTGTGATGCGTATTGCACACGGCTTAGATATTTTGATGCGTGAACCAGAGCGCGGCATCAAAGTGATGCAGCTTGCACAGCGGTTTTGCGCGCAATGCCATTTGCCCGTTCCTAGTAGCCCGATCATTCCGATTATCTTAGGCAGCAATGAACACGCTCTCAGCGTACATTACGCGTTACGTGAATTGGGGATGTGGGTTCCCGCCATTCGTCCACCAACAGTGCCAGAGGGAACGGCGCGACTACGTATCTCCCTCAGCGCATCCCATACAGAAGATCAGATCGATTTATTGGCGGATTATATAGCGCGTAGCGATAGGTTAGTTAAAAAACCTATCGGCTAGGTCGCGCTATATACATATGAATTATAGCACGAACTTTCAGTAGGTTTGCTCTTA
>RDXO01000014.1 GCA_004292675.1 Alphaproteobacteria bacterium | reverse complement strand
TATAATCACTTGCTTCCACAGAAGGCAATAGGGTATAAAACACCAGCAGAAGCAATCGCAGAAGCTATGAACTCACCCAACCTGACGGGGATGGACACTAGAAAGTCACTGAAAGAATGGGAAGCCTCACGTGACAGGGGCAGTACTAGCTTTTTATGGGAAGCACGTATAGTCCTTGAGGCGGATGCAGAGGTTATTGAAGATGTGGTGTTTAAATGTATGGACGCAAATTCGCCAAAAACAGAAGCCGAACGTGTCGATGTGGCTATCGTGGATAAGGATAGATAGTGAGTGAATTTATTATAGGGTTTATATGGGTTTTGATTATACTGGCTATGCCTTGTGCGGTGGGCAGGGATAAGCAAGAGATAATCGAGATGATGCAAACGATAGTAGTGTTTGTTATAGTGGGCGGATTTTTAGCTTTTATTATATCCATTCCCAGTTTGGGATAAATTAGAGGAGAAAAACGATGGACGATGAAATGAATATAGATTTTATGTGTTTCGCAAATAGCGTTTTTATTTATATGCTAAACAAATCGTTTAGAGATCAAGCGATGCGACAAACACAACGGGATATTGCGCTTTTAGAAAACTCAAGAAAACTATTGCAATTAGCATTAGAGGAAAGGAGATAGGAACATGAAACCGACAAAACTTTATTCGTGCGATGAGATGGCTGCATTGCTTGGGGTGTCCAAGCGTTCTTTTATGGAATGGAAGGCAAAGAAGATGATCCCGCCACATACTCACGTCATAGCCAAACATCACAAATATGATGAAGCAACGGCAAGCGCAATCATTGCTTGTTTTGCAACAAATAATCAGACCACCACGTCATCATCCGAGCGCGTTCAGGCAAATACTGCGCATGATTATACACCGCACGCACGCCACGCGATGCATGGGCAAGCTGCGCCTCTATCGCATCAGGGCTGAAACTATGTTCATTGAGTATGGTGCTTGCTGTAGAGCGAAATCCATGCCCTGTGATAATGCCCTTATAACCAACGGCTTCAATAACGCACAAAACAGCGTTTTCAGAAACGGGAAACAGCCTTCCATTTTCGCACGGAAGCGATTGAATGATGTCTAATACAGGCTCTGTGAGAGGCACAAGATGCGGTCGCTTTGACTTCATGCGCTGCGCGGGAATGCGCCATATCTGTTTTTCAAAATCGAACTCATCAAGCGTAGCAAAGCGCATTTCCGAAGTCCGAACCAATGTATGAAGCAAAAACCATGCAGCTTTCCTGCTAATGGTGTCACTATGATTATCTAGTGCTTTCAAAAAAGCGGGTAATTTTTTAGCGTCTAAATGCGGATTATTTTTCCCATTATAAGATTTTAAGGCTTTCGATGTGTTGATTGTCACATCTGCTATAAGATCACCAGAAAAAACAAGAGGGCGCAGTATCAGGCTCACAATATTAATGCAACGCGCTGCAACGCTATCAGCCCCGCTTTTTTGGATAGCAAGCCCCATCTGCACTACGTCTTTCGCGGTTATGCGCTCAGGTGGGATGTCCCCCAAAGCAGGCAGGATATGCTTATCTAAGCGGTAGCGCGTGTTCTTTTGCGTTTTTGCATCCATAATACCATTACGACTGCGCCACCATTCTTCAGCAATATCACGAAACAGTCTGGTTTTCGCAGTTACCCTCATCGGGGTTGGCACTTCACCACGCGCAAGCATCTCTTTGAGTCGCACTACTTCTTTGCGAGCCTCAGCAATCCCCATGGCAGGATACGTCCCCACCGCATATTTTCGCTCTTTACCTGCAAAGCTATAGCGCATCTTCCAATACTTCCCTCCCGCAGGAGTCACGAACACATAAAGCCCGTTTCCATCATAAAGTTTGTATGGCTTATCTTTCGCAATAGCATTTTTTACCGTTAAATTAGAAAGCCCCATATTCAGCCCCACAACATTGCTTCATTTATTTGCATCGAACATGTAGTCATATGCATCAAAAATGGCTATATAGCAAGGATTTTCAAGACAATCTTCATCAACTTGCATCTATTTGCATCGCTAATTGGCGGAGTGGAGAGGATTCGAACCTCCGATACGGGATTAACCGTATAACGGTTTAGCAAACCGCCGCCTTCAGCCTCTCGGCCACCACTCCGTAAGTGATTGGATAGTTCACATTACTCTCCTGCCGGATTGGATAGTTCACATTACTCTCCTGCCGAGTAAGGCTGAAGGCAAACATAAACTAGCAGTGCCTCAGCACTGCGGGCAGCCTCTCGGCCACCACTCCATCTGAGGTTAAAAAAACCTCTCATAGTAATGCAACTAAATATATGATGACCAACATTCACAATGATAGAACACATGATCTAGTCTAAACTTTGTGTTTTTTATAAGATTATGATCTCAAAGTCAACTAAAACTATATGTTATGCTGATAATATAGTCCTTTGACGAAAAAATGTCTCATTTTTCATGCCAACGAACGACTATAACATTATGATTTATAGTGCTTTTACCCTTATAGAATTGCCGATCAATCGGTAATTATACAATGGAAGCACTATATAGTGTTGCTGGATTCCTGCCTTAAGCAGGAATGACAGCATTTCATGGTTTCGTGTGTGCTATTCACCGTGAAGGTTCACGCCGTACCGTCTGTGAGGGAGTTTTGTGTATCATAGCTGTTTCTTGCTCGTGAGATGGTTCACCATGCAAGCTACCCCGTATCTCATGCAAGGCTTGATGCATTTCAGGGTGGCGCATCAACATGCCGTGAATACGACGCAAGGCTGCGCGGTTCAAGGAACGATCTAATTGCTGCTCTCGCGCATAGACACGCAAGGATTCAAGTTGTGTTTGCTGGGCTTTTGACAAATACGAACCATCTTCAAGCCCGTAATCTTCGCGCACTTGCAGCAACATGTTGCGATAATATTCTCTAAACTGTTCGCGCTGATGTGAAGGAGCGCACCATAAGGTACATTGAACACGGCGTAGAAAGATTTTTCCTGTTTCAACAGTTTCTTGGGCAATAGCTTCTAAGGCATCTTCTAGGGAGGCACGCGCCCGCGCATTGAGGGAGGCTCGTTGCGCCCCTACGGCGCGTTTAATGCGTACTTTCCACTTTATCAAAAAAATCGGGATCATCTGAGATTAAAAATCTACGCATTTACCATTCAATTCCCAATCACCAAAACGCACAGGATCAAGCCCTTTTCGTCCACCATATTCGGGGATATGGTCTTGTGGTTGCCCCTTAGCATCATGCTCAAGAATGGGTTTTTCATCTCTATCTTCTTGTTTCATTTTATAAGTATATCAGTCGTCTCTATAAAAATCCACTACTATAATGGCGCACCTGATCGATCTCGGTAATAATAGAGCGCAACCAAGGATATAAGGTTACACAGCATCACATAATAGGCTAAGGATTGATAGCTTCCTGTCGCGCCAATAAGCCATTCGCACACTAAGGGTGCTGTACCTCCAAACAATGCTGCAGCTAAATTATAGCTTATCGCCATACCAGAAAAGCGCACTGGGGTAGGAAATAATTCCACCAAAAAGGTTGCTACTGGTCCCATATAGCACCCCAACATAAAGCAAAATATCCCCTGAACCAACATATAATATTCAACATTCATGCCTTGTTGCATCATGGCAAACATCGGATAGATGGTCATACTGCACATGATCGCAGCAGTCATCATCACTTTTTTACGTCCGAAATAATCTGAAATATGCGCTGACATCGCCGTTGCAACTGCCATCAAACTAAGGTTCATTAAGGTAATATCCAGCGCATGACTCATAGTAATATGCAGATGTTTTGTCATGAATGAGATAAAAAACACCGTCATTAAATAGAACGGCATCGTCACCGAAACATACGCACCAAACCCTTGCGCCATCTTCCACGGATGCGAACCAAACGCTTCACGGATGGGGCGTGGGGAAAGATTTTCTGCCTGTTTGGCTTCCACATAAATCGGGCTTTCATCGCAATAATGACGGATGTAAAAGCCAATAAGCCCAATGACAATGCCTAATAAAAACGGAATGCGCCATCCCCACTCTTGAAAGGCTTCTTCTCCCACCCATTCCATCACGCCACGCACGACAATAATACCTAGCATAAATCCGAGTTTTAGACTCACTAAGGATGCAGCTCCTGCAATTCCCCGTCGCTTTGCGGGTGCATGTTCCACAATATAGGCAATCGATCCTGAAAATTCACCACCAAGCGACATCCCTTGCATTAACCGAATCACGGTTAGTGCAATCGGCGCCCAAATGCCAATCTCTGCATAGGTTGGAAGCAGTCCAATCGCACCCGTGGGCAGTGCCATCATTAAAATAGCGACTACCATGGCAGGTTGCCTGCCATATTTATCCCCAAGCCAACCAAAGAAGGCTGCACCAATGGGACGCACAATAAACGCCGCTGCGAACACGCCAAACGCCGCTAACATTTGCACAGTTTCATCCCCAGCAGGAAAGAAATGTTTTGCCAGAATAAATATAACTTGACCATAGAGCGCGTAATCATACCACTCCAAGCCATTGCCTATCATCCCTGAAATGACCACTTTTTTCATACCAACGAACCTTCTATATCTTGTGACGCATCCCTATCTAACCAATAATTCATGAAAAGACAAGAAGATATAGCGCGTAGCGATAGTTTTATTATGTTTTCATCACAAAACCTATCGCTAGGTCGCGCTATAAAATATATGTTGCTATAGCACACTTTATTTCTAGGCACTTTATGTCAAAACATTCATCACCACGTATCACTTAGGTTAGGTGTGCTATGATATATACGCAATTACGTATATAATAATTGCATTATTTACAAAACACTTCTATATATCTATTCTATGATGCTTAGGGCATGGTGTGATAGATAGTAAGGGACTTCCCATGCTGTACGGATTTATTGGCGCGTTTTTTACCTTCATTTGCATTGATGCGATATGGCTGTTGTTGATTGCACGGAAGTTTTATCGTAAAGAGATGGGGGGGTTATTACGTGACAATCCCAACATGCTGTGTATCGTGCTTTTTTACGTCTGTTATAACGCCATATTGGTGTATATGGGGGTTCTACCGCACCTCGCTGCTCATGATATCATCCCCGTTATCATCCATTGCGGACTATTAGGCTTATTAGCCTATGGCACCTATGACATCACCAATTATGCCCTGCTGCGCAACTGGTCGCTCAAAATGACGATTGTCGATACCTTATGGGGCATCAGCATTTCAATTCTTAGTGGACTTGGTGGCTATTTTGCGTTACTGATAGTTTTATGATCAAGGCACACTCATTCCGTCGTTTGTTGTATCGCATCCTTTTCTTTTGGCTCTTTGTGGCGCTGTTAGCCTATGGTGTCCTATGTGCGTATCTTTATAGTGCGCAACGGGATTTATTATATGTCACCAATAAATCAACCTACCGCGCCCCTGATCGCGCCATCTTACCGCACATTCAAGAAGTGACCCTATACACACCTGATGGGTTTGAACTCATGGCATGGTATCAACCGCCTAAAGATGGTTACAAAACTATTCTGTATTTGCACGGCAATGCCACAAGCATTTCGCATTTGCAATCATCTTTTGCGCATATTGTGGGAGGTGATTATGGGCTGCTTGCTTTTAGTTATCGCGGTTATGGTGCGAGTAATGGGAAACCTAGTGAAGCAGGCTTATTCTTAGATGCAGAAACAGCCGTAGAATTCTTACACCAGCATGGCATTGAACCTGCCAACATCATCGTGATGGGGCGATCTCTTGGAACGGGCGTTGCTGTGCATCTTGCCACACTGCATCCATTTCATCAAACGATTTTGATTTCTCCCTATACCTCCATCACCCATGTTGCACAACTACGCTATCCTTACGTCCCTATATCATGGTTACTCAAAGATCATTTTGATTCTCTCACACGCGCACCGCACATCATTAGCCCTGTATGTATTTTTCATGGGAAGAAGGATACTATTATCCCTGAAGAACAAAGCGCACGCTTGATGGATGCGATCCTTGCCCCCAAAGAACGTATTGTCTATCCTGATGCGGATCACATACATCTTGATATGCCTTCTATCTTGCTGGCACTTCGCACTCAATGCCCGCAACGTTAATGAGCGCAACTTTAATGAGAGCAACTTTAAGTTGCATTTAATTTTCCATAAAAAACCATAAATTGTGTCTTATATACATCACTTAACCATCAATCGTGCATTGCGTGCATCTTAAATAGTTTTGGTTGTTTTTATGTGCTGTAAAATTACCTAAAGTTGTATGTTCATCGCCCACGCACGATGCGTCGTATCAACATGTGGGAACGATGCGTATTTTTAAGAAGAACTACCCTTCATTTCACTTACAAGAATTCAACTCCTTAAAGTGAAATGGATATATATGGAGTAATGATGATGCAATCCATGTCCCCCACCTATCCTGCTATTCGCCCTGATATTAAGAAGTACGCTCATGAGGATTGCACCTTATTGCGCGATTTTCTTTGCGTTGATCGTACCACCATCGCCATGATACAACGCGCTCAAGATGCCTATGATCAGCATCGCACCTTATTATGGATTGAAGGCGCACAGGGCGTTGGCAAATCATTGCTCATAGACCGTATCATCGAACGTGACGCGCAACAACAAAACACCATCGGAATGTATCCATGGCATCGTATGACCCTCTCAGATGAAGATAGCATATCCACCTTAGCACGCCTTGATCATCTTTGGGCAACAGGAGCGCGTTGCGTGCTGCGTCTGGATGAACAGATGTCTTTGGAGGCACTGCATCGCTATAGTGCATTTTTATGTGCATCCCATGATCACGCCCCTGCCCTTGTCCTTATAGAATCACCTAATTTTGCGCACCACGATCATCAACTACGTGAAGCAATCTATCTACTCAAACATCATATCTTAGACCATCCGCATCAACATATTATACTCTCACCCTTACATTATCGCCCCTATGATACAGCACTCTACCTCACTCATTATCTTGATTACTGCACTGAAATGATGAACCTTCCTCATGCTCCGCACATCAGCCCCGCCATAGTAGCATGGTTGCAACATCACCTTTGGGCGCATAATATACGATCACTACAAAATTTTTGCTTTCTCTTATGCCAACGAAGAATCCTCAACGTCCACCATCGCACACAGATAGTAGATATGCTAAAACTCAGTGAACATTATGATGATGGACGCACACCACACACACATATGATAGACCCACAATGGAATATCTCACTCATTGATGAACAAACAGGTGCGATCCATTCCTTACACGACATGGAAGGAAGTATCATTGCTCGGCTCTATCAGCATCATCATGGTTGCAAAAGCACCTTATCGCGTGACCTCGCTATTGGACGCACGACGCTTTACCGTAAACTCAAAGAACATGGGATTAGTTGAGAATAGTCGTTTGACAAAACTAACTATTCCATGGATTCATGATCGTAATATCGCATTCTGTAAAATCCTTGATATTACGTGTAGCAAGAGTCGCCTTATGCACCTTGACGATAGCTGCAATCAGCATATCCATAGGATCAGCGTGTAATCCAGAACGTTCACGGTTTGTTGCTATCGTCGCGTAGTTTTGTGCAGCTTCTTCATCAAACGAATAGATGCGACCATGAAAAGCCTCATTCACAAACTGCGCAAAGCGAGATCGCAAATCATCTTGTCTTTTTCCTATGGCTAGCCGCTCTATTCCTCGTGTAATTTCAGCAATCGTGATAGTCGTTATGCCATAATGAAGTTTTGCTCTATTACCTAACCATGCTGTTACTTTTTCATCTGGGAGAGGGCGCATTAATTCAGAAATGACATTAGTATCAAGAATGATCATTATTCAAATATCTCTATTGAACGCTTTGTATGACGTTGCGGAATTTCCATATCAATGCCATGCTCTTGCCCGAACCATTTCTGAGTTATATCCAACAGACCAATATTGTCTGGTACTGACGTATTTGCTGCTTCTTGTAATATACGGCGAATATACGATTCTAGCGATTGCCCATGCTGTGCAGCATGTACCCGTAATATGTCTTTGGTATGATCAGGAATGCTGCGTATGGTAATATTGGCCATAGTTTTTTCTCCTACATACGATGCATTATAATCAATGATTGCATTGATGTCAATATAATCAATGATTAACCTTCCACATCATGTCCTATCACTTCATGCGCACAATATCCGCTCCGCACGCAGAGAGCTTTGCTTCCAAATTCTCATAGCCACGATCCAAATGATAAATGCGATGAATCACTGTTTCTTCAGGGGTCGCAAGAGCAGCAATCGCAAGTGATATAGAAGCGCGCAAATCCGTTGCCATCACTTCTGCACCATTAAGTTTCGGTACACCTTTCACAATCGCTAAACGATCTTTAAGCTGGATATTTGCGCCCATACGCATCAATTCAGGAACATGCATAAATCGATTCTCAAAAATCGTTTCTGTTATGGTGGATGTACCCGAGGTGAGTAGCATCATCGCCATAAATTGCGCTTGCATATCGGTGGGGAATGCAGGATGTGGTTGCGTGATAATGTCTACGGGTTCTAATTTCCCTTGGCTCGTAATGCGTAATGTTTGATGGTTGGGCGTATGCAGCACCACACCCGCCTCTCGCGCTTTTTCTAACACGGGCAACATCGCATCGACAGGCGCATGGGTAAGCGTTACATCGCCCCCTGCCAAGGCAACGCACGCAAGAAAGCTCCCCGCCTCAATACGATCCGCCATCACATGATGAAACACACTGCCTAAGGTCGGCACGCCATGAATCGTCAATGTTGGTGTACCTTCACCATGAATATTCGCCCCCATACCCCGCAAACATTGCACAAGATCAACAATCTCAGGCTCACAGGCGGCATTGCGTAGCACCGTTGTACCCTGCGCAAGCGTGGCTGCCATCACAATATTTTCGGTTGCCCCCACGGAGACCATATTAAAATAAATCTCTGCCCCGTGCAGCCCTTTGGGTGCTTTGGCAACAATATATCCTTGATCTAATTCAATGTCTGCTCCCATCTGTTCCAATGCCTTCAGATGCAGATCAATCGGACGTGTTCCAATCGCACAGCCACCGGGTAATGACACACGCGCCTCACCAAAACGGGCAAGCAATGGTCCTAGCACCAATACCGAAGCGCGCATCTTGCGGACAATCTCATAAGGAGCGGTTTTATTGAAGATGTTCGATGCATCCAACACAAGGGTACGCCCGAGTGTGATCCCCCCCATCGTTTGCCGTGCATGTGCATCCGTCATGCTCATTTCCACCCCATGCTGCATCAGCAATTTGGTCATGGTGACAATATCCGCCAGATAAGGGACATTGGTAAGCGTGAACGGCTTATCCGTCAACAACGCCGCGCACATCAACGGCAATGCCGCATTCTTCGCCCCGCTAATCCGTATCGTTCCTTCTAGCGGCACACCGCCAATAATGCGTATTTTATCCATAAGCGATACTCTTCTTGGTGTTTATGCACCCACTAATTTTACTTACTTCTATGTTCCATTGCATCTGTCCGTCCCCCCTCACCCCGTGGTACGTTAGACTCCTTTATACTCATCACATAGAACATATTATCTAATATTTCCACCATAGATTTTTGCAGCTTCAATAAACGCACTATAGAGCTTATGATCCACCTCGCTGATAAAGAATTCAGGATGCCACTGCACACCCAAACAAAAAGGATGATCGGGCAGTTCAATGCCTTCAATCACCCCATCGGGGGCATAGGCATTGACGCGTACCCTAGGCGCGACTACATCCACCGCTTGATGATGCGCACTATTGACAGGAGTCTGAATGCACCCAGCAATGCGCGCCAACATACTATCTTCCACAAAATTCACAACATGCCCCGCTTCATGGCGTGGATTAGGTTGTTCATGCGCAAGTGGCTGTGCAATCGCATCGGGTATATGCTGGATCAGCGTCCCCCCAAGCACCACATTAAGCAGTTGCTGCCCGCCACATATCCCAAAAATAGGCATGGATCGCGCCAATGCTCCTTGCACCAGTGCATATTCACATAGGGTTCGATTATCTTTCATAGATACCGTATCGCTTGCAATTTCTTGCCCATAGAGCGCAGGTGATACATCAAAATTCCCGCCCGTAATCACTAGCCCGTCGATCATATCAAGATAGGTTTCCACCAACGCACGTTCATGAGGAATCGGCAAGGGTACTCCCCCTGATTGCGCAATAGAGCTGCAATAATTTTCTCGCAGCGCGTACCACGGATAGCGCGAATAAGAAGCCGTGGTTTCATGATCCATCGTAATACCAATGCGCGGGGCGCGGGAAAGCACATTCATAGCTAAAACTCATATTTTGTTAGTATTTTTTTGACCATTCCTACTTATTATATATCATAATGAATCAGTCATCCCCTCCATCTATACAGAAGATTATCGCAAAAGCAATCCAAGAAGCGGATAAATCCTACTTCTTTGAGGATTATAGCAAGCAAGCTAACGCGGTTATGCAGGCATTAAAAGCGGCAAACCTCACTTTTATGCCGACGCAACCAACAGAACGTATGATCCAAGCGGGCATTGCTGCCATAGGATCAGGGAAAATTCGCCCTGAAGATCATGTACGTTATATCTTCACCGACATGATAAAAGAAGGGATCAAAGAAGGATCGGTGCGCTCATAGGTTCTGTTGCTTTTTTTGGGGATCAAAACAAAAAATTCGTCACTACCCCCTCATGAGATATGATTGGGTGGGGGGAGCATAAGACCGAATGCATAGCGTGCAATATTTACAATAATGTGAAGGGTGGTAAGGTGTTCTGCATAACTCTCAGCCCTCGTCATACCAGCGAAGACTGGTATCCATAAACTATTATTGTTACTAGATGCCTGCCTATGCAGGCATGACACATTATAATACTTATCAATACAAAACAAAGAGTTATTTTTTGCTTATCCAAAACCGATGAAAAAAATCACAAAATATCAAAAAAAACTATTGACAAGATGTGTGTGTGTAATAGTTCAAGGCGTACCTTGATTCATGTTTTTATATTGCCCCGCAATCATAACTTCATGGATTCTGTACCTCTCATAGCATTATGAGAGTCCGCTCATTCGCTGGATTATGTTTTTCATCATTCAGCTTTCAGTGTTTGTACACTCTATAAAACAACGGTGATTCATCATGTCTATCAAACATGCAGTCGGTGGTTTCTTGGCTTCTTTAGTTGTCGGTTCGTCGGTGTTGTGCCTGAAGTCGTTGTTGCAAACCCGCAACCTGTCATAGTGGCTCAGCAAGAAGATCCGTTTTGGTATGGCGTGAGGCAACAATTAGGTAACGAACTTGTTCGCTATCTGATTTGGTTAGCTCAAACAGGGGGGCAAAATCAACAACCTGCAACTCCTCCTCCTGTTCAGCAACTGCCAGCATCGCAACCGCTGCAATCCTATTTTCCACGTGCTACGTGCGGAGATAAGTTGCCTACGCGTGCTTCTGCATATCTGGTAACCATTTACCCTGTGCAGATTCGCTACACCAGTTCAAACTTGAACGTCGTGCAGGATCGTTTCTGTCATGATGCGTTTGTTGGATCTGAGGGTCGGCGCATTTTTGTTGCATCCTTCACGTCTCGTGAACGTGCAGCAATTTTCGCTCGCCTGATGGAAAGCCAGTTCGGCAACGCCTTCATTGGTGAACCCGAAGTGATCGATGAACGCCCGTTCTGATGATTAAACCCGAGAGAGCTACGGCTCTCTCATCACTAGGTTCTGATGCCATGCATTCAGTACCTTTGTATCCTTGATACGCTTAAAAAATGAGGTAGAATATTCTATCTCATTTTTTTTTGTTTTTGTCATAAAATTGAAACATTACAAGAGTATAGATAAGATCAATATAGACTACTAACAATAAGGAAAAAGCATTATGGAATGGTTCACTCAATTTATGCAATGGATAGCGAACATGTTCACCACCATGATGGGGGGGCAACAACCGCAACCAGAAACGGCACAACCACCCGCTCCAACACTGCAAACTACTCCAGCCAAACCTAGCGCGGAAACACAAAACGCCGTGGATAGGGCAGCACCTATTTTTGAAAAATTATTGTCTGCCATTCAAGAACCCTCTAAAGCGTCATTGGAGCAGGCAAAATCAACTATTGAGAGTTTTATGAAGGGTATGCACCAAGAAATAGTGAAGGAACGCCCTAATCTTTCTCCTGAAGTTGCAAAAAAATTAGATGAAGCCTATATTTTAATGACTCAAAGACTTATCAATACGTTCCCCCAACATAAAGAGGCATTAACTGCCTATGTGAATGAAAAATATCCGCCTAATGCCCCCGCACAAACTCAAGCTGCCCCAAACCAACCTACACAAACTCAAGCTGCGCAACCTCAAGCTACGCAAACCACAACTCCGGCTGCTCCTGCCAAACCGCAAGGCGTAACCCCAGATGTAGCACGCCAAGCATCCGATGCTGCGCAAACCATTAAAGTGATCGCAGGGGCAAACCCAGCGGATCGTATTAATTTAGTCGGAACAAGTGAAAAAGATGTGCAGCTTTCTTTTGATGATGGCATCATGGGAGAAGGAACAAAAGGCGAGGAAGCCACCAAAGACTTATTGGATTTCTTGAAAAAACATAACGCCAAAGCCACCTTCTTCATCACCACAGATACGATTGATAACCCCACTAAACGTGAATTGATCAAACGTATGGTACGTGAAGGGCATGAAGTGGGATTACACAGCACCAATCACGATTATGCGCTTGCTGATAAACCTGATAGTGTCATCCGTAAAGATGTACAAGACTCAAAGAAATTCTTAACCGACCTTGTGCGCGAGGAATTCCCTGATTATAATGTTGCCCTATTCCGTCCACCAGGAGGAATTGTCAATGAGCGTTATCAGCGCATACTTTCAGAAGAAGGGCTTGCGATTGCCATGTGGGATTTGGATACCGAGGATTATAAAACCAAAAGTGGTGCAGCACTTGGAGCAGATGCTTTGGCTGGCATCCGTGCAGGGCGTAGCAATGTCTTGATGCATAATGCAGATTTACCCGCCAATGATCCGCGTTTCCCTCACAAAAATGATGCATTCCGTGGTGATGGCAATGAACTCACCGTGGTGCAGAAACTTGAAGCATTCGTGCCACAATTACGCCAAGAAGGCTATCAATTTGAAACACTCAGTGAAGCATTGCGTGAAACAGGGCATGGCAAAGTCCAAGGTGGTACACTCATTGGTTCTGACAATGCCGATCAAATGCTGACTGATAATACCAACTATGACCATAATAAAGGCTTTTATAAAGCCGGAAAAGGGCGTTAGTGGTTACGCCCATGTCACTTCAAGGAATTAAGTCCTTGAAGTGACATCTTATTATACTCGTCACTCCTGCGAAGGCAGGAGTCCAGTTAGAATTATTGTACTGGATGCCTGCCTTATGCCAAGCATGACAAACATCAACCATTCGGTGCGACAAGTGGTTCAAAGAGTATGCTAATATCTTCTGTGGTGAGGTGTGCCGCACTTTTATGTGAGGGATCAAATAATCCATCCATCAATGCACGCTTATGCTCCTGCATATGAAGTATTTTTTCTTCTACAGTATTGGCAGTGATGAGTTTATACACAAACACAGGTTTATCTTGCCCAATACGGTAAGCGCGATCCGTTGCTTGCATTTCCGCTGCAGGATTCCACCATGGATCATAATGGATAACCGTATCTGCTGCGGTAAGATTTAACCCAACGCCACCTGCTTTTAAGCTAATCAAAAAGAGTGGCACATCGCCCTCTTGAAATTGCTTGATGGGAGTTTCACGATCTTTTGTCTTGCCCGTAATCGTCACATACGGAATGGCATGTGCTTTTAAGTCTTTTATGATAATATCCAACATACTGGTAAATTGCGAAAAGAGTAAGATTTTTCGCCCTTCTTCCACCATAGGAATCAACATTTCCAATAAGGCGGTGCGCTTTGCGGATTCTTTGACTTTTTTTGCTGCCTCCACGCTCGCAAGAAGGCTAGGATCACAGCATGTTTGACGCAATTTTAATAAGGCATCCAAGACAATAATATGGCTTTTGTTCAAGCCTTTCGTCGCAATTTCTGCTTGCACTTTTTCATGCATCGCGGTGCGGATCGTTTCATAGAGATCGCGCTGCTCGCCTTCCAGTTCAATAATGCGAATGCTTTCGGTTTTTGGTGGTAATTCTGTGGCAACATCCTGCTTGGTGCGTCGTAAGATAAATGGTTGTACTTTGCGTGAAAGTGACAGTGATTTTTCTCTATCCTTTTCTTTTTCAATAGGATTTCTAAATAATGAGGTGAAGGTTCGCGTATCCCCTAAATAACCCGGGAGAAGAAAATTAAACAAAGACCAAAGTTCCCCTAAATGATTCTCAAGTGGTGTTCCCGTCAAACAAAGACGATGCTGTGATTTCAACTGTAGGGCAATTTGGGTAATCTTGGCACGCGCATTTTTGATGGTTTGCGCTTCATCAAGCACAATCGTATGAAACTGATGCGTGAGCAATGTGTCTTTATCACGTGGGAGCAATGGATAGGTTGTTAGCACAATATCATGATCCGCTATGCGATCAAATTGTTCTTTACGTTCCGATCCGTGCGATACCAGCACCGAAAGAGAGGGCGCAAATTTCTGCGCTTCTCTACGCCAATTCCCCATAAGGCTGGTGGGGGCAAGAATCAGAAAAGGATGGGTTAGGCGACCTTCGGCTTTTTCCGTGGCGATATGTGCAAGAAGTTGCACGGTTTTTCCAAGCCCCATATCATCAGCAAGAATACCTGCTAAATCATAGGATCGTAGGAATTGCATCCAGCTTAATCCCTCTTGTTGATAGGGGCGCAATGTACCTTGAAATGTTGCAGGAGGCTGAACGGGGGTGATTTCTTTGAAATTGCGTAAGCGTTCCCCAATCATGCGTAATTTTTCACCACCAATCCAGCGCAAGGATACGGATTCCATAGCAGCGTGCATTTCCGCCAAT
The DNA here is from genome assembly GCA_004292675.1 of Alphaproteobacteria bacterium. Lineage (GTDB taxonomy): Bacteria > Pseudomonadota > Alphaproteobacteria > Rickettsiales > UBA998 > RDZH01. The sequence continues at coordinate 92,878 of RDXO01000014.1, read as the reverse complement.
AAGGCGGCATCGGTGTGTTGTAGGGTGAGTTGCCCGCTTTTGTTGAGACGCTCCCCATGAAAAAGATTGTGCAGCGTCTGCAATACCATCTGCGCTCGCGGTGCAGGCAAAGCAAGCCTTCTGCCATCAGCTAGAGGAATGATCAGAGGTTCTCCCTGCGGAAGCGTGGCAATCACATCAAATATATCTTTTTGATGTTCAAGCAACTTCAGCAAAATAGGCACGAGGTTCATCTTTTCACCATCGACATGAATCCCCAACTCCAAGCCAAACCAATCGATCCCGCTACCTTTGTGGGGCTGTGCCGATTCATCGATTTCTGCGTACCATGCATCATCCGCTTCAATAATATTATAAGGAAAATCCTTCTCGATGCGAATCTTCCAGCCTTGTTCTTTGAGTTGCGGGATGATGTTCTGCATCACATGCCGCCACTGCGCATCTACCTCTTTGTTTGCGTGCGCCACCCCGTGCTTATTGGTGATAATACGTTTATAGGCATGGGCTGAATGGGTCTGATAATGTTGCGCCATATCATGCAACGCTATCTGAATCGCTGCGGCGGCTAATTGCTTCTCAAAGCGTTGTTCTTCTTGTGGATTTCTGCCTATAATATGTGCGACACCTTGATGCATACGTGTAAATTCTGTGATACTATCTTGCCATGCAAAGCGTTTTCCCTCATAGGTGAAGGCTAATTCTGCTGTTGCCAATTCACATGGCGCACCGTTCGGTTTCGTCTGTCCCCAACTATTTTGTTTGATCGGTTGCGCTTTAACCGCACCAAGGGTGAGTGTGGGTATAGGTGTTCCCATGATACGCTGCACATCCACCGCCTGAGGCAATAGATGTTCCGCTGCATCGGGAATTATTTGGCTCATTTTTTGGCGCACATGCTCAATCTGTTCTGCGGGAACGGCGGGGGCATGATATAACGCCAAAAACTGTTTCGGATGCAACTCTGTTTCTAATATGCCAATAGTACGGGTAGCCGCACATAAATAATGCAACGGCTCTAATCCTAATGGCTGCAACGAGGCAGTATTATTGCGTGACGTAAGCTGTGTTTTTTGCGAACCATCTGCGTGAATGTTCCATGCAATCATACCTTGCAACGGTTCGCCATAATGCAAGCTATGTGCAGGATTATCAAGCGCACCAGCATAGCAACGCCTTGTGTTCATTGCCAGCTCTAGGATAAGATTGGCTTTTTTCCCACACGGTATAGTAAATTGTGTTTGCGCATAATGTGCATCGGTAAAGGCATCGATCATGCGTAGTAATGCGGTGTCTTCTTCAGTGATAAAAGACGCTACTTTATAATGATTCAGTTTTTCCGCATTGTAATAGCTCGTACTTTTGCTGAATGTGCCTGATTTCAATATCGTGACACTAAGAGGAGAGATACGAAATGCTTCATTTCTGATGGGTGGTTCAATGAGATATATGACCTGCTTCGTTGCATTAGGCGGCACGATAACGTCAGACGATGGAGTCTCTAAGGAATGAAGCCATTGTTCAACGGGGCTATAGGGCTTTGCCGTGGGTACTATGCGGGGCAGCGTCATTGCCAGCATATCAATGAGCGGTGATTCAGGAATAAAGCGTTGGATCACTTCTTTTCCCAATTCTTGCACTGCCTCAAGTGCAGTCGCTGCACCATGTTTGCATTGATGTCCCACAGGGCAGCTACATTCGCTACTAATATAAGAGCGTCCATCGCGTTCTATGACTACGAGTTCCACATCATACGGGCGCGCCGATGTGCCTTGCACCTCTGCCGTGATTGCATTGTCGCTTGTCCAGCGCATATTTTCTACCAATCCACCATAGGCATAATCACGCCCCTTGCTGATGGTGCTTTTGGAAAAGGATGCTTGGATGTCGTGCATCGTAAATAGCTGTTTTTGTGTCATAGAGATATAGAAGGTATAAGAATCTCAACCTCTATAGCACAATCACAATGCTCTATCAACGCTCATTGATCAAATCGAACACAAAATGTGCATCCGTGCGTGAACGCACTTCTGCTTTTAATACCTCAGGCGCGATCTCGATCATATAGAGTTTTTTATCATCACGAAACTCAAATACCCCAAGTTCCGTGATGATCATATGCACCACGGCTTTTCCTGTGAGTGGTAAACTACATTCCCGCACCAGCTTTGCTTCGCCATCTTTCGCATTATGCTCCATAATGACGATGACTTTGCGCACACCTGCCACCAAATCCATCGCACCGCCCATGCCTTTGATCATTTTTCCCGGCACCATCCAGTTAGCAAGGTCGCCCTCTTCTGATACTTGCAACGCACCGAGTACGGCAAGATCAATATGCCCCCCACGGATCATCCCAAACGATACCGCGCTATCAAAATACACACTATACGGCAATTCCGAGATGGTTTGCTTGCCCGCATTAATGAGATCAGCATCCACTTCATGCGCTAGAGGATAAGGCCCCATACCAAGCATACCATTTTCACTTTGCAGCGTAATATGCACATTTTTGGGTACATGATTCGCCACCAAGGTGGGAATCCCAATGCCTAGATTCACATAAAATCCATCGCGTAATTCTTCAGCAGCGCGTGCCGCCATTTGGTCGCGTGTCCATGCCATAATTTACGCCTCCTCGCGTGTTGTACGAAACTCGATACGTTTTTCAAACGCAGTTCCGACAAAGATTTTATCCACAAAAATTCCCGGTGTATGAATCTGATCCGCATCCATCTGTTCAGGTTCAACAAGATGTTCCACTTCCACCACAGTATAACGCGCTGCGGTTGCCATAGGAGCATTGAAATTGCGTGATGTTTTGCGATAGATCACATTACCATATTTATCACCCTTCCACGCCTTGATAATGGCAAGATCCGCTATCAATCCCGTCTCCATAAGATAGGTGTGTCCGTTAAAATTCCGCGTTTCTTTCCCTTGCGCTACAATAGTGCCAACGCCCGTTTTGGTGTAAAAAGCAGGGATACCCGCACCGCCTGCACGAATACGCTCAGCAAGCGTCCCCTGCGGATTGAACTCCACAAATAATTCACCATTCAAAAATTGGCGTTCAAATTCCTTGTTTTCACCCACATAAGAGGAAACCATTTTGCTTATTTGACGCGTTTTGAGCAGCACACCTAAGCCAAACTCATCGACACCACAATTATTAGAAATAACAGTCAAGCCCCGCACGCCTGATGCTTTAATCTCTGCAATCGCATGTTCGGGGATGCCACATAAGCCAAAACCACCCGACATAATCACCATGCCATCGTTTAGCTTCCCTTCTAACGCTTCATGTGCATTGGAACAGCGTTTATCCATGTATAGTCCCTCCTTGATAGATGATACCCTGTGTAAGGTTAGGATAAAACCACACATACGTAAAGCATAACTCCATCAAATAGAACTTTTTACCACACGATCTTCATCAATGCGTTGCAATCAGAACAAGAGCAGGGTAAATAAGAGGGTATGACCGATGATTTATTTGCAAACGCCCCCCTTCCCGCCTCCGCTTCTCAATCCTATACCGCGCAGGATATTGAAGTATTGGAGGGACTAGAGCCTGTGCGTCGTCGCCCCGGCATGTATATTGGTGGCACGGATGAACACGCCTTACACCATTTGCTCTCTGAAGTATTTGATAATGCGATGGATGAAGCAGTAGCAGGACATGCCAACCGTATAGAAGTAACGCTGCATGATGATAATCGTGTGACGGTGCGCGATAATGGTCGTGGTATCCCCATTGATCCGCATCCCAAATATCCTGATAAATCAGCACTTGAAGTCATTCTTACTACGCTGCATTCGGGGGGTAAATTCTCAGGAAAAGCCTATGAAACCTCAGGCGGATTGCACGGGGTGGGTATTTCTGTGGTGAACGCCTTATCGTCAGATTTAGTGGTAGAAGTGGCGCGTGAAAAAACGCTTTATCGACAGCTTTATGCGCGGGGCAATCCCCTCTCCCCCATTGAAACGGTGGGAGGTGCGCCAAACAGACGTGGCACAACCATCAGCTTTGTACCAGACACAGAAATCTTCGGGGCGCATCGTTTTCGCCCTGCAAAAATGTATCAATTTGTGCGTTCCAAAGCCTTTCTTTATAAAGGTGTTGAAATACGCTGGAATTGCCCGTCACATCTTGTGGAAGGCACAGATATTCCCGCTGAAGCTATATTGCATTATCCTAGTGGGCTGAAAGATTTCTTGGAATTTGAACTACAAGAACGCCCCATTGTTGGCAATATTTCCTCAGGCACAACCGATCTTCCCGAAGGCAATGGGCGGGTTGAATGGGCAATCGCATGGCCACGCGATGAAGAAGCCACCATGCATAGCTATTGCAACACAATCGTCACGCCACAAGGAGGCACGCATGAAGCGGGCTTGCGCACTGCCATCACCAAAGCCTTCAAATCCTATGGCGATATGTCGGGGCAGAAAAAAGCAAACAATATCACAGCAGACGATATTTTTGGTGCTGCCCATGCGATTATCTCTGTTTTTATCCGTGAACCACAATTTCAAGGACAAACCAAAGAGAAGTTAGTAAGCTCCGAAGTGACACGCCTTGTTGAGCAAGCCATGCGTGACCCTTTTGATCATTGGCTCAGTGCGGATGTGACTCATGCATCCTTATTGCTTGAACATCTGATCCGTCGCGCTGATGAACGCTTAGCACGCAAAAAACAGAAGGATATTAACCGCAAAAGCATCACGCAAAAATTGCGCTTACCTGGAAAATTGACGGATTGTTCCCGTGATAGTTGGGAGGGTACGGAGCTTTATCTCGTAGAGGGGGACTCCGCAGGGGGTTCTGCTAAGCAAGCACGTGATCGGGAAACGCAAGCCATTCTTCCTTTGCGCGGTAAGATTTTGAATGTTGCCAGTGCCACGCGTGATAAAGTCCATGCCAATCAAGAAATAAGCGATATTATTCAAGCCCTTGGTTGCGGAAGTGGCAAGCATTTTGATCTTAGCGCATTGCGCTATGAACGCATCATCATCATGACGGATGCGGATGTCGATGGGGCGCATATTGCCTCATTATTAATGACCTTTTTCTATCAAGAACTTCCTGAGGTGATCCGTCATGGGCGTTTATTCATTGCGCAACCGCCACTCTACCGCGTCACGCATAATAAGCAACATTATTACCCTGCCAATGATGCCGAAAAAGAAACATTACTTGCACGCCTCAGCAAAGAACGTGGCAACATCGAAGTCGGACGGTTTAAGGGACTAGGAGAAATGACTCCTGCTCAGCTTAAAGAAACCACCATGACCAACGGCAAGCGCACTTTGCTGAAAGTCTTGATTGCCGATGATGAACGCAGCAGCACGGCAACACAAGTCCACGCCTTAATGGGGAAAAAACCTGAACTCCGCTTTCAGTTTATTCAAGAGCAAACCGAGTTACGCGGCATGGCGTTGATGGATACGTTAGATATTTAATACTTCTGCAATAACTCTCACTTCTTGTCATACCAGCGAAGGATGGTATCCATAAACTATTGGTGTTGCTGGATTCCTACCTTTCACTTATTTTATTCGCATTATTGTCATAATATTGTCATCAATCTATGATAGGGTAACTGTAGTAAATAATATGGTTATTGGTTCAACATGAACAACACTGCACCATTAGAGAAAGAAAAAGAAGAATCCTCCGAAGAAGGATTGACGGGTTTCACCAAAAACGCGAGTGTGTTATTGCGCGTTCCTGAAGCGATAGGTCCTGCCATGCAGCTTGGCTTAGCGAATGGCGCAAACGCATTAGCAGGGGCAGTGCCTATAGTTGGGGAGGCTGCCAAAACTGCTGCTAGTGCTACTAATTCAGGTGTGCTGCAAGGTGCTGTTGAGGGCATGACGCAAATATCAGGCGTTGATCGCATCCTTGCGGGGGTTACGGCGGGTTCACACTTGCTCAGTGCAGCGGATGAACTGAAAGAAGGCGATCATGTTGGGGCAACTGGAAAAGTGGCACGCGCAGCAGTCGAAGCTGGAGGGGTGCTACTCAGCGTCACAGGACCAATCGGCATTGCAGCAGAACTAGCCACGAAAGTAACAACAGGGAAATTCATTACCACGCATCTTGGGGATTTTGCAGAAGGCACTACCACTACATTATTGGGTGGCACAAAAGAAGAACGTGAAGCACAGCAAAAACAAGCACACATAACGGCAAGCACCCCTGCTACAAGTGCCGTACTACCCGCAGGTATTGCTGCATCTGGCTTGACTTCCACTAACGTCACCATGGCGGATGGGCAAAAATTATCAGTCGGCACTTTACCGGGAAACCGCACACCCGATGGTAAAGAAGTCGGCGCAATCACACTCGATAGCCCTCCCGTCATCCCCAAACAAGTGATGGATGCCACCTATGCTCCCGTCCGTGAGATCGTCACTGAACAACCACCAATGATAACAGAACCAGAGCCAATAACTGCACTCCCTGCCCAAGGTAGAGATGAGAATTTTTGGCGCGATAAAATAGCTGCAGAAAAAGGTGTTCGCGTCGCAGAACAACAACAAGGGCAAAATACTATCACCCCAACCAATAACTCCATCTTCACTGATGCTGTCACACGCGCCGAACAAATGATGGCAAACCGTGCGCAATCAGAACAAGGAGTCTTGACTAATACACGATAATATGATAATTAAGCAAAATTATATAAGGATTTAGATACCATGACCCAAGAAACGCTCTCGGAACTGGAACTTAAATATCACAAAATTGCAGAACTTTATGATCTGGCGGAGGCTATGGTAGCCACCGTTGAGGGTGCAGATGTGCTTGACCCAAAAGCGCAACTTGAAGTGGTAGAACCACTCATTGAGCAAATTGGTGAATCTGCTGATGTTTTGTGTGAAGAGTTTATTGAAGTTGCGGGGAAAAAACAAAATGGTGCGACACGACGCATGAAGATTGAAGGTGCGCTCCGCCGTATTTATATTGCCATGGATGCCTACGCTGAGCGTGCTAAAGCTATGGGCGCAAATTATGGTGAAGGCGTGCGCAATGTTGCGGATGCGATTGTTGAAAAAATTAAACTACAAGTAGAAATCATCATTAGCGTGCTAGTAGATTATGTTGATTTGGCTCTTGAACGCATCATGAACAAAAAACATATGCAAGAATTAAAAGAACGCCAAGAAAAAATCTCACTCATGCTTTATGCTGCTGAGCGTCGTTCTGCATTTGAGCGTGGCGCGTAACCGCCCCCTATGACAGATTCCGAAACAACTCGTGGGATAAGGCTGAATAAATATTTATCCGATTCAGGCGTTGCCTCAAGGCGTGCATCAGATGCTATCATTCAATCTGGGCGTGTTACGGTCAATAACATCATCGAACTGCATCCAGCACGACGCATTATGGATGGCGATCAGGTGTGTGTTGATGGCATTCCTGTTGGCATTGATGATCCCCCTAAATTATGGGTCTATTACAAACCCATAGGTGAAATCTGCACCTACCATGATCCCGAAGGTCGTCCCACTGTTTTTGATGCCCTCCCCCCTTCGCTCGGCAAAGTCATTTCTGTTGGACGACTCGATGTATCAAGCGAAGGCGTTTTATTACTCACTAACCGTGGCGATATTGCCCGCCATCTCGAACATCCTGATCAGGCATTTTCGCGCACCTATCGCGTGCGAATTCGCGGGGTGATGAGCGATCGCACGCTGCACACCATCCGCACAGGAGTCAGCATTGACGGTATGCATTATCGCGCTGCTGATATTGAACATGAACAATCACGTGCGGGCGGGAGCAATAGTTGGGTACGCATTACCTTGCACGAGGGTAAAAATCGTGAGATTCGTCGTATCTGTGAATATTTTGGGCATAGCGTCAGCCGTTTGATCCGTATTGCCTATGCCGATATCGATCTTGCCGATATGCATCCCGGTGAAATTCGTGATGTAAGTGATACGCTACCGCGTCTTCTTGCCAAGAAGTCGTGATTTAGGCATTTTTTTCATACTATATGCTTGCATTATTAATGGTCTTTGGCTAAAAATCGTCTTGAACTCTTATATGAGTATGCACGCTTATGACTGAATTACATCATGATGAATTAAAAGACCCGAAAAAACGCGATATGCTCGTCTTGGCTTCTCAGGCCATGGGCGCGCTTGGAGCTGGTGCGCTGTTATGGCCGTTTGTGGATAGCATGAACCCTGCAGCGGACGTATTAGCACTTGCCTCGACGGAGGTGAACCTAGAATCGGTAAAACCGGGGCAAGAAATCCGTGTCATGTGGCGCGGAAAACCTGTCTTTATCCGTCACCGCACCGAAGAAGAAATTAAGGAAGCACGCGCTGTTACGGTGGACACCCTCCCCGATCCGCAAGAGGATAAAGAGCGCGTAAAAGAGGGAAAAGAACAATGGATTGTGATGTTGGGTGTATGTACGCACCTTGGATGCGTGCCTTTGGGCAATAATGCGGGTGAATTTAATGGCTGGTTCTGCCCGTGCCACGGCTCACATTATGATACATCAGGGCGCATTCGCAAAGGTCCTGCCCCCGCAAATCTCGCTATTCCTGATTATAGCTTTACAGATGATACGCACATAAAAATTGGATAAGGTACGTTATGGGTTCAACCAATCAACCAGAACAAAAAGGCATTATCGGATGGGTGGATTACCGCCTGCCCATTTTTTCAACCCTACAGCATACGTTGGTTGATTATCCGACTCCGCGTAACCTGAATTATTTTTGGAACTTTGGCTCGATTGCGGGGATTGTTCTCGTATCGCAAATTTTAACAGGCATTTTCCTCGCCATGCATTATACGCCGCATGTGCAGTTCGCTTTTTCAAGCGTTGAGCATATTATGCGTGATGTAAATTATGGTTGGTTGGTACGCTACATGCACGCCAACGGTGCATCCATGTTCTTCCTTGTGGTATTTATTCATATTTTTCGGGGGCTTTATTATGGATCATATAAAGCACCACGCGAGCTTCTATGGTGGTTAGGGATCGTGATTTTGATCCTGATGATGGCATCCGCTTTTATGGGCTATGTGTTGCCATGGGGGCAAATGAGCTTTTGGGGTGCAACAGTGATCACCAACCTTTTCTCTGCCTTCCCTATTGTTGGTGAAAGCATCGTGACATGGTTGTGGGGTGGGTTCTCGGTGGATAACCCAACGCTGAATCGCTTTTTTGCACTGCATTACCTCATGCCGCTTATCTTGGTTGCCGTCGTGATGTTGCACCTTCTTGCCTTGCATCAACATGGATCAAGCAATCCTTTGGGCATTGATGTGAAAGGTAAGCAGGATACTGTGCCGTTCCATCCTTATTATACGGCAAAAGATTTCTTTGGTTTTGGCGTATTCTTCTTGGTGTTTGGTTATTTCACTTTCTTTGCGCCTAATTATCTTGGGCATCCCGATAATTACATCGAAGCTAATCCGATGGTGACACCCGCGCATATTGTGCCTGAATGGTACTTCTTGCCATTCTATGCGATTTTGCGTGCTATCACCTTTAATACACCGCTTATCATACCGGGAATCGCTATCGCGGCTTTTGGTTTAATGTTATCCAAAAAAGCTGCAAAAGCGAATAAATTATCCTTATTCAACCCTATAAATGCTTTTCATCCTGCGATGATGATCCCCATGGGTGTGCTTGGGCTTGGTGGTTTATTAGTGTTTGCTGGGATTGTTGGCTTCACAGGATCGGCATGTACGACGGATGCGCAAGGGGAGATTATGTGCTTTGAAGGCATTATTGAATCCAAATTGGGCGGTGTACTTGCCATGTTCGGATCGCTCATCGTACTCTTCTTCTTACCGTGGTTGGATTCTTCAAAAGTTCGTAGTGGCAATTTCCGTCCTATGTTTCGTCCGTTCTTCTGGTTGTTTGTATTCAACGGCTTATTCCTTGGCTGGATGGGTGCTGCACCTGCGGATGGATGTTTAGGACAAGATGCCCATGCATGTAGCTTTGTCACCGTTACACACGCGGATGGGTCAACCACCAAAGAAATTGCTACTTTTTGGACGAATCCGCTCATTTCACAATTAGCAACGGCATATTATTTTGGCTATTTCCTTGTGATTTTGCCTATTTTAGGTCGCATAGAAAAACCTCTGCCTTTACCACGTAGTATTGGTGAAGCCATAACAAAAAAACATACCAAAGCATAAGGCCTCGGAGTTTGTGACGATGAAATTATATACCGCACTTTTTTGTGGAATCTTTGCAGCAAGCAGCGCGCTTGCAGGGGGAGATGCAAAACATCCTATCCAACAAACATGGTCGTTTGATGGTATGCTCGGGGTTGTCGATAAACCTTCAGCGCAACGTGGTTTCCAAGTCTATAAAGAAGTGTGCGCCTCATGCCATAGCCTGAGTCGCATTTCCTTCCGTAATCTTCATGATCTCGGTTTTAGTGAAGCCGAAGTCAAAGCACTCGCTAGCTCCTACGAAGTACAAGACGGACCAAATGATGATGGTGAAATGTTCATGCGCCCTGGTCGTCCTTCCGATAAATTGCCCTCGCCTTACGCGAATGAAAAACAAGGACGCTCCTTGAATAATGGTGCATACCCGCCTGATTTAAGTTTGATGGTAAAAGCACGCCCCGATGGTGCGAATTATCTCTATTCTTTGCTCACAGGATATGAAGATGCGCCTGCGGATGTAGCATTGCTTGAAGGGCAACATTATAATCCTTATTTTGCAGGGCAGAAAATTGCCATGCCCAAACCTTTGTCTGATGGACAGGTGCAGTATATGGATAATACCGAAGCGAGCGTTGATCAGATGTCGAAAGATGTCGTCTATTTTCTCCAATGGGCAGCAGAACCAGAGATGGAAGCTCGCAAACGTCTTGGGCTTAAAATGTTGAGCTTTGTTGGAATTATGACCATCATATTTTATCTGACCAAACGCAAGATTTGGAGCGATCTCCATTAGATATTCATGACGGGCGTTCTTTGAAAAAAGGTTCGTGGCAGATTCTAAGAAAACAAAGATACGAGTTCGTTCGTCATCGTTTCTCCTAATTTAGCAACATCCTTGATGCATAGGGAGCGATCATAATAGCGTGTGACATCGTGACCAATGCCTATGGCAACCAATTCAATCGCGCCTTCATCTTGGATGTGCTGAATCACGGAACGTATATGCTTATCTAAATAAGCGGGGTGATTGGCAGAAAGCGTTGCATCATCAACGGGCGCACCATCGGAAATGACCATCAGGATTTTGCGCTCTTCATGCCGTGCGCGTAATCGTTGATACGCCCAAACCAAGGCTTCACCATCGATATTCTCTTTTAACACACCCTCTTTGAGCATTAATCCTAAATGGCTACGCGCCCGTCGCCATGGCATATCGGCGGATTTATAAATTATATGACGGAGATCATTAAGTCGTCCGGGATGGGCGGGTTTTCCCGCTGCAACCCATGCTTTATAATGCGCGCCTCCCTTCCATTCTTTGGTGGTGAACCCTAAAATCTCGACTTTTATGCCCGCACGCTCCAAAACGCGCACCAAAATATCGGAGGATAGTGCTGCAATCGTAATGGGGCGACCACGCATCGATCCAGAATTATCCAGCAACAAGGTAACAATAGTATCCTTCGACGCATCATCATGTTCACGCTTATAAATATGACGATGCAGCGGATTGCAAATTAATTGTGCGAGGCGCGAACTATCAATCAAGCCATCATCTTCATCGAACGTCCAATGGCGTATCTGCCGTGCCATCAACACCCGTTGCAGGCGCGCTGCCAACCGTGCAAATGTGCCTTGCACCTGTGCAAGTTTTTTATCCAATTCGGCACGCAAGCGTATCAATTCTTCTGGTGATGCCAAATGCTCGGCGCGAATAATCTCATCATGTTGGGTAGAAAAAATGGCATATTCCTGCTGTGCCGTCCATGAGGTTGGCACGATTGGGGAAGATGCATAGGGCTGTTCACCTGCCACATCACTCGGCATCTGTGCTTCTGCCGCTCCATCCGCACCAGCGTCAGACTCCGTAGATGAGGCACGCCCGAACAAGGATTCTTCCCCATCATCGTCTAATGATGCTTCTGCTGCCTCTGGCGGAGCTTCAGAAGGTTGCGAAGATGCTGCTTCGTTCTGTGCAGCTCCCTGTTGTGCGTTCTGAGTAGTTCCATCATTTTGCTCATGCGCTCCACCCTCTCCTGCACCATCGAGAGTACTCAACCGCTGCACTAATCGAGCGGCTTCTTGCGCAAAAATCTTAGGATTCTCCATGGCATCACGCAGTGCTGTAAAATAGGGCTGCATCACCCGCATTAATGGTTCACGCCACTTTTTAAGCCATGGTTGTAATGATGGTTCTATAGGTATTTCAGGATAGATATGCTCAAGCCACAAAGCGCGCACCATTTCCGCCACGGGGATTTGCCCTTGCTGCATGAGTGGTTGCTGGGGGGATGCCTCAAGATAATGCGGTACATAAGAAGCGCAATGATGCAACCATTGTTGCTGCATATTACGCATCGCACCTAAAAGATAACGCCCCCCAAGATATTCCACGCGAACGATTTCCAAGGCATCATATACCGCACGTGCGATGGAATCCGCAGGGGCGTAAGAATGATGTGTGAGGGGGTGATGATATTTTCCTGCAACCGCAATGCGATCACATAAACCGCGTACCATCTCATGATTCGATCCAAGCAAGGCGTGCGCTTGATGGCTTAATAAGGATGGCGGGACGCTTCCTTGCAGCGAAAAATCGCGCTTCGCATCCACGCCAATCATGGATCGTGCGGTGGCACTTAGGATTTTTTCAAACGAAGCCTGAGCTTCTTCTGGGTTCATGAAGCATCACTATTTTTATCAGAACGGCGCAAAAATGCAGGGATTTCATAATGGCTATCTTCTTCTTGATCACGATATTCTTCGCGTTCATAGCCTTGATGACGTGCATCATGATTACGCCCCGTTGTCACTTTTGCCTGACTTTCCTGCGAACGCCCACTAAAAGAACGTCCAACATCTGCAATACGATTCAATAAGTTAAGTGAAGAAGAACCTGCATGTTGGCTTGGCGCATGTTCCGCATAATGATCATTATTGTGATGCTGTGGTGCTGCTTGTCTGGGTTGTTGAAATTGACGCTGTACGGGTGGTTGCTGTGGTGTTGCTGGGCTTACAAATGCTGGTGGCGCATCGTAAATTTCATCGGCAAAAGAATCAAGATCATGATGATGATGTCCATGATCCTGTGACGCTTCAAATGATTGCGGCACGGGCTGCGCCGAAGTTGGCAAAACATTTTGTTCCGTCGGACGCATCGATGCAGATGATGACGTTGAAGGAGCAGAAAACGCTGATGGTGCAGGACGAGCCTGACGCATCATCGGTGGATTCATATCATCCGCATGGTCATCACGACGTGTCATTGCAGGTGTTGTTGGTGCATTATGCATCATCGCTTGAGGTTTGCGCCCCACATAATAAGCGGAGGTAGGTTTATAGGTTGCTTTAGAACCTGCTGGAGCTTGCGAGGAAGGTTTGCCACGATTCGCATGGGCTTCCATTTCTTGACGCACGGCTTCACCGTCAATACCCGTTGCAACCACAGAAACGCGCATCGTACCTTGCATCGATTCATCGAATGTAGAACCAAAGATAATATTCGCATCGGGGTCAACCTCATCACGAATACGGTTGGCAGCTTCATCCACTTCATAGAGCGTCATATCACTACCGCCTGTGATGTTGATGAGTGCTGCACGCGCCCCTTTCAAGGATACATCATCCAACAATGGATTGGAGATTGCAGCTTCTGCCGCTTGCAATGCGCGTTTATCACCTGTTGCTTCGCCTGTTCCCATCATCGCTTTGCCCATTTCTTGCATCACGGTACGAATATCAGCGAAGTCAAGATTAACAAGCCCCGGCTTCACCATCAAATCAGTCACGCCACGCACGCCAGAATGCAGTACTTCATCCGCCATACGGAACGCATCCGCAAAGGTGGTTTTTTCATTAGCAAGGCGGAATAGGTTTTGATTCGGGATGATAATCAGCGTATCAACATATTTTTGTAGCTCCGCAATACCTTGTTCAGCGATGCTCATACGGCGCGCACCTTCAAATTGGAACGGCTTCGTCACCACACCCACGGTCAACATGCCTTGTTGGCGTGCCATACGTGCCACAACGGGTGCTGCACCTGTTCCCGTACCGCCCCCCATACCAGCGGTGACGAACACCATATGACTTCCTGCAATCGAGTTAAAAATATCTTCGGCTGCTTCTTCGGCGGCTTGCTCACCAATTTGTGGGGTTGCACCCGCACCAAGCCCTTGCGTTAAGGCGCGTCCTAATTGAATAGTACGATCCGAAAGCGCGCTATCTAATGCTTGTGCATCAGTGTTGGCAACCACGAACTTCACACCTTCAAGATTGGCGGAAATCATGTTATTCACGGCGTTGCCACCTGCGCCACCCACACCAACAACCGTAATGATCGGGCGCATGGTTAGCTCTTGAATGGGCAGTTGCAAACTCAGGGTCATAATGTTCTCCACAGGGTGATTATCGTACATCTCATCAGCATTACTATGTACACAATTTTGCACGATGATGCAAGCCTAGATGTACATATTTTTTCGTTAATTATCATAAATAATTATCACGGCTACGTCAATCATAAAAACACGTATGATTAAAAATCACGCCGTAGGTTCACCGTAGAGCGATGCCCAATATCATCATAATGTTCTGCAAGCCATTCCCGCGCCGTTTCACGACCCAAATCCCGCAAATGCTGTAAAAAATGCCAGTTGGGCGTAAATTTACTCGCAACACTATAGGATGACATAATTTCACAGGCGCGAATAGAGTGCATATAAAATTGCTGATGGCTGATTTTATGACGATGCTCTTCCTTGATCCAATCTTCTTGCAGCATTTTCTCAATAAAGGCGATAGCACGGAACTCACGAAGCAAGGATGAATTAAAACTGATCTCATTGACGCGATTCAAAATATCATGAGGAGAAGTTGGCAATTCATCGCGTTCTATGGGGTTGATATGCACCACCACCATATCATCAGTATTGGTATGATAAAAGAGCGGAAACAATGCAGGATTGCCCATATAGCCACCATCCCAATAAAACTCGCCGTCAATTTCCACCGCCTGAAACAACATGGGAAGGCAAGCAGATGCCATCACTGCATCGGCTGTCACATCTTTATTCTGAAAAATTTTGATACGGTTGGTCTTCACATTGGTTGCGCTGATAAACAGCTCCGAATGCGTGCAGTGATGCAGATTGCTAAAATCCACATGGCGCAACAATAAATCTTTGAGCGGATTGATATTAAATGGATTGAACTGATAGGGAGAAAAGACTCGCGTGAAACTTTCAAACAGATAAAAACCTATGGGCGTTTCAATAGGTTGGAACTGCCCTAAAAAAGCATCAATCGGTGTTTCGGGAATACCAAACATCGATTGACTTGAACAGGAAAGATCGTGCCAAAAATCATGCAGCTTCTTTCGCGCCAATTCTTTTCCCCCGCATTGCATCCCGTAAGCATAGACGCAGGCATTCATCGCCCCTGCACTGGTGGCAGAAAGCCCATCAATATCAAGCCGTCCATCTTCTAGGATATAATCCAATACGCCCCATGTGAATGCACCATGCGCACCACCTCCTTGCAAAGCAAGGTTAATGCGCTTCGAGGGTAATTTTTTACTCATCCTGTTTTACTTCCTCATCGATTGATATGGGTGCATCCGTCACTTCTTCTTGATAGCCAAGAGCTTTTTGTTCTTCCGCGTGCGTTGCCAATACCAAACGCTCCTCAGCATAGATTTGGGCAAGATCCTCATATTCCATCACATCAAAGCTATGCATTGGCTTTGGGGGAATCTCAACCATTATATGCCCTCCCTTAGACTGAATTTTTGGCTCAATCTCCACGCGCACCTCTTGGGCTGTGAGTTGCGTGCGCACAGGCGGTATGACATCCTCCGTCAGATAACGTAAATGAAAGATACGTTTGATCGGTGTGGCACTGTGTTCTTGTTGGATCATCTGATAGGCTTCACGGGCATGGTCTGCTTGCACATCACGATGCGTGCCATCTTCAAACTGCACACGATAGGTTGTATGCGCTGATTCTGGCAAAATACGTTTTTTCACATCCACCGCACCAAAGGGATGTACGGGGCGTGGTTTTAATACTTCATCAGGATTTATAGGTAATATTTCCATCGCATTCCTCCTAAAATAAATGCCACATCCTCGGGCTTATGCTCTGTTGCCATCGGCAATAAAATCGAACGATGGCACACACGCAACCCGCTCGCATTGATAAATTCACCTTCTTGATATTGGATTGCCTTCGAGCTAATCACCTCATCGATACGATGCAACATCGTGGTACTTGCAGGATATGCCAAGCGTTCACACACATCACGCGCTTGTATATCATCACCATAGGCTTCAACTAACTGTGTTCCCATATAAACATAGCGTGGTGCGTTCCCCTCATCAACACGAATCAAAAAACATGCATCCCACACATCTTCTAGTTGCGATGTATCAATATCCGATTCAAAGGGCATAGTGCGATCACCACGGGACGATTCCCAATAATGCTGCAAGCGCTCCCCTATGCGCTTCGCATATCCTTCATGTGCCATAGTGTATCCTTCTCCTATGTGATCGGTTCTCATGCACCTCGGTTCTATTGCTTGTTCGCTAAAGAACCTAGGTTCTGTTGAGTTTTCGCTGATGCGCTAGCGAAAATGGCGGATTTGCGAGAACCGCAACGGAATGTACATAGAAGTACATGAGTAGCGGAAGCGTAGCAAAACGTCATTTGCAGCAAGTAGCAGTAGAAAAATCAATAGAACCTAGAACATATCCCGCTAAATATAACGATCCATAGATAAGTATAGGTGAATTTTGCGACTCTGTCATCTTTGATGCTTCCATTGCCTCATTTAGACGTGCGCATGAACGAACACTGTTATGATAATGTCGCGCATACTCTGCCAAGGCATTTGCATCATACGCCTTTGGGTCATCGGGAATGGTCAGGGTGGCAATATGAGCGCAGTGTGGCGCGAGAATCTCCAGCACCTGCTTCACATCCTTATCACGATGCATTCCAAGAATCAGATGGGGGCGTATGCCTTGCTGGGTAATCCACTTAGCAATCTGCATTGCAGAATCAGGATTATGCCCACCATCTAAATAGACAGGCACATCCACGCCGTACAGGCTATGCACCGCCGTTGCATCCAAACGCTGCAAGCGTGCAGCCCATGAGGCAGAACTCATGCCCGCATCCCACGCAGCATAATTGCACCATGCAGGGTGCGTTGTCGTGCTTAACACATCCATCACCGCAAGCGCGAGGGATGCATTATGCATTTGATGCGCCCCCAGCAATGCGGGAGGAGGAAATTCGCGGGACATAGTGGCAGATTCATAATAGATACCACCCGAAGATGTTGCGCGATAGTCCCACTCATGCCCTAAGCGGTGCAACCGCACACCTTCACAGCGTCGCGCTTGTTCCTCAATATGTTGCGCTGCATCCGCATGTTGCGCTCCCACAACGCATGGGGTGTGGGGCTTCATAATGGCAGCCTTTTCCCCTGCAATCTCATAAAGCGTTGTGCCTAAAAACTCTTGATGATCATAAGAAACGGGGGTAATCACCGTGCATAAAGGCTTCTCAAGGACGTTCGTTGCATCAAGCCTACCTCCCATGCCTACTTCCAGCAAGGTCACATCCGCTGCATATTGCGCAAAAAGATGAAAGGCAAGTGCTGTGGTACTCTCAAAATAGGTCAAAGGGCAATCACGCAATGCTCCGTCCATCTGCTCTAAACCTTGCACCAACTGCATATCAGTCGCTTGCTCCCCTGCAAGTACAATGCGTTCATTGAACCGCACCAAATGCGGTGAAGTATAACGATGCACTTTCAAGCCCAATGCCCCAAGCATCGCATAAAGAAACGCCGTGGTTGATCCTTTACCATTTGTTCCTGCAATATGGATCGCAGGAGGAATGTTGCGATGTGGCGCACCCATAACATCCAAAAAATGCACCATTCGATCTAATTTCAGATCAATATTGGGCAAAGGATGTTGCTCTAAACGTCTCAGCCAAAAGGATAAATAACTAAGCATGATGCGTTCGCGCTATATCACAAAGTTGAAACACATCCACCAAAGCATCGACTAATTCATCCATCATCGCTTCTGTATGCATCGGAGTTGGCGTAAAGCGTAAACGCTCCGTGCCACGAGGCACAGTCGGATAATTAATCGGCTGCACATAGATGCCATGCTCATCACGCAACAGATCAGATGCACGTTTGCACTTCACAGGGTCATGCACCATCACAGGCACAATATGGGTTGGCGTGTTTAGATAGGGAATGCCCGCATCAGCAAAACGTTGCTTCAAGGCGTGCGCTGCTTGTTGATGAGCTGTGCGTAATTCAGGGTGCTGCATCAGATAACGTACACTTGCTTCTGCTCCTGCTGCCATGGCAGGGGTCATGGTGGTGGTGAAGATAAAGCCCGATGCATAGCTACGGATCATATCCACACAGGCATGGGATGCAGCAATATAGCCTCCCATCACACCATAGGCTTTACCCAATGTTCCTTGGATAATATCGACACGATGCATCTGCCCATCACGCTGTGCAACCCCTGCCCCATGCGCACCATACAGCCCCACCGCATGGACTTCATCAAGATAAGTGAGTGCGCCAAATTCTTGCGCAAGATCAAGGATTTCTTTAATGCATCCAATATCCCCATCCATTGAATATACTGATTCAAACGCGATGATTTTAGGAACATCTTTCGGTGATTCTTCTAACAAACTCCGCAAATGCGCCAGATCATTATGACGAAACACCTTCTTGGTTGCTTTGCTATGTTTAATCCCCTGAATCATTGAAGCATGATTGCAGGCATCAGAGAAAATAATACACTCTTTCAACACATTACCAAGCGTTGACAATGTCGCTTCATTGGCAACATAGCCTGATGAAAACACTAAAGCAGCCTCTTTTTGATGCAACTGCGCCAATGTGTCTTCCAGTTGCATAATCGCATGGTGCGTGCCTGAAATATTGCGCGTTCCCCCTGCCCCTGCTCCCATCGTATCAATCGCTTTGTGCATGGCGTTGCGCACGATTGGATGCTGCCCCATACCAAGATAATCATTGCTGCACCAAATAGTAATCTGTTTGCGCGTACTATGGCTATAGGCATTGGGGAAATCCCCCACCTGACGTTGCAGATGATGAAACTCACGATACCTCCCTTCACGCTTGAGGGTGGCAATCGCCTCCGCAAACATGGCATCATAATGAAGATGCGTGTCATCCAGAGATTCTATAGGTCGAGAAGCGGTTTTGATATTCATAATGGATATACTACACAAAATGAGGCTTAGCAGTGAGGTTATTGTGGTTAGAATGCGGGATATTCGTCTGCACAGGCTGATAGATGTGCCTTAACTGTACCGCAAGCAGAATAAATGCCATAATTTGATGCACACTTGCAAGCGCAATATGCACCACACTCAACAAAGTTGCAATACCAAGGATCACTTGCACCAGCAGCACCGCCAACACAATGCGTGCTGATCGGCTATGGGGATCGCGCAACCACTGATGGAACACCCCCGCAAGCACCACAAACGCCCACCAGCGATGCAGAAATTGCACCATAGGAATATGCTCAAAAAAGTTACGATACCATGGGTGCAGCATCATCATATGCGGCGGCATCCACTGCCCATCCATCAGAGGAAAGCTATTATAAGTATACCCCGCATCAAGCCCTGCCACTAATGCTCCAAGCACTAATTGCCCCCACATCATGGCAAACACCCCCCATCCTTTATGCGAACTATGCGAGACAAGCAGGGTACGAATCACCACGCACCAGAGCAATGCTGCCATAGAAAGATGCAACGCCAAACGGTACGGACTCACCCACGGCACATCCACCAATCCACTACGCACCATATACCAACCGATAGCACCTTGCATACATACCAAAGCACTCATCAGCACCATGCGTTTTTTGATTACTGGCGTGGCATGAGTGCGTAGCAGCACATAGAATGTCGGCACGACAAACCATAATCCAATGATACGCCCCAGCAAGCGATGCAAATATTCCAACCAGAAAATTTGCTTAAACTCCGCAAGATTCATAGAAAAATTCTTTTTCAGGAATTCGGGTGTGGCTTGATAATCGTGAAATTCTTGCATCCATGCGGCATGAGAAAGCGGCGGCAATGTTCCCGTAACCAGCTTCCACTGCACAATGGATAGCCCCGATTCACTCAAGCGCGTTAGCCCGCCAATGCAGACCATCATCAACACCAACACAGCAGCACCATAAAGCCAACGCTGCATCCATTTCGGTAAGGTATCCGTATCCATCATCAGATTTTTATACGATGTTTTTGCTCGAATGTACAGCAAATTGCTTGCATTCTAGGCGGTTGTGCGTTAGCTACATCCCATGATCACATCTTCGACACGTTTCCAACTTCCTTGGCTCTTTGTTGGGCTTGCAGCACTCGCACTTTCGGGCATTTTTTCCATTATTGTAGCGGTGGCGTGGCATCCATCGGTGAAATCGATTGAACTTTTTGCGACTTTATTTCGTCGTAGCCTCATTGCGCATGTCAATCTATCGATCAGCGTATGGTTTTTGTGCATTATGTTCATGTTTTCCTCGCATGATACGCACCCACATAAGCAGCGCGTACCATGGTGGGATGGCGGATCACGGCTATTGATGATCCTATCTATGGTATGCATGACGCTTGCAAGCCTTGATAGCACTGCCCTGCCCCATTTGAATAATTATATCCCCACCCTCGAACATCCGCTATTTTTCATTGCACTTGGTGCGATGCTTGCTTTGTGCTTGCTGCAATCAAGCTATTATTTCTTTACCACACTTGGGCAACCTGCCTTATGCCCTATCGTGCGCACGGTGAATCGTAGCAGCCACGCCCTCTTGATGGCTGCATGTGCGTGCTTTAGTGCAAGCGCATTTGCTTTGCGTGATGAAGGCATGACGGGTGAACTCTATTATGAGATGGTTTTTTGGGGCGGTGGGCATGTGCTGCAATTTCTTTGGGTGCAAGCGATGATGTTATGCTGGCTGCTTCTAGCAAAGGCAAGCGTCGAAGGCTTTTCTTTTACCCCGTACCAGCGTTATTTTTGGGTAGCCCTCATTGCCCTCGCCCTCACGCCACTGCCTTATGCGTTCTATGAGGTGAGTAGCGGTGAGTTTCGCACCGCCTTCACTCGGATGATGGGGTGGATATGCGGTATTCCTCCCATTGTGTGCGTGGCGCAATTTATTTATGATGCAGCGCGTGGCAAGCATCGCTTTGCGCCATCGCTACGTTCCCCTTATGGGGTGACTTTGTGGTGTTCCCTACTCCTATTTGGGCTAGGCGGCATCTTTGCTGTGATGATTCGTGGCATTACCGTACAAATCCCTGCACATTATCATGGATCATTGGTTGGTGTAACCGTTGCGATGATGGGGGCAAGCTATTATGTGCTTGCATCACACGGAGCAGCCATTCACCGTCTGCATCGCTCCATTACGTGGCAAATGGGATTATTGCTAATAGGGCAAATCATGCATATTATGGGATTATTTTTATCAGGTGGTTATGGCGTGCAGCGTAAATCACCGCACGCCGTCAGTGAAGCCATGAACCAAGCGGAATTATTCCTACGCATTCAAAGCACTGGTGGTGGGCTTGCCATTCTTGGTGGCTTATGGTTTATGATCATTTGCGCCCGTGCATGGCGGATGCGATCTAGGTTGTGTTGAGTTTTCGCTGATGTACTAGCGAAAATGGCAGGTTTGCGAGAACCGCAACGGAGTGTACTTTAAGGTACATGAGTAGCGGAAGCGCAGCAAACCACCATTTGCAGCAAACAGCAGTAGAAAAACGAACACAACCTAAGCCAACATAGAACGCACCATCCATAATGCCTTTTCCTGTTCGCGCAACCGCCCAATCATCATATCTGCCGTCACTTCATCATGTGCTTCTTGCGCCAATGCTAAACATAAACGCACGCCCTCACTCAGATGTTCCAGATTCTGCGCATAACGCTCTAACATATCATTAGCAGATTTAGGGAGTTGTTCATCTTCCCGAATGGTTGCTAGGCGTGCAAATTCTTTCACGCTCGCAAAACATGGTTGCCCAAGGGCGCGTACACGTTCTGCAATCTCGTCTTCCACTTCTTGCAAGGCTTCATATTGCTCACCAAAAAAATCATGCAGCGGAATAAAGCGCGCGCCTACCACGTTCCAATGATAGGATCGTGCTTGCAGTGCCACCATATGGGTTGAAGCAAGCACCGTGCGCAATGATTCTGCAATCGCATTTTTCTGTTCAGGCGATGAATAGAGTGCCACCACGGCAGAAGATTCATGTGATAATTCTGCATCCTGTTTAATGGATAATGTTTTTGCGTGTTTTTTAGACATATAGGACTCCTTATAGCTATAATTTCAGGGGAGTGTAGCACAAAAAAAATCATGTTCCTAGCATGAAATCATTCATCCTAAAAACGCTTTTTTAATCCTGCTTGTTTGAGGATAGTATTTGCTGTTCCTTTCCCTTTGCAATTATGAGGTACGCAAATGCTTTGACCATCTTTGGTACGCCATATTTCATGAGAACCATTGCCCGCACGGTGATAATATGCGCCCGCTTCTTCTTTCAAAATATCCGTCAGATCACGGTAAAAATTCTTTCCCATTATGTACAGTCCTTTGCATCCACTATGACGACCATGCGACCATACTACATTGCCACCCTATCATTCGGCAAGCTAAATTTTATGCATGTTTAATGCGCTCTGGATTCGGAGAATTTGGCAAGTTGGAATAAGGGTGTGCGCCCTTGATCAATATCATGTTGAAGATTATCCGCCACTAACAACGGCAATAGATCTGAAACGCTCTGCATCACTGCCTCAATCGTTTCTTCTTCCACCACCAAACCACGCACTTCATCGCATGTTGCCGTGTACACACCTGCTTCATCATCTTTAACGATCTTAATGATGTAGTTCGATACCATATATACAGCCTTCGCAAAATATTCACGTGTACGATAATAATCTACATAATTGTAACACGGGAAGGATAAAAAAGCAACTCTTAAAAGCACCCCCCTAATGCGCATCACCCCAATGCAATCCTGTGCCAACATCCACCACCAACGGCACATCGAGTTGCACCACCTGTTCCATCACCCGCTTAATTTCAGGGATAAGCGATGTTTCTGCATCTGCCAATTCTATCACCAATTCATCATGCACTTGCAAAAGCAAACGGCTTTGCGCGTTCTTGGAACATAATAACCCATCCACCGCAATCATCGCTTTTTTGATAATATCCGCACCACCGCCTTGCAACGGCGCATTGATCGCGGCACGTTCCCCAAAAGCACGCCGCATCCCGTTACTATCATTAATCAGTGGCGTATAACAATGCCTGCCCCATAAGGTTGTGACGTAGCCATGACGGCGCGCTTGTTCTTTGGTGCGCTCCATATAATGTTGAATACCGGGATATTGCGCAAAATACATCGTAATATAATCAGCAGCATGAGCGCGGGAAATGCCAAGGCGCGTTGCCAAGCCATGCGCACTAATGCCATAGATAATCCCGAAATTGATGGTTTTGGCTTTACGGCGCATCTCGGCATCCACCTGATCTTCCGCTATACCAAACATTTGCATTGCCGTGATGGTATGAATATCTTTACCCCTGCGAAATGCCTCAATCAATGTTTCACTTCCTGAGCAATGGGCAAGCAACCGTAGTTCAATCTGTGAATAGTCCGCACAAAGAAGTTGGTAGCCTGTCTCTGCAATAAACGCCGTGCGAATCTCGCGCCCTTCTTGCGTGCGGATGGGGATGTTTTGTAGGTTGGGATCACTCGAACTTAAGCGTCCCGTGGAGGTGGCTGCTAAGGCGTAGCGTGTATGCACACGCCCTGTGATAGGATCAATCTGCTTTTGCAATGCATCGGTATAGGTGCTTTTTAACTTCGCGCATTGTCGCCATTGCAGCACGCGTTGCGGTAAAAGATGCCCTTGTGCTGCAAGCTCTTCTAGCGTTTCGGCATCGGTGACATATTCCTTACTTTTGCTGGATTTCTTCCCCTTAGCAAGCTGTAATTCATCAAATAGAATAATGCCTAATTGCTTCGGCGATCCAATATTAAACTCATGCCCAGCAAGCTGATAAATCTCCGCCTCATATGCACTAAGACGTTGCGCATAAAGCTCTGAGAGCTGTGCGAGCTTCTTCTTATCCACCTTAATGCCTGTTGCTTGCATCTGTGCAATAATCGGAATAAGGGGGCGTTCCATTAGTTCATACACACTGATACGTTGTTCTTTGATAACACCCGCATGAAACATATTCGCTAAGCGCAGGATCATATCCACCTTTTGGCACATGACTTCCGTGAGTGTTTCACGTGAAACATCCTGTAATGGCACAAGGTTTTTCCCCGTACCACGCCATGATTTTTCGCTTGGCAATGCACACCCTAAATGCTCAAGGCTAAGTGCGTCGAGCGTGTGAGAGGCATCCCCTGCACGCAAACAATAGGAAAGCAACATCGCATCCCGCCATGGTCGCCCACATAATCCATGCACCAAAAGTTGCGTGAGTGTCTGAGTCACATCAAACCCTATTTTGAGGATAGCATCATCCTGCAAAAGTTCCAATAATATAGGAAATATTTCAGCAAAGCGCATACCCTTTGGTTCAGAAGCAACAGGTGCAGGCGCAAAAAGATCACGTGTGATCGGCGCAGCATCATGCAGAAAAGGCACGTAATAGGCTTCACCTTCCTTGAGTGCAAGCGCGATACCAAGCCAAGGCTGTTTAAGCGCGTTGGTTGATTCCATCACCAAATGCACCGCGACAGAACCCGTATGTTTAATACGTGCCATCAACGCATCCAAAGCAGGGCGTTCCTCAATAGACTGATACGATAATGATGCAGGAGTTTGCACTATAGGCACAGAAGTTGGCGCAACCATGGGAGTGCCACCAATCCGTTGCAGCAACGCCGTAAAACCTTGCTCGGCACAAAATGCAGCAAACATGGATGTATCAAGTGGGCGTACTATCAACTCATCTATTTCGGGCAAATCGCTACATTCACGGCACAACGTCACTAATTGTTTTGAGAGCAACGCCATAGGTGCGCCATCTTCCAGCAACGCTCGACGTTTCGCTTGCGGGATTTCATGCGTGTGCGCTAAAAGATTCTCCAGCGTGCCGTAATGCAAAATCAGCTCTGCAGCGGTTTTCACCCCAATGCCTTTGATCCCCGGTATATTATCCGTTGCATCCCCCATGAGTGCTTGCACCTCAATCACTTGATGAGGAGGCACACCAAATTTTGCGATCACATCCTCCTCACGCACCAAGGATTGCTTCATCGGATCATAGATCATCACCCCTTCCGCGATTAATTGCATCATATCCTTATCCGAAGTCACGATGCATATATCCATATCGCGGGCTTTCGCAAGCTGGGCATAACTTGCTAAAATATCATCCGCCTCATAGCCCACTTGCTCCACCACCGCAAGATTAAGCGCACGGACAGCATCCCGTATAATCGGGAATTGCGGGATTAAATCTTCAGGCAAAGGCGGGCGGTGCGCTTTATATTCTTTATATAGATCATGGCGGAAATTCTTGCCCCCTGCATCAAACACCACGGCGCAATGCGTCGCCTGCAATTCTTCACGGAGTTTGAGTAGCATCGTTGTACATCCATAGACCGCACCAATGGGCGTGCCGTCTTTGCGCGATAATGGTGGCAAGCGATGATACGCACGAAAGATGAAGCCTGAGCCATCAATCACGACAAGTTTGCTGCGTTGAGCATTTTTTTGATTATTGTTCATGCGTTGTACTAAAACATAATTGCAATCAAACTACAAGTTGCATTTGCTAAGCATAAAAAAAAGAGGCATACCTTTTTGGGGTATGCCTCCAAGCGTTCATTCAGAAAATTAACGCAAAAGAAAAAGTGTTTAGTTGAGTCTAGTTGAGCGACTGTGCAAGAAGTTTGAGTTCTTGCACATCTTGGTCAAACTCTACTACAACATCGTAATGACGCTTAATTTCCTCATCTTTCGACAAGACCAGCAAAGCACCACCAGATAGCATAAATACAGAGCTTGCACCTCCTGTTGGAATAAACAACAACGCACCAACAACAAACGCAAATCCACCGCCAACACGACACGCCTTACGCTCAGAGGTAAGATGGTTCAAGTGTTTTTCAACATCTTGCTGCATTCCGCGATAAAACGGAATCGCTTTGTTAATCCATTCTTGTGCGAGGTTGGGCTTTCCTTCGAGCATACGGCAGTACGCAATCAAAAAAGCAATTTCAATCACATTTGCGCGTGCCTCAGGAATTTTCTCCAACACATGAAAAGCATATTGCAACTCACGACGTGCATGAGCAATGTGTTCAAGTTTTTCTTGCACAGAAAGTTCATCCGAAAAGCTATCTTGCAATTCCGTCTTTGCTGCTCCAATGTGACCATAGACCATAGCATTTTGCATGGTTTCAATGCGTCCAACAGTAGCTTCAATGCGTTTGACGATTTCCAAGATTTCATCTGACTTATCTGCCAATATATCAAGCAGTTCTTTGGGATCAAGAATACCGCGAACTGTTTTGATTGCTTGAGCGATTGAGCTTAACATGAGCTTAGACTCCTTATTATTCAGAACGTAATGTACTGTAGCCCTTACCAGTTGTGGTTTTTCACGACACACAACCTTAGGAAAGAAAGGCACTCTCTTTAATTACAGAGAGTACGTAGAAAGCACCAAAACATTTTTTCAAAAAAGTTTGAAGGTGCAGTAAGGGAAGCCGTATTTTTAGCTCATTTTTTTTTGCATTGTCAAGAAAAAATGCGTGACATGAGTATTTTTTTATGGTGTAATAAAAATATAAACAATCCATAGCTATTAGATAATGGTTTATTCATGACAAAAAATAGTGACGATTCCTACATTACGCATAGTTATGATCAAAGGCAAAAAGCCAACAACCATGCTGATGAGCCTTCGGATCAATGGGGGATGTTTGCTCAAACGGCACTAAATGGGATCATGGGGGGAACAACTTCATGGTTTGGTTTCAAAGCGATTATGCATCAGTATGATAAGAAACTTTTGTGTACGGCTACGGAAGATGCCAAGCAAATAAATAATGGTAGTGCATGGCTAGAAACATATGAAAATTTCATCACTTCGGTTCAAAGAAGGATTTTGCCTAATTGCCCTTTGCATTATGGGATTATCGCAGGTGGTATTCTTGCGGGAGTAACGGCAGGTTATTTGGTGCATAGTGCCATAAAAGAACATGAGAAGGAGCAACTTCCGCAACCTATCCCATCACCACAGATCGATGCAGCAACGGCACAACGTGATGCTGCAATGCTTACAAATAATCCCGCGATTACTAATTCCGCAATGAATAAGTCATGATAGCATAAAACAGAATTGCAATCAAACCACACGTTGCGTATGGTGTACTCATCGCACATGAAGATGCTTAATATCAACATGTAGAAACGATGAGTATTTTGAGTAAGAACTACCCTTAATTTCGCTGCAAGGACTCAACTCCTTCAAGCGAAATGGGTATATTATGGCATTTTTTTATTGAAGGAAGCATTGCTATGTATGAAATTTTATCGATGGATGGCCCTGAAGTTGCACCGCTCTCAGGTGGCGCACCAAAACAATTAGTAATTTTTTTGCATGGCGTGGGTGCAGATGGCACGGATCTGATTGGGCTTGCAGAAGAATTTTCCGAAATACTGCCCGATGCGCATTTTCTTTCGCCACACGCACCGTTTTATTGCGATATGGCACCGATGGGGCGGCAATGGTTTAGTTTACAAGATCGGGATATGGCGCATATGATCACAGGCATTAATGCGTGCAAGCCTTTGTTAAATAACTATATTGACGGCGCATTGGATCGCTTTCGTTTAACCATGAATGATCTCATTATTATTGGATTCTCTCAGGGAACAATGATGGCACTGCATACGCTTCTCACACGTGCGCAACCGTGCGCGGGGATTATTGGCTATTCTGGCGCGATTATTTCAAGTGCAGAGTTTGTGAAAGAAATTACCGCGCACCCTCCTGTATGTTTGGTGCATGGTGAACAAGATGATGTTGTGCCATTTGCTGCTATGGTGGATGCCGAAGCTACCTTGCTTAAAGCGGATATTGATGTGGAAGCCCATCCGCAACGGGGCATGGGGCATACTATTAATGCACAAGGTATTGATGCAGCATGTATGTTTTTGCAAAAAGTATTGTTGTTGCAAGGCGCGTGAGCGGAAAAGAATTTGTATCTTAAAGAAAAGGATTCCTATGTCTGCAAAAGAGCTTTATTTGCGTGATTATCAACCACTCACTCATGTGATTGATCGAACGGAACTCACTTTTGAGTTGCTCGCAGAAGATGAAGTGATTGTGACATCTCTCTTGCATATGCGCCCTCATGGTGATGGTGCAGCGCAACCTTTGCAGCTTTCGGGCGCGCCCGAAATTGCCCCAAACGGTTCGGATGTACCCACCATGGAGTTGTTGGCAATACGCCTTGATGATGCCCCCTACCCGCGTGAACATGCACAACGCGTTGGTGAAACACTCACTTTATCCGCATTGCCCCATCGCCCTTTTACGCTCGGTTTTACCACAAAAATCAATCCACAAGCCAATAGATCGCTCAATGGTCTGTATACGTCTGGGGGCAAATTTACCACACAATGCGAAGCGCATGGCTTTCGTAATATCACTTTTTATCATGATCGCCCTGATTGTTTAAGCATCTTCACCACAACCATCATCGCGCCACATGGTGCATATGCGCAGTTGCTCTCGAATGGC
This sequence comes from Alphaproteobacteria bacterium, assembly GCA_004292675.1. GTDB lineage: Bacteria > Pseudomonadota > Alphaproteobacteria > Rickettsiales > UBA998 > RDZH01. The sequence continues at coordinate 63,826 of RDXO01000014.1, read as the reverse complement.
AATCCATCAGAGCGCACCTTACGCGCCGATGGTAGAGACGAAATCACATGGCATGATCCGTATCCCAAGCCGTGCTATTTGTTTGCGCTTGTGGCGGGAAATCTTGATGCGCTACGTGACACATTCACCACCCGATCAGGGCGCACGGTTGATTTAGTCATCTATACCGATGCAGGAGACACGCCACGCGCTGTTCATGCGATGGAATCCCTCAAAGCATCGATGAAGTGGGATGAGGAACGCTTTGGGCGTGAATATGATCTTGATTTATTCCAAATCGTTGCTGTTCATGATTTCAACTTTGGTGCAATGGAAAATAAAGGCTTAAACATCTTCAACGCCCAAGCGATTCTTGCTGATCCTGATACCGCAACGGATACACGCTATGAATTTATCCAAGCAGTCGTGGCGCATGAATATTTCCATAATTGGTCGGGCAACCGCGTCACCTGCCGTGATTGGTTTCAGCTTTCCTTAAAAGAAGGCTTTACGGTATTCCGTGATGCGGAGTTCACTGCCGATATGAATGATCGCGCTGTGAAACGTATCGATGATGTGCAGGATATGCGTACCGTGCAGTTTGCGGAGGATGCAAGCAGCATGGCGCACCCAATCCGTCCGCAATCAGTGGGAGCAATAGAGAATTTCTACACCGCCACCGTCTATGAAAAAGGTTCAGAAGTCATCCGCATGATGCATACCATGCTTGGTGAAGCCACCTTCCGAGCTGGGTGCGATCTCTATTTTGATCGTCATGATGGGCAAGCAGCGACTACGGAAGATTTTGTACGCGCCATGCAGGATGCGAGCAATAATTCTGCACAGCCGATTGATCTCTCACAATTTGAAGCAACATGGTACAATCAAGCAGGTACACCAACGCTTGACGTGCATGATAGCTATGATGCTAGCTCCAAGCGTTACACCCTCCATATTCGCCAACTATTGCCCACTTTGTGGAATCAGCCAAAGCACCAGCCCTTTCATATTCCTGTACGCCTAGGATTGCTGAGTGCAGATGGAACAACTATCCCTCTACATTGTGAGACACCCTGCATCACCAATGAGGATGTGCTGCATGTACGCGCCCTTGAAGAATCGTTCGTCTTTTCCGATGTTCCAGAACGCCCAACCTTGTCTATCTTACGCGCTTGGTCTGCTCCCGTGCTGATATGTTATGATCGCACCGTGGCGGAATATGCCTTCCTGATGAAGCATGATACGGACGGGTTTAATCGTTATGAAGCAGGGCAACAACTCATGCTTCATGCTATCACGCAGATAATGCGCGATGGATCGCTTAGTGAACATGTGCAGGATATTCTTATCGCAAGCATAGAGGACGTACTCGCCGATGATAGCCTCTCCCCTGCCCTGATGGCACGTAGCCTCACCTTGCCTGATATGGGCTATATTGCTGAATTGCAAGATGAAGGCACGGTCAATCCCGAACATATCCACCACGGACGCGCCAGCCTCAAGCGCATTATTGCACAAACATTATGCGACAAGTGGCACGCGCTTTATATGCGCAACCGCAGCACTGAGGCACGCCCTTATCTTTGGAATGTGCAGGATGCGGGAGAACGTGCTTTGAAAAATCTCGCTCTATCCTACCTTGTGAGTGCAGATACAAAGACGTATCTTCCTTATGCGATCAGTCAATGCCGTGCATTTCATAATATGACGGATGTGCGCGTAGGATTGCGTTTGACGCTTGATGCAGGTGACAGCGCGCAGCGTGCTGAGGTGCTGGATGCCTATGCAACACGCTACGCGAATAATAATCTAGCGATGACGCAATGGTTCGCCGATCAAGCCTCCGCTGATCGCAGCGATGTGTTGGACGATGTACGCCGTTTGCTTGAGCATCCTGCCTATGATGGCAAAAATCCGAATAATATCCGCGCTCTTATTGGATCATTTGCGGGCAATATGCGCTGGATGCATCACACGGACGGTTCAGGCTATCGCTTCCTTGCCGAGCATATTTTAAGCATTGAGCAATTTAACCCTATGGTAGCAGCAGGTTTGAGCAAACGTCTTGCGACTGCACCACGCTTTGAGCCAACGCGCCGTGCATTGATGTTGAGCAGCCTACAGCATATTGAACACTATGCATTTTCCCCGAATGTACGTGAAATTGTGCAGAAAACGCTTGCATCGATGCAAGCGCGTCAGAGTGCCGCATGACATTCACCCACTATGACGTAGTCATCCTAGGTGCAGGAGCAGCAGGCTTAATGTGCGCCGCCACCGCAGGAGCGCGAGGGCATCGCGTGTTGGTGCTGGATCATGCCACCCATGCAGGGGAGAAAATACGCATCTCAGGCGGGGGGCGTTGCAACTTCACCAATATCCATTGCACACCGAAAAATTTTCTCTCTGAAAATCCACGTTTTTGTATCTCTGCCTTATCGCGTTATACGCCACAGGATTTTATCGCACTGGTGCAGCGTTATAATATTGCGTATCACGAAAAAACATTGGGGCAGCTTTTTTGCGATCATTCCTCACGGCAGATTGTGCAGATGCTGCTCGATGAATGTGCGCATCATGGCGTAACCATTCAGATGCAGCAATCGATCACGGATGTACAGCACCGCGACGGGAAGTTCATCATTCAATGCGCCTCATCCCACGAAGTGCAAAGTGACAAGATCATACTCGCCACAGGCGGGCTTTCTATTCCGAAGATGGGCGCGACTGGCTTTGCCTATGACGTGGCTAAAAAATTCGGGCTGCGCATCGTCCCCACCCGTGCGGGACTCGTGCCGTTTGTGAGTGATGATGCGACGTTAAGCCAAATGAAGCCCTTAGCGGGCATTGCCTTTGCAAGCATTGCTACACATGGCAAGGTGCATTTTGAGGAAGCATCGCTGATTACGCATAAAGGACTCAGCGGTCCTGCGATTTTGCAAATATCCTCCTACTGGCGTGAGGGAGAAGCCATCGCCCTGAATCTTGCTCCGCATCATAATGTAGCAACTATGCTCAAAGATGCACGCACCACATCACCCAAACAAGAAGTGCTAAGCGTACTTTCTACCCTTCTTCCCAAACGATTAGCGCAATTTTTGCTTGAACGGATTGGCATGAGTGGGGCATGTGCAGAACTTTCTAATGCGCATTGTGATAATATTGCACAGCAGGTGCATCATTGGCGTTATCATCCCGCCACGACAGAAGGCTACCGCACGGCAGAAGTCACGCTTGGGGGGATTGATACACGCGATCTTTCATCCCAAACGATGGAAGCAACCAATGTGCGCGGGCTTTATTGCATTGGTGAAGCGGTGGATGTGACAGGACATCTTGGTGGGTTCAACTTCCAATGGGCATGGGCATCAGGTTATGCTGCGGGGACGGCGTTGTAACTATAGGACATTATTTTTATGTTTAATTAGCGCATTAAGCTACATTTCAAAAATGTGTAATATGCATTTTATGCTTGCCACGCACCAAAAAAGACGTTATAACTCTTATTGCACATAATCAAAATGGATAACTAACCATGAGCATAACACCAAGCCAACCAACCACAAAACCCCACAACCCTTGCTTTTCCTCTGGTCCATGCGCGAAACGCCCTGATTGGTCGCTGGATGCATTACGCGATGCTGCCATTGGTCGCTCGCACCGCTCCTCTTTGGGCAAGAAAAAACTGCACGAAGTCATCAATTTAAGCCGTGAGATTCTGCGCATCCCTGACGATTATGTCATCGGGATTGTTCCTGCCTCTGATACAGGTGCTTATGAAATGGCAATGTGGACAATGCTCGGCGCACGTGGCGTAGAAATGTTTGCATGGGAAAGTTTTGGCGAAGGCTGGGTAAGCGATGCCGTGAAGCAACTAAAACTAAAAGACTGCAAAACTACTATTGCACCTTATGGTACATTACCAGATTTATCTGCCATCAACTGGGATCATGATGTATGTTTCACATGGAACGGCACAACATCGGGCGTATGCGTACCGAATGGTGACTGGATTTCTGATGATCGTGCAGGGCTTACCTTCTGTGATGCTACTTCCGCCGTCTTTGCGATGGATGTGCCATTTGAGAAATTGGATGTCACCACATGGTCATGGCAAAAAGTGCTTGGCGGTGAAGGCGCGCATGGCATGATTGTGCTTTCTCCACGTGCAGTGGCGCGCTTAGAATCCTATACGCCCGCATGGCCACTCCCTAAAATCTTCCGCTTAACCAAAGGTGGCAAGCTGATTGATGGTATTTTCAAAGGTGAGACGATCAACACCCCATCAATGCTCTGCGTTGAAGATGCGTTGGATGGCTTGCGTTGGGCAAAAGATATTGGCGGACTAGATGCATTAATTGCCCGCTCGCATACCAACCTTGCCACCATCAACGCATGGGTAGAGCGCACATCGTGGGTCGATTTTCTTGCGCATAATCCTGAGCATCGCTCCAACACCTCGATTTGTTTATCGATTGTTGATAGCTGGTTTACCGCCTTGCCGCAAAACGCACAATATGATGTCACTAAACAGATCGCCAGTACATTAGAAAAAGCAGGCGTTGCCTATGATATTAATGGCTACCGCGATGCCCCTGCAGGACTGCGCATTTGGGGCGGAGCTACGGTGGAAACCTCCGATATTGAGGCACTCTTGCCGTGGCTGGATTTCGCATTTGCAAGCGTGAAACATGAATATTCAACAAAAGCAGCATAACATAAGGTACTATCATGACCATCAAAGTTCTCGTATCCGATAAATTAAGCCCACTCGCCGCTGAAATCTTCACCAAGCGCGGCATTCACGTGGATACTAAAATAGGTTTATCCCCTGAAGAATTAGAAGCAATTATTGGGGAATATCACGGCTTGGCCATTCGATCTTCCACCACTGTCACCAAAGAGATTTTGGCAAAAGCTACCAACCTCAAAGTTGTTGGGCGTGCTGGTATTGGCGTTGATAATGTCGATGTTCCTGCCGCATCTGCGCATGGTGTGGTGGTGATGAATACGCCATTTGGTAATTCAGTAACCACAGCAGAACATACTATCGCGATGATGATGTCATTAGCACGCTCCATCCCACAAGCAAGCAGCTCGACGCACCAAGGAAAATGGGAAAAAAACCGCTTCATGGGTACGGAACTGTACGGCAAAACATTAGGGCTTATTGGCTGTGGCAATATTGGATCGATTGTTGCTGACCGTGCGCATGGCTTGAAGATGAAAGTCGTCGCATTTGACCCGTATCTTTCCCCTGATCGCGCGCGTGATATTCATGTGGAAAAGGTAGAATTGGATGAATTATTTGCACGGGCGGATTTTATCACCTTACATACACCGCTTAATGAAGGTACGCGCAATATCATTGGCAAAACCAATATCGCTAAGATGAAAAAAGGTGTGTACATCATCAACTGCGCACGTGGTGGATTAATTCATGAAGGTGAATTAAAAGAAGCCCTAGAAGCAGGGCATGTGGCAGGTGCAGCACTGGATGTGTTTGAAATTGAACCTGCGAAAGAAAACATCTTATTCGGCTTAGATAACGTGATTTGCACACCGCATCTTGGTGCATCAACAGGCGAGGCGCAAGTCAATGTCGCGTTGCAAGTGGCAGAACAAATGGCAGATTATTTGCTGGATGGTTCGGTCACCAATGCCGTGAATATGCCGTCCGTCTCTGCAGAAGATGCCGCGAAACTACGCCCCTACTTCACACTTGCAGAACAGTTGGGTAGCTTTGCAGGGCAGATCATCGAAACGGGCATTAAAGAGATTCATGTCGAATATCTTGGTAGTGTATCCAAACTCAACACTAAACCACTCACAGCCGTTGCACTCAAAGGCTTGCTCAGCGCATTGATGGATGGGGTGAATATGGTGAATGCTCCCGTGATTGCTAAAGATCGCAACATCCGCGTGAGTGAAACGACTAGCCCTGATGTGGCGGATTATCAAAGCCTTATCCGTATCAACGTCACCACAGAACGTCGCACGCGTAATGTGTCGGGTACATTATTTGCAGGTAGCCCACGCATTGTTGAATTGCATGGTACAAAGCTCGAGGCTAGTACGTCGGCACGTATGCTGTATGTGAACAATGAAGATAAGCCAGGTCTGATTGGTGCGCTGGGTAAATTGCTTGGGGATGCACAGATCAATATTGCCAACTTCCATTTGGGGCGCAATGCGGAGGGGAGCGATGCAGTAGCGTTAGTGGAAGTGGATCAAGATATATCGCCTGAATTGAAAAAAGCGATTGCGGAACTTCCAAGTGTGAAGCAAGTGCAGGTGATTGCGTTATAGTTGTTTGATAACGACTATAGTTAACCTGATTTTCTGGAAATATTTAACTTATCTATTTGTTATCTGTTAGGACTCGTCACTCCTGCGTAGGCAGGAGTCTAGTCAAAAGGTTGCTCTGGATGCCTGCCTGCGCAGGCATGACGCAGTATTTTATCTATAGCGCGTCACGATAGGTTAGTTAAAGAGCCTATCGACACGTGCTATAGATAAAGAAAAAGCCCTCCTCTTATATGAGGGGGGCTTTTTCTCATTCAATCTATCCTTGCGGATTCTTATCACGTAAGATTGTACGAGCGCGTTGGCATAAATCTAAACCAATATCTATGCCTTCAAAAGCATAGATGTTGTCGGCTTGTTTTCGATTTTCCAACAATCGTGCTTCTTCTGCCTCAATGGCTTCTAAACCACCATCAACTAATCGTTGAACATACGCGTCATGACGATTTGCTTTTGCAACAGGCGGGCTTGAGGGAATCGGGCTATCAATTCCTACAACATGTCCATTAGAACTTGTAAGCTGAGAACGATGATAAGTCATTGTGTTACCTAAGAATTTTGCAATGTACAAAGGTAATCAGTCATACCCCACTTAAGGTAAGAAAGGCTTTATTTGTCTTGGAAGACAAAAATTAAATTGTTAGCTACATTGATATATGGCTAAAAATAAGTGATACATTATGATGTTATCAGTTTTTGGCACACATAGCAAGAAAAATAATCTTGCCACTCTTCACATTATGTAAATATTACACGCTATGCATTCGGTTTTATGCTCCCCCGCTTGCGGGGGAGCCAGTGAAGCAAGGATTTCTCAAAAGAAATCCGATGCTGAACCGTGGGGGTGCATTCTATTGCCCCCCACCCAATCATCTGCGGTTTTTCGCTGAAAAACCTTGATTCTTGGACTCCCCCGAAGGCGGGAGAGTAAGTCATTAATATATCATGATTGGCGGCAAGAAAAATAATGATAACTATCCGCGTGCCATCCCTTTATTTGCCATCATTTCTTGATTAAATCCACTGGTTGGGCTAGAAACCCCCTGCCCTTCACCTAACATCACCACACCACTTTGTCTGAGTTGTGCAAAAATGTCCCCCATTCCTTGGGTGAGCATCTGCATTTTTTGCTGTTGTTGATCTTGCGCTACAATGTTCGGCGTAGTTTGCTCCGTACCTTGTGCGTGCATTTTTGGTTCTAAATCACTGCTTGCACCTGATCTTTTGCGAAATTCTTGCAGAATGTCTTCCGCTTGCCCACGCTGAACATCCCACGTTCCCGTGATCTTATATTGCTTTGCATTATCACTTGGAATGGTTGCCCTTGCCCACGGATCTGCTTCCACCCATTTACCATCCACCTTGACTTCAATCCATGAATGGGTGGATGTCATGCCTAATAGACCTCGTTCACCATTCACAACCCGCGCATCCCATCCTCTCTGTTCAAGGGCAGCCGCGGTATAGACAGCCTGATCACCACACACCATAGTGGTAAATCCAAAAGCACCCATGATGTTATTCATGACACCCAATCCGTGCCTGCTGGACATCTATCTAATATGCAACCTAAGTTTTACTATCCTATCCGCGTTCCATCCCCTTATTAGCTTGCATGGTAAAAATATTGGGAGTCGCTTGAATCGTAGCACTCGATACATCGCTCGACATCACAACGCCCCTATCTTTTAATTGCGCAAAAATCTGCCCTACTTCTTGTTCAAGTTTGCTCAACTGTTCATTATTCATGGTGTTCGCCAACACCATCTCACCATCATCCCCAATACTCGCACCACGCATTCTTAATTGCGTTAATATCTGCGCTCTTTGGGGTAACTGATCCTTGGCTATGCTTGCAAATCCATGACAATTAATATTGTTCCCCATATTATTGGTACTGTACCCTATGCCCTCATTCAATAAATCCTGCCCTAAATCTTTCAGGGCAGCTAGCACATCTTGCCGTGTGGTATTGGGTATCGTATAGCTATCTGAAATCCATGCACCCCGACCAGTTTCACGCGCCTCATAGGAAAAATTTGGAGGCGCATTCAACCCAACACCTTGCCAACCTACACTTCCTTGAGGACCCCAACCATAACAATCTTTACCTACACATACTTGTGTATGCTGAACAATAGGACCAAAATCACGATATGTTACATGCTCAACCTTGACAGGACCAGGTCGTCCTGCATTATTATTGCGTCTATTGGCTTGCAATTCGTTATCTTCCATAGCTGTACGCCTTTAGGTAATAATGATCAAATAAAAATCAAAAGAACTATATGATATAGTAGCCTTTACTATAGCATATATTTACCGCACAATCAATAATAAAAATTAAACAACATGCACCGCATTGCGCACTAGCTGCGCTGCCCAATCCAATATAAGCCAAGATAGATTTTCGGATCAATCGACACTCCACGCGCCTGAGCAGATGCAAGATAATCATGGATTGTCGCAAGTGGCGCATGATGCACGATGATATTCTCTGTCGCATCCCCACCACCTTCATGACGCTTCACCAGCCCTTCAGCATAGCAGAAATACATTAATTCACTACTTAACCCCGAAGATGCAGGACCATAATTCATAAGATGCATCCTTGTGGCTTCATAGCCCGTTTCTTCAAGCAATTCACGCTGCGCCCCTTCAAGAATGGTTTCTTCTTTTGTGACTATTTCATCCCCAACAAGCCCCGCGGGAAGCTCTAATGCAGAGCAATCCATTGAATGTCGGTATTGTTCCACCAGTACCACATGCTGATCTTCCGTCATGGCGATGATAATAGCGGCTGCTCGCCCACGCACTCGTCGCACATATTCAAACGTACCACGACGACAAAAACGCAACCAATCACCTTCATATAATATCTGTTCTTCTGTCATTTTCATCATTATCTCTATTGCATCTTATCCAGTATAGTACTATCAATAAAATGTTTTTATAGCACGTTTCAGTAGGTTTGTTCTTTTTTAAGAGCAACCCTACTGAAAATTCGTGCTATAGTCTCTATGTTTATAGCGCGACCTAGCCGATAGGTTCTTTAAACTAACCTATCGCTACGCGCTATAATATGAAAAACGCTCCAATTAGGCTGTTCATTATGCATTTTTCTTCTCATTTATTGTGGTTATGTACCCTTATGCTGACACTCATTCCGTGGGGGTTGTCGGCACAATCTCCTATCTTGTTAGAATTATTCACCTCTCAAAGCTGCGAAGACTGCCCCAAAGCGGATGCATTAGTAGAACAGATTACGCAGAAAAATCCTCATATCATCACCTTATCATGCCCTGTGGATTATTGGAATTATTCAGGATGGAAGGATACCCTATCTCGGGGTTTTTGCACCAAACGACAAACTTCCTACAGCACGACTATTGCGCCACAACGATCACTTAACACTCCAGAATTCATCATTAATGGTCGTGAGACCTTAAAAGGCAATGATGTCTTCAAATTATCCAATCTCTTGGCACGCACAAAAACACCTATAGTCCCTATTTCCTTAGATTATCTTGATGAAGATCGCTTGCATATACGCATCCCCGCAATGAAATTAGGCGCGCATAAAGCCAAAATCACGCTGATGCTCTATGGTCCATCAGAAACGGTAGCCATTCGTGGTGGGGTGCTTTATGGTAAAAAAATAACCTATACCCATCCCGTGCAAACGATCGATATTTTACACCCCGCATGGGAAGGTGATGTGGTGGATACGACAATTAATCTAGGCAACGAACGTATGGAACGTGCGCGTGGTGCTGTCGTACTTGTGCATGAAGGGCAACGCAGCACGGGAAAAATTCTTGCCTTAGGACATATAGTAAAATAGGATTAAAGCCATGTTTGATGCTTCCCACACTTATCTTAAGCAACCACCTCTTTGTTTTGAACGTCGTGATCCCGTACCCTTACCTAACCCGCGCATGGTGGTGTGGAACGCACCTCTCGCCCTCGCCTTAGGGATTGATTATGATGCCCTATCCCCCGAATCATGGGCAGAAGTGCTTGCTGGAACATACCGCTTACCGCACAGCGAACCATTTGCACAAGCCTATGCAGGACATCAATATGGCAATTTTGTGCCGCAATTAGGGGATGGGCGCGCTCTTATGCTGGGAGAAGTGCGTGATCCGCACGGACGCTTGTGGGATGTGCAACTCAAAGGTTCAGGCACAACGCGTTTTTCACGCAATGGTGATGGACGTTGCCCACTCATGCCCGCACTGCGCGAATATATCATTAGTGAGGCAATGGCAGGGTTGGGCATTCCCACAACACGCACCTTAGGCGTGATCGCATCCTCCATGATCATCAAACGCCCGCATACCTTGCATCCTATACAACCTGCTGGCGTTATGATGCGCATTGCTGCAAGCCATCTACGAGTCGGAACATGCGAGTATTTTGCAGCACATCAAGAATATGATGCCTTAAAAGCGGTTGCAGATTATGCCCTGCAACGCCATTATCCGCACCTTATGAAAGAAGCACAGCCTTATGAAGCCTTACTGCACGCCATCATTCATGCACAAGCGGAGTTAATCGCTGCATGGATGCTGGTCGGATTTATCCATGGCGTGATGAATACAGATAATATGACACTTAGCGGAGAAACTATAGATTTTGGTCCATGCGCCTTCATGAATCATTATGATCCCGCCACTGTATTTTCTTCTATTGATCGTCATGGACGCTATGCTTATGGGAATCAACCAAGCATTGCCGTATGGAATCTTTGGGTATTAAGCGAATCATTGCGCCCTCTTTTAGAGCAACCCATGCAGGCGGATCAGGTGCGTGAGTTATTTTATGCTGCCTTTGAACATAGCTATGCACATGGAATGCAAAAGAAATTGGGCATCGCACATCATCCCGAACAGACATTATGGGCAATTCTCACGCCGTTACTCACCATGATGCACGCATGTGAGGCGGATTATACGCTAACATTCCGTACTCTGGCGGCATTAGCAAACGATAATACCGCAAACTACGCGCACCAGACAATGCACACGCACCCTTTGTGGCATGAATGGGTGCAACAATGGCGTACTATGCAGCCCGATACTGCCCTCATGCAGCGCAATAATCCCGCTGTAATTGCCCGCAACCACCTTGTGGAAGAAGCATTAGAAGCGGCGGTCACACCCAATGATGTAGGTGATATGCATCCATTGCACGCATTGGTTGAAACTTTACGCACACCCTACGCCGAACCTCAAGAAATATATCGTACACAACCCCCACCTAAAGGATCATGTGCCTATGAAACATTTTGTGGGACTTGACTTATGGCAGAATAGCTCTATACATGAACATAGGGTGATCAGCCTTACAATTATTTTATGAGTGCGCAATGATACGTATCGAGTGTAAAGGATTATCAAAACGATTTGGATCGGTACATGCCGTGCGCAATCTTTCTTTATCCGTTGCGAATGGGGAGGTATTGGGCTTTCTTGGACCAAATGGCGCAGGAAAAACGACAACCATGCGGATGATTACGGGCTATCTTACCCCTGATGCAGGAAGCATCATGATTGATGGGATCGATGTGATGCGCCACCCTGTGGAAGCGCAACAACGCATCGGTTATGTGCCTGAAGGTGTGCCGCTTTATCCTGAAATGACCCCCTATCAGCTTTTATGTTTTATGGCAAAAATGCGGGGATTATCCCGCGCCCGCACGCGTGAACGGCTTGAATTAGTGATTGGTTGGTTGCAGCTTGAATCTGTTCTCGAGCAACCGATTGAAACGCTCTCTAAGGGCTATAAACGTCGCGTGGGGATGGCGCAAGCCATTATCCATGACCCCGAGGTGCTGATATTGGATGAGCCGACTGATGGGCTTGATCCCTTGCAAAAACGTGAAGTGCGCGCCCTGATTCGTTCCATGGCGCAGCACAAAGCGATGATTATTTCTACCCATATTTTAGAAGAAGTGGATGCCGTATGCAGCCGTGCCGTGATTATATCCAACGGTGCATTAATCGCAGATGGTACGCCCGCGCAATTACGCGCAACCTATAAAAATGACAATTTAGACGAGGTATTTTGTATGCTGGCACAGCAGGGGAATAAACAATGAGCAGCATCCTAACCATAGCACAAAGAGAATTTCGCAGCTATTTTCAAACACCCGTAGCCTATGTGTTTTTAGTGGTATTTTTGTTGGTATCAGGTGCATTTACCTTTTATCTTGGCAATTATTTCACACGTGGCATTGCGGATTTAGAGCCGTTTTTTCGTTGGCATCCGTGGCTTTATGTGTTTCTTGTCCCCGCCGTGACTATGCGCCTTTGGGCGGAAGAACGCCATAGTGGCACAGGAGAATTACTTATGACGCTTCCTGTGCCTATCGCGCATATTATTATTGGGAAATTTCTTGCAGCTTGGTGGTTTGTGCTGGTCGCACTTGCCTGTACCTTGCCCTTATGGATCACGGTGAATTATTTAGGCAATCCTGATCATGGCGTGATTTTAGTGTCTTATCTTGGCAGTAGCCTTATGGCGGGGGCGTATATTGCCCTAGGAAGTGCGATGTCAGCAACAACACGTAGCCAAATCGTCGCTTTTATTATCACCGCAGCGGTGACGTTGGTGTGCGTCTTGTTAGGCTTTCCCGTGGTGACGAATTTTTTAGAAGGATGGTTGCCACAATCCGTGCTGAATCTGTGCTTGGCAATGAGTTTTCTCAGCAATTTTGATGATATGATGCATGGCGTGCTGGAATTACCAAGTATATTTTATTTCGTTAGTTCCATTGTCTTTTGGTTATATATGACCTTGCTGATTGTGGAATATAAAAAAGGATAAATATCATGCGTACTATCGCTTCACCCCGATTAATATTCAATAGCATCATAGCACTCATACTCTTATTTGCGAGCAATATGCTTGTGCGCAACCTAGCCTATGATCTACGCGTGGATGCAACCGAGCAGAAACTCTATAGCCTTTCTGATGCCACGACGACCTTACTGCACAATCTCAAAGAACCCATTACAATTCGCGTATTTTTCAGTGAACGTGCTGCAAAGGATTTACCTATTTTTCAAGCCTATGCGGTGCGTGTGCGTAACCTTTTGGCGCAATCTGTTGAGCGCACAAGGGGCATGTTGAAAGTGGAATTTTTGAATCCTGAACCTTTTACGGAATCAGAAGATTTAGCCATGACGCATGGGCTTGAGGGTATTCCTATGGATACCGCAGGCACGAAATTTTATTTCGGTATGAGCGTAGAAAACAGCACCGATCAACGTGGGGTGATGCCGTTTCTTGACCCTGCCCGCGAGCAATTTTTGGAATATGACGTGATGCGCCTCATTACTGAAATGGCACAACCGCGTCGCAAAAAAATTGCCATTATCAGCGGGCTACCAATGCGTGGCGGGCTAAGTGGGGAGCGTGGCATAACGGTAACGCAACAAGCCTTCACTCCGCCTTGGGCGATTTATGAACAAGTGGATGAAGCCTTTGATGTGCAGGTGATTGACAAACATGCCACAAGTTTTGATACTGATGTTGATGCAGTCTGGGTGGTGCATCCTGTAGGATTTACCAAAGAACTTACCTATGCGTTGGATCAATATCTCTTAGCGGGTGGCAAGGCACTCATCATGCTGGATAGCAAAGCTAAAATCTCGACACTTGAACAAAAACACAGCTCCCTTGAACCCCTATTATCACATTGGGGGATAAAATTCTCTGAAGGCTTTGTTGCTGCCGATAGCCATGCTGCCATTCAGGTGGAAGCGATGGATGCATCCTCTAAATTACTCACCTATCCCAACGTCACATGGCTTGATCTAAAAGGCAGTGATTTTTCTGATGATTCTGTTATTACTGCGTCCTTAGAACATGTCCGTATGATTGAATCAGGATTTTTCACCCGCGATGACAACGCTTCTGTGGTGCTAGAGCCACTCATTCACACCTCTGTCAATGCCATGCAGGCTTCGGTTGCCGATGCAGAAAAAGAAAGCGAGACCTTATCCATCTATCGCAACTACACATCACAAAACAAACCTCTTGTGCTTGCTGCGCAACTTAATGGTATTGTCGATAGTGCCTTTGCTCGTGAAAGCCTTAGCAAAGATCAGCAAAAAAAGCATCTAGCGCGTTCTGAACATCCCATTCATCTGATTGTGGTGGGCGATGTCGATATGCTACAGAATGATTATTGGGCAAAAACACAGGAATTTTCAGGAAAAAACCTTATTATGCCGACGGCAGATAATGGTGCATTCATCCTTAATAGCTTAGAATATCTCACGGGCGAAGGGGCATTAATCAATTTACGCACCCGTCACAGCAAAAATCGCACCTTTGCGGTGTTGGATACGATGAAGCGCGAAGCCGAGCAACGCTACCGTACCAAAGAGCATGAGCTGAAAGAGCAATTAGTTGACATGGAAACACGGATTCATGAATTACAAGGCATTGAAAAACAACAAAATGATTCAAACGCCTTATTCACAGCAGAACAACAAAAAGAAATTAGCCGCTTTAGAGAGATATTTCTTGCGACACGCACACAATTACGCGCCGTACAACATCAATTAGAGCAAGAAATTGAAGCATTAGGAACACGCCTTGCATGGATTAATATCCTGAGCGTCCCCTGCCTATTATTCATCGCATCATTTATCGTTCCTGCACGTTTAAGAAAAATTCGCAATAGAAAAGGAGTCGCACGATGAAAAAATTCATATCGCGCCGTGATGGCATAGTCGCCTTATTCACCATACTTGCCGTGATCGCTGCTATGGTGATACGCCCTAATCAGATACACAGAACACATAATGATGATGTGGTCGCACATCCTCGCCTGTTCCCTGATTTGAGCGCGTCCTTAGAGAGCATTAATCAAATCCGCCTAGAGCATACGGACAGCAAGGTCACGATGGCACGCAATGAGCATGGCACATGGACGATTGAACAAATGCACGGCTTCCCCGCTTCCGAGCCAATGATCCGTGCCTTGATGCTCCTCTTGACGCAAAGTGAGATTCGCGCCCCAAAAACCTCTGATCCACAGCGTTATGCGGATTTAGGGCTTGATGAAGAACACGCTGTACGCCTCCAGCTTATGCACGGTTCTACCACATTGCATGATCTTTGGATTGGTAATCTCAACCGTGATCGCTCTGCAACCTATGTGCGTCGTGAAGGGCAAGCGCAGGCTTTGTTGGTGAGTGGTCGTCTTGAAACCAAACCTAATGTGGCTGATTGGGCAGATCGTTCTATGTTTTCTATCAATGCCTCACGCATTGCTGCGATTCGCTATCAGTTTTCAGAAGGGCAGAACTATCAATTTAGTCGTCTGCGTAGTACGGAGCGTTTGGCATTACTGCCACAACCTAACGATGGACGCAAAGAACGCGAACATCGCCCGCTTGATCCTGCTGTATTTTTTGAACGTATCTTATTCACCGATGTGTTACCCGCAAGCAAAGCATTCGGCACAACACCTGATGTATTATATGTTACCACCTTTGATGGCTTGATGTTGACTATCTATTTCCACAGCATCAATGATGCCGTATGGGCGCGATTCCACGCCGATGCCGACCCAGACATACGCGATGAATCACAACCCAACATCAAACCCATGCTCGAAGTAGCGGAAGAAGCCCAAGCCATCAATGAACGTACCCGCGATTGGCTCTATGCCCTTGGCAATTTCCAACTTGAACAATTTCGTCGTCCCTATGATGCCTATGTGGAGTAATGATGATGCCCCATAACACCGATTCATTAGTTGCCGTTCTTGATATTGGTTCAAATAGTGTGCGCTTGGTATTTTATGAATATCGCGGTAATCATGCACAGCCTATGTTCAACGAAAAACATAGCTGCTTACTCGGTGAAGGCGTATCCGAAGGCGGAACACTCAAAAAAGAAGCAAAAGAGCATGTATTGCGCACCATTCGCCGTTTTGCGCAACTAATTCATGCCCGCAAGCCCAATGAAGTGATCGTGCTTGCCACGGCTGCTATCCGCAATGCCCGTGATGGATCATCCTTTGCTGCAGAACTCACTAAAATCTTAGGCTATCCTATCACTATTCTCACAGGCAAAGAAGAAGCACTTTATGCAGCACGTGGAGTCTTATGCACTACCTACCAACCTTCGGGGCTTGTGGTGGATATGGGAGGGGGAAGTACGGAATGTGCGCATATTATGTCGCATGGGGAAGTCGATGCGCTATGTTCTTTGCCAATGGGAGTCTTAGGATTCACCAAATATTATCAAGAACATAAGGATGAAGGGCTAGCGCGCCATCTCACGGACATGCTTAAAATTGTTGAATTGCCAGAAATATCTACCCTTTATGCAGTGGGCGGAAGTTTTCGTGCGATTGCCAAACATCATATGCGCCGTCACCATTACCCGTTGCACGTCATCCATGATTATGTGTTGACGCGTGATGAAATTGAACAATTATTACAACAGATGCGCCATGATGTAAGCAAAGGGATTCGCCTCGAAGCCGTACCACGGCGGCGTTATGATGGGATTATCCCCGCATTAATCGTGCTGCATACCCTCATGGTTCAATCGACGGCATCGCGCATATTATTTTCTTCAGGCGGTATTCGTGAAGGGGCGTTGATGACAGTGCATCCGCCTAAACTGCCTTATGACCCATTGCTTGCCATGATGCAAGCCGTAGCAGTACCGCACTCTGATCCACATTATCGTTGCGCCCTCGCCGATTGGATTCTTTCTGTTTTGCCATGTGATATGCATTATGAACGCTTAGTACGCGCCTTTTGCTGGGTAAGTGATGTCGCCATGACCGTACATCCTGATTATCGCGCCGAATATGCCTTTGAACGCATGATTTCCACACTAGGCTATGGCTTGATGCACAATCAACAAGTGATGCTTGCCTTAGCTTTATATCACCGACACCGCGCCAAGCTCAAATTCAAACATCCCGCACTTGATTTATTGCAGGAGCATCAACGTTGTTTTGCGTTCATCCTTGGGCAATTAGCGGACATGGCGTACGGCATCACAGCAGGATGCGCGCACATCTTACATGATTATACACCAAAGCGCGATCCACACACGGATGATGTATTGATTCAATCGCATGTAGGTAATGATACTTTGTTAGACCCTATTTTGGGTAATCGTCATGAAGAACTACGCGATGCCATGCGACTATGGCTCAAACATGGGAAGAATCTGAGTCGGTAAGAATCTTTTTATCGCGTGCGCCCTTTATTTTGTTCATTTTGAATACGTTTACCCTCAAGAACGTTCGGTGTTGCGCTCCAGCACGCGTCCGTATCACCGTAACGTTCCCCTACCTCCACACGTGGTGGTGGAAGTGGTTGCCCCCCAATACGAAAGAAATAGAATCTCTGCTCAGTATCTGCACGTTCATTCCTATTTTGTTCAAACACTTGCGTTGGCACAACATAGCGCGTCTGTTGGACTGTACTCTGAGTGACGGAAACATGATTGCCACCCACTTCAACCAACGCACCGCATCGCGTTTGTTGCCATTCTCCCTCTTGTCGCACGCCAATCTCAAAAGCAAAGCGCGACTGAATTTCTTCCTGCAATGCTTGTGGCACTGCTGCGGGTTGCGTATTTGCAAGTGACACCTCTCCAAGATCCGCCGCTGTTCCCATTGGTGTGGATTGCACAGATTCTAGGCGTTTGATGTTGTCAGAAAGACGACTATATTGTTCCTCAAGGGCAGGAATGGCAGGGTTCGTCTGATGTGATGGGGGAATGGCATTATTCATAGATTGATGATACTCGTTTTATGTGACAAAATGATGACAGTCAGGTCTTTTTCTTCCATGCACGCACCATAAATCGCATGGGATCAAGTGCCTGCATCACCAAAGGATGCGCACTCATCGCCACATTATGCATCTGCGCTGCAATGATTGCACCCGCAAGCGGGGCAGAAACAAGCCCACGCGCTCCATGCGCAAGGCTTACATAGAGATGTGGCATTTTTTTTATCGCCTTACGCCGTGCGGGGTGATAGGAATGTTGCAGGGCATGATGCACATCATCGGGATTATCCAGCATTCCTATCATCGGCAAGCGATCCCCACTCACAGTACGAAATGCGGAACGCCCCTGCATCAGATCAGGATCAGGCACAGATGGCAGCATATGAGGAAAACGTTGATGCAATGATTCAAGATTCACACGATGGCGCGCACTCGTAACAGATGCCTCCTCCTCCTCTGGGTCAAAAGTTGCCCCAATATAATGCACTCCCTCAATAGCAGGAGTCATATAACCATGATGACACACGACATGCGTTGGTGCGTTCTGCACATCCTGTTGCGGAAGATAGGTAATTTGCCCATGAATCTGCCGCATTGGCAAGGCATGATCCGCAAGCAATGCTTGTGCGGCATAGGCATTCGCCAGCACCACAGCGTCCGCATGATACATACCTCCATGCGTATCGTGAACATGCCACATCTGCCCATTATAATGCATCTTCTCAGCACGCACCCCGCAATGCAGTTGCGCATGGGAAGCATCCAACAAATGGCGCACAAAATGCGGCACGGCAATCCATCCCGCCGTGGGTAGCATCGATCCGTGCTGCGTTGGATATGCCATGGATGCATCGAGTTCTAACGCATGACAAAGATTTTGTACCCGTATGCGCTCCGCTTCACTATCGTCTTTAGGATAATAATGCGCTCCACATACATCATACCACGTGCCACGCTCTGCGAGTGATGCCAACACATGCTGAAGATGGCTCAATCCATGCATATAAAATAATGTGGCAGCATCCCATACAGACCCCATATAGGGATAAATAATCCCCGCTGGATTTCCTGATGCTTCTTGCGCCACATCAGCGCGTGCTTCTAAAACGTGCGTTGTCATGCCATAGTGCGCACACGCATACGCCACACTCGCACCCGCAATACCGCCACCAATAATCACAACGCTTTTAGGAATATTGGCACGCACCGCATCGATGCCTTGAGTATGTTTGCGCCCCTTCAGCATCTCACGTTTATAACCAAAGCCGCGTATTTTTTCCAATGTAAAACCTGCCTCCTGCAATCCGCGCCGCACCGAAGATGCCGCCGTGAAGGTGGAAATAGTCGCATCCTTGGCACTAGCACGCCCTAGATGATGCAATAATTCCGCATTCCACATTTCGGGATTTTTGGCAGGGGAAAAACCATCCAACAACCATGCATCCATTGTGCCGTGAGGAAGATGAGGCAGATAATCCATCACATCACCAAAGCATAAGCTCAGATGCACCCTGCCCTCAACAAGCCATAGCGAATGTACGCCTGCAATCGGTGCGGGATAGCATTGTTGCATTGCGTGCGCATAAGGCTGTAGCACGTCAGACCATGCCTCATGCAGCATTGCAAATTGCGCAGGTGCAATGGGATGCTTCTCAACACTCCACAAAAAGAGCGGTGCATGGGAAGGTGCATTACGCATCCATGCATCGGCAAGCAACGCGCAATTCAAGCCTGTGCCGAACCCTAGTTCCGCAATATGCATGGGGTGAACGCGCCCCTGCATACGTTGTTCTAATTCTTGTGCCTTGATGAACACATAGGAACTTTCCGCTATACCACCCGCCTTAGAATAATAGACATCATCATATGCAGATGAGACGGGCGTTTCCCCCTGCATCTGCAATGATGCATACTGAATCGACCTTCCCATATTCATAGTTAATGCATCGAGGTAAGATGACGAAAAATAGCTTCCAATTCCGTTTCACGGGTCGATAAATCTGCCACTTCATATCCATGCGCGTGCAGTTCAGCCAACATCGCATCCATAATGCTATCGCGTGGTGCATAATGACGCAGCAACCGCCCATCCGCTTGCAGCTCCCAACCTTGAGAATGCAATATTTCAGGAAGATCATGGATAGGTTGCGTGAGTCGAACCAGCACGCATTTACTATCAAACCCTTCCATCAAACGACGTTTCGTATCACATGCGACGACCATACCATGATTCATGATCGCAATTTCATCGCATAATGCTTCTGCTTCTTCTAAATAATGGGTGGTAAGGACAATCGTCGTCCCTTGACGATTCAATTCACGCACATAATCCCATAATTGGGTGCGTAGCTCAATATCAACGCCCGCCGTTGGTTCATCTAACACCAATATATCAGGTTGATGCACCAAGGCTTTGCCAATTAACAAACGTCGACGCATTCCCCCCGATAAGCTACGCGGACGCGCATCCGCCTTATCACTCAACCCCATCACATCAATAATATGTTGTGTTTGACGTTTTTTCGCGGGAATCCCATAATAACCCGCATGAAGCTCTAATGCTTGGCGTACCGTGAAAAACGTATCTAATACCAATTCTTGCGGCACGACACCAATCATTTGTCGTGCTTCACGCTCATGCGTATCACTGTCATAGCCACTAATAACAACACGCCCTGCGGTTTTTTTTACCAAACCAGCTAAGATATTGATGGTGGTTGATTTTCCTGCACCATTTGGACCAAGCAAACCAAAAAATGATCCACGGGGAATACGTAAATCAATACCTTTCACCGCCATCTTCGCCTCAGCCCCCCGCCCACGATAGGACTTTTGCAATCCTTCAATTTCTACAGCATAAGCAGAATGGGCAGGGTTCATAAGGTTCTAAAACTCCGTATATAGCACGTCAATTTTACACTTACCCATCTTAGATGGACAATAAAATTGAGTAGTGCTATAATTATTAATGACTTATAGAAATTTCTCAACTTAAGATTTCACCAAAAACTGAGAAATCTTAAGTTGAATTTCTATAGTTCTATCCGCGTTTGTCTCTACGTGGACGGCGCGAACGATCATTGCGTTCTGGACGCGCTGATCGTGCTTCACCCTCTTCGCCTTCTTCTTCTTCAATGATGATTTCTTCACCTGTTTCTTGATTTACACGACGCATAGATAACCGGAATTTGCCACGCTGATCTTTTTCTACCAGCTTCACTTTCACCATCGCGCCTTCAGCAAGCACCGAACGCACATCAGCAATACGCTCACCCGTAATCTCACTCACATGCACAAGACCTTCATGCGGACCAACAAAATTGACAAATGCTCCAAAATCAACAATGCTCACCACTTTACCGTCATAGATTCTACCTACTTCAGGTTCAGCAACGATATTATGAATCCAATCACGTGCTGCTTGCGCTGCTGTGCCTGTCACCGCATAAATACGGATCGTGCCGTCATCTTCAATATCGATCTTCGCACCTGTTTGTTCACAAATCTCACGGATGACTTTGCCACCCGATCCAATCACTTCACGGATTTTATCTTTATGAATATTCATGGTGGTGATGCTTGGTGCATTTTCACGAACATCGTCACGTGATTGGGTGATAGCTTTTTCCATTTCACCAAGAATATGCTTGCGACCTGTTGATGCTTGCGCCAATGCCACCTTCATGATTTCTTCGGTGATACCATCAATTTTAATATCCATTTGCAATGCAGTCACACCACGCGCCGTTCCCGCTACCTTGAAATCCATATCACCAAGGTGATCTTCATCTCCAAGAATATCCGAAAGCACCACAAAGGCATCCTGTTCTTTGATCAGCCCCATAGCAATACCCGCAACTGGACGCGCCAAAGGAACACCCGCATCCATCATAGCCATAGATGAGCCACATACGGTTGCCATGGATGATGAACCATTTGATTCTGTGATTTCAGAAACGATACGAATTGTGTAAGGGAACTCTTCTGATGTTGGCAATAATGGACGCACAGCACGCCATGCCAATTTACCATGACCAATCTCACGACGACCCGGCGAACGCATCGGGCTTGCTTCCCCTGTGGAATAAGGAGGGAAGTTATAATGCAGCATGAATTTTTCTTTATATTCACCTTCAAGCGCATCAATAATTTGTTCATCTTGCGATGTTCCAAGCGTGGTAACGACCAATGCCTGCGTCTCACCACGGGTGAACAACGCCGAACCATGCGTGCGAGGCAAAATGCCCACTTCCACTTCAATCGGACGAATATCGGCAAGACCACGACCATCAATACGCTCTTTGGTTGCAATCAAATCAGAACGCACAATCGCTTGCTCTAATTTTTTAATAGCAGAAACGATTTTAATGGATGGATGATCACTGCCTTCTAATGCCTGCATAATCACATCACGTGCTTGAGATAGCGCATTTTGACGTGCTTGCTTATCACGCAATAAATACGCCGCACGAAATGCATCTTCTCCTGCGAGCTTCACTGCAGCATATAATTCTTCTGCACGCTCATAAGCATTCACCGCCCACGCATCTTTTGCACAGCATTCTGCAAAATCAACAATCAAATCAATCACTGGCTGCATCTGTTTGTGACCAAACATCACCGCACCCAACATTACTTCTTCAGATAATTCTTGCGCTTCTGATTCCACCATCAACACAGAGGATTGCGTTCCCGCAACCACCAAATCCAATGTACTTTCTTGTAATTGTGCATCCGTTGGGTTCAACACATAGTCGCCCGCTGTATAACCAACGCGTGCGCCTGCCACAGGACCAAAAAATGGCACACCTGCAATCGTCAAGGCAGCAGAAGCACCAATCAATGCTGCAATATCAGGATTGCTTTCTTTATCCGTAGCAAGCAAGGTGCAAACTACTTGCGTTTCGTTCTTGAACTCATCATGGAACAAAGGACGAATCGGACGATCAATAAGACGCGATGTGAGCGTTTCACGCTCTGTTGGACGACCTTCACGCTTAAAAAAGCCACCAGGAATTTTCCCCGCTGCAAAAGTTTTCTCTTGATAATTCACCGTAAGAGGGAAGAAATCAATATCAGGCTTGGCTTTTTTAGCAGAAACAACGGTACATAAGAGCGTAATCTCGCCATACGTCACCATCACCGCACCATCTGCTTGACGAGCGATTTTACCTGTTTCTAGCGTTAAGCGTTTTCCGCCCCACTCGATTGATTTTCTAGTAATTGTAAACATAATCATTCCTTTGATTTTTTCAGTAAAACAAAAGCGCATAGACTGAACTTAGTAAAATCGCACAGATTCAACTAAATTCAGCATTCTATGAACGCCATGGTAGGTGATACTCGGAATAAACAAAAAACACAAGAAAAATCGCAGCTAACCTGCTTCAAAAGAACGCCCCTGAATACGAATCCGCAATCAGAGGCGTTCCATCACCATGCTATTTTTTCAAGGCAGCACGTGCATTTTCAATGTGTTTGTCAAGATGTTCGGCATCCAAGGCATGAGGAATAGGAGTTTTGCCAATCACCATAAACGGCGTACCTGTGACATTAATCGCATGACCTAAATCTTGATTCTTTTTCAAGCGCGCTGCAATCGCAGGAGAAAGCAACTCTTTTTCTAAATCCGCACGATCAATACCAGCTTTTCCAGCATAATCAATAGCTTGATCTTTGGTGATCGTTCCCTTATGTTTCATCATCGCACTATGGAAACCATAATAAGCATCAGGCTTTAATGCATGTACCGCAAGACCAATTTTTGCGAGTTCTTCGGATTTTTCTCCGAAAATAGGGAACTCTACAAAAATGATGCGTACATCTTGGATTTGTTTCGCTTTTACGGCATCAATCGGATTAAACATATATTTGCAGGCTGAGCAATTATAGTCAAAAAACTCAACCACGGGAATAGGCGCATCTTTTGCCCCAAAGGTTGGCAATGTCGAATCAGAGAATAAATTAGCACTCTGTCCTTCTATTGCTTTTTTCGATTCTTCCAAGCCCTTTTCTTGGGTGGCGCGCTGCATATTATCCAATGATTTCAATAGTACTTCGGGATGATCCATCAAATAACGATTCACCATCGCATCAAATTCACCCTTCGTGACATAATCGGGCTTCGCTTCTGTGACGTGAGATTCGGCGGGTGTCGCATAAGATGCAGAAGCCCCCATCATGATGCATAATGCACTGGCAGCCATCATACGCAATGAACGATGAGACAACATGAAAATTCTTTTTTGATAATGCGACATAGAACCCTATTTTATAATGAGAAATACAATTTTTTATCTGCATACCATAACGATCACACCAACGCAACAAGTACTATAATGGTTTTCGTAAATCCCCTAAAGAACATATCACGCATGTGACATTTCATCATGAAAGCACGCCATAATCACTCCATTGTACCTCATCTTCACTGATAGTTCTGCCCCGCATCGATATGCCCTGCTGATGCACACGTTCACGATCACCGCACACAAGATGATGCCATTGCGGTAAATCATTGCCATACGCCACCAGTTTATAGGCGCAACTATGGGGAAGCCATGAAAGCTGATAGATATTTTCTGGCGTAATACGCACGCAATCGCTCACATGCGCCTTACGATTCGGATAATCTTTGCATTGATGCGAGGAAAGGCACAAAAGCCTGCACGCTACCGGTGAAAAATGCATTTTCCCCGTGCGCCCATCTTCGATACGAATCTGACAACATAAACCACAGCCATCACAAAGCGATTCCCATTCCTCATGCGTCATTTCGTGCAGCGGTTTTTTAATGAATTCTGGCTGTGAATGATGGGATTGTATCGAGTGCATAATGGTGCAGCTTCTTAGCCATTCAACTCAATAATGTCAAAGAATATTTTGAACAAAAATTCAAAAAGCATCGCTTGACATTGGGGTGCATGATACCTATTTAATAGCTGTATTAATTTTTTATTCCATGAGGCATGTATTATGAGCTTTACTTTACCAGAATTACCCTATGCAAAAGACGCTCTTGCTCCGCATATTTCTAAAGAAACTCTTGAGATTCATCATGGCAAGCACCATAATGCCTATGTTATGAAAATGAATGAATTGATTGCAAACACAACATTTGCAACGCATTCGTTAGAAGACATCATCCATGCCACAGCAGGAAAAAAAGAGCATCAAGCCTTGTTTAATAACGCCGCGCAAGTATGGAATCATACTTTCTATTGGCACAGCATGAAGCCACAAGGTGGCGGCGCGCCCACAGGTGCGATTGCAGAACGTATTGCCCAAGATTTTGGTAGCTATGATGCATTTGTTGAGCAGTTCAAAGCAGCGGGCGTTGGTCAGTTTGGTAGCGGTTGGGCATGGTTGGTGCTAAACGGCGAGAAGCTCGAGATCACGAAAACGTCTAATGCAGAGACTCCTTTAACCGAAGGAAAAATTCCACTATTGACGATGGATGTGTGGGAACATGCGTATTATATTGATTTCCAAAATCGTCGCCCTGATTATATTGGTGTGTTCTTGAATCAGTTGGTGAATTGGGATTTTGCCAATGAAAATCTTGTCAATGCACGCAAAGCACAGGCTGCATAATTCTTCCCTATAACGATTCATTATAAACTATAGCACTACTCAATTCTATTACCCGTCCACGATGGTTAATGGAAAAATTGAAGTGCTATAGATGAGAGCAAAGTTTGTTTTGCTCTCATCTATTTCATTTTTTAGATGCACATTATGACCGCACAACTTATTGATGGCAAAACCTTTGCTGCCCATTTGCGCACTCAATTAGCACAGGATGTACAACGCCTCATCCAACAGCATAAGGTAACGCCATGCGTATCTTTTGTGTTGTTGGGTGATGATCCTGCAAGCCATTATTATATTCAATCAAAAGCAAAAACCTGCGCTGAAGTGGGCATTATCTCACGCGATTTCAAACTACCCGCATCGACAAGCCAGGAAGAATTACTGCATCTACTCACCACTCTGAATAATGACCCAACGGTGCATGGGATTTTAGTGCAACTGCCCCTGCCCGCCCATCTGAATGAGCGTGAAGTGATCAATGCAATCTCCCCACACAAAGATGTTGACGGCTTCCATCCGTTCAATGCAGGAAAACTTGCCACTGGTGAAGATGCACCTGTCGCATGTACCCCTCTTGGTTCACTGATGCTTATTCATCATGCCCTCGGAACAAACCTTGAAGGCAAACACGCCGTGGTGATTGGTCGATCTAATATTGTTGGCAAACCTATGGCGCAACTTTTAATTGCCCAAAGCTGCACCGTGACTTTATGCCATTCGCGCACCCGTGATATTGCCTCTGTTGTCGCGCAAGGGGATATTGTGGTTGCAGCCGTTGGTCGCCCTGAATTGGTGAAAGCCTCATGGATCAAGGAAGGTGCGTGCGTGATTGATGTGGGCATTAACCGCGTGCAACTCCCTGATGGAAGCTCGCGTCTGGTGGGGGATGTTGCTTTTGAAGAAGTACGCCAAAAAGCTGGCTGGATTACCCCTGTGCCGGGCGGTGTTGGTCCTATGACTATTGCATGTTTGATGCGCAATACAGTTGCAGCGGCCTATGAAGCATGTGGCATCCTCTTGGATAGGTAATCTATGACAGAATCACGCGCCCTTACCGTTATCATCCTTGCGGCAGGACAAAGCAGTCGCATGAAATCCGATCGCTCCAAAGTGATCCACATGCTGGCGGGCTGGTCGGTGCTACGGCATGTTATTGAACAAGCACGCGCCCTTCATCCGCAGCGTATTTGCTTGATCACTTCCCCTCATGGTGACGATGTGCGTGCTGAAGCCAACCGCATCATGGATGCCGCGATGATCACCCATATCATCCAAGAAGAAGCGCGTGGCACGGGGGATGCGGTCAAATCTGCTTTGCCCCACTGTGATCCTGAACATAGATTATTGGTGTTATTTGGGGATTCCCCGTTGATTCGCACCTCATTATTAACCTCGATGTTGGAACATACGGAACATCACGCTATTACGCTTTCCGCCATGCGCCCCCAAAATCCTGCACATTATGGGCGTTTATGTACCGATGCGGATGGGCGCGTCACCCATATTGTTGAATATAAAGATGCCACAGATGCAGAGCGTGCTATTCCTTTATGCAATGGTGGAATTATGGCATTGCAAGGTCGCTATGCACATGACATTATCCCGTCTATCAGCAACAATAATGTTAAAAACGAATATTACCTCACCGATGCCGTGGCATTAGCACATAATGCTGGATTATCCTGCCATTATGTCGTTGCGGATGAAGAAGATATGCTCGGCATCAATAGCCGTACAGAGCTTGCCCAAGCAGAAGCCATCATCCAAAAAAGATTGCGTGGGCGCGCCCTTGATGACGGTGTGGGCATGGTTGCGCCTGAAACAGTGTTTCTTTCAATGGATACACAGTTTGGCTATGATGTGCTGATTCATCCTTATGTCACCATCGGCACTGGTGTGACTATTGGCGATCATTGCACCATCCGTAGCTTTACCCATATTGAAGGGGCAACCTTGCACAATCATGTATCCGTTGGTCCGTATGCACGCTTGCGTGCTGGCACGATGATGCATGATCATAGTGCTGTTGGTAATTTTGTTGAGGTGAAGAACAGCACACTCCATGAAGGAGTGAAAGCGGGGCATCTCTCCTATCTTGGTGATGCTGAAATTGGTGCGCATACCAATATCGGAGCAGGTACGATCACCTGCAACTATGATGGCACACATAAACATAAAACCATGATTGGTTCTGATGTGTTTATCGGATCGGATAGCTCACTCGTTGCCCCTGTGTGCATTGGTGATGGTGCAGTGATTGGCGCAGGAAGCGTCATCACTGAAGATGTACCGAAGCGCGCTCTTGCTTTGGGGCGCGGACGACAAATTAATAAACATAATTATCGCAATGATTAACCATCCTGATTAGAGAGGATTCCCCCATGTTCATTCAAACGGAAACAACCCCCAATCCACAAACATTGAAATTCTTACCCGGTCGGGCAGTGCTGGAAGCAGGGACACGTTTTTATACAGGTGAACATATGGCGGAGGAATCCCCCTTAGCGATGGCACTTTTTCGCATTTCGGGTGTCAATGCGGTGTTTTTTGGCTCAGATTTTGTGACGATCACCAAGGATTCTACCTTTGATTGGTCGCTCTTAAAAGCGGATATTCTCACCACACTGATGGATTTTTTCCTCTCAGGTGCGCCCATCATACAGCAAAAAACTTCCGCTCCAAAAGCTGCCCATTCTGGGGAAGAAGATTCTGATATTGTCAAAGAGATCAAAGAGTTGATTGAGGCAAAAGTTCGCCCTGCTGTTGCGCAAGATGGTGGGGATATCATTTTTCACTCCTTTGTTGAAGGGATTGTGTTTTTAGAATTGCACGGATCATGCTCAGGATGCCCAAGCTCTACCCTTACCCTAAAACAGGGCATTGAAAATATGCTGAAACATTACATACCAGAGGTGCAATCTGTCGAAGCGGTGTGATCTATGCAACCGCATCTTTTGCATGATTATTGTGAACGCACGGGCGATCCCTCCCTTTGGGCAGAACCTTTGAATGCGGTCACGAATCTTGCTTTTATCTTTGCTGCATGGCGGATCGTGAACTTAGTGCGTTCCCTACATTGGCGTGATGTTCCTGATATGTACGCGCTTATATTCCTATTATGCGGCATTGGGATGGGGAGTGGCGCATGGCATATTTACCCCACATCCACCACTTTAATGATGGATGTGTTGCCCATTACCCTCTTTATTTATGGTTATTTGGCTGCTTTTTTGCGCCGTTTATGGGGTATGAGGTGGCGAAATATCCTTATCGCGCTCGCACTGATGCTCGGAAGTAATATTATCTTTACGGCGTTGTTCCCTCCTGATACGCTCTATGGGACGATTTTTTATCTACCCACTTATATCATCTTAAGTGGCATCACGGCACTAGGGTACATCACGCACACACCATGGGCAAAACCCTTATTGCATACCGTATTCTTATGGACATGCTCGCTTTTCATGCGCACACTCGATAAACCCTTATGCGATATTCTGCCCTATGGTACACATTTTATGTGGCATATGGTAAATGCGTGGGTGCTGTATCGATTGTTGCGCATCCTTGCGCATAGAGTCGTTTAACAATTTAGCTTCACAGAGATAATAAACGCTGTTATAATCATCACATGTTCCAAAAACCTCAACCTTTCACGTCAATGGCAGAAGTAGATGCCTATTTTGCGCAAGATCCCTTGCCGTGCTTGCTATAACTAATTTTTGTATTTCCAAATGTAGTTACATATGAATGGGATGAAGAGAAGCGAGAACGGAATTTAGCAAAGCACGTGCTTGATTTTATTGACGCAAAGCTGATTTATGAGTGCGAAGATAAAATCACGCTTTCATGTGAGATGAACGGTGAAATACGTCATATGGATCTTGCTCCATTACATGGAAGACTTGCTACGCTAATTTACACGATGCGAGGAGAAAAAATCCGTATTATATCATTTCGCATAGCCAAGCGTCCTGAAGAAACAGATATTTATGAGCAACATAAGCGGTAACCATCATGACAACCTACACCAGCGAAGAACTATCTCACATGCAACGACAAAGCAAAACTGATTGGAATCGTTTTGCTACCTTAGATGATACTGACCTAGAGACAAGCGATACAGGTGCAGAATTCTGGCATAATGCACAGGTGAGTTACCCTAAACGCAAAAAACAAGTGACACTCCGTATTGATGCGGACTTACTCGATTGGTATCGTGGGCAAGCGGATGATGCTCATGGCAAAGGCTATCAAACCATTATCCACACCGTGCTTGCTTCCTACCGCCAAGCCATAGAGCAAAAGCGGTAGGCATCTCTCTACACTATAGTACCGCTGCATAACTCTCATAATAACTATAGACGCATATCAATAAACGCATCACGACGCAGCGTGCGGATATATTTCACCGCTTCTTGACGGAATTTTTGTTCTTTCACTTTCAATGTTAGCTTTTTCTCATCAACACCCGTACTAGGTAGATCAGTTTTTTCGCATAATTTCAACAAACGAATACCATCAGGTGAAGCAAACGGCTCTGATACCTCGCCAACACGCAAAGGACGGACTAAGGAAAGCATATCGGGTGAAATATCCGATAATTTAGTGCGCACATAATTCACCTTAAACTGCAAATCATCGATATTATTGACTGTTGCTACATCTTTATTGGTGCATGTACCGGGGTTACGACGCACATCTTGCGCAATCACCATCAACGCATCCACTTCTGATTTTTGCGCATGTTCTGAAAGAGTCATGATGATTTCTTTGAAGTATACTTCGACATTCACACGATAATCTGAAGTGCGCTTGCCTAATACGTGCAAAATTTGATAACCTGTCGGTGTTTGCACGGGTCCAAATACCGCAGGAAATGTGGATTCCGCAATTTTGGTTGCAAGCACAGGATCAAGATCACGCATAGGAATCCAACTTGGTTGCAGATGCGTCAATTCTTTCACAGCAAGCTGCGCTCCAAGAACACGAAAATTAGCACCCTCACGCAATTTTTTGGTGATGATCGTTGCCAATTCTTTTGTTTCTGGCTCGCTTCGTCCCATCGTCATAGGAAGTGTGAGGTACGAGATATTGACTTCTTCCACTTTCTGCTCCGCATTATTCACTTGCTGATTAGCGCGAGCAAGATCACTTGGTGTCACGGTCAATTTCGGGATAATACGCTGTTGTAATAATTTTCCCCACATAATTTGGGTGGAAATTTGATCTTCCACGGTCTTTTTATCAATCTGATTCGCTTCAAGAAATTTCAAGAAACTTCCCTCTGGTTTGCCTTGCTCTTTTTCCATCGTCGCAATCGCTGCCGTGATTTCCGAAGGTTCAACACGATAATTAAAGCGCGTAGCTTCCTGACGTTGCAACATTTCCTCAATCAACATTTCCACCGTGCGCGGAAATAATTTCTGCATCGTTTCTTGCGTGCGTGGCATGGTTGTGGTTGCGATCATAAAACGCAGACGTTGCCCAATATCATAATTGGTGATCACTTCATCATTGACGATCACCGCGATCTCAAAGGGAGATTTTTTCTCTTGTGTCGTCAAAAGACTATCTTTTTGTGGTGATGACGCTTCTGTTTGCGCATAGACACTTGACGATGCGAGCGCGATCCCCAATGTTAAAAAAGACAAGTTCCAAAAATTCGTCATCATCATTCTCTGTTCATCACCCATCACAAAATGATAGGAATAAATTGCACCGCAAGAATTTCCAGCGTTCGCGTTCCACCGGGCGCACGGACTTCCACACTATCCCCCGCTGATTTTCCCATCAAAGCACGAGCAAGGGGTGCTGTGAGTGCGATACGGTTTTTAGAAATATCCGCTTCATATTCTCCGACAATCTGATAGGTGATTTCATCGCCCGTATCTTCATCCACCACCGTCACTGTTGCACCAAACTTCACGCTGCTTCCGCTGAGCTTGCTAATATCAATCATTTCAGAACGCGCCACTTTATCTTCAAGTTCCAAAACACGCCCTTCAATAAAGCTCTGCTTCTCACGCGCCGCATGATATTCGGCATTTTCTTTCAAATCCCCATGGGCGCGTGCTTCTGCAATCGCCTTGATGACGTTAGGGCGTTCTACCGTTTTGAGCAGTTTAATCTCCTGCTCCATTTTATAGAATCCTTCGATTGTAATAGGGAATTTATCCATGCGCTTCTCATAACCATTATTATTTTATCTAGTAAGGCTCTATGAGTAAGAAAGATAGCGGCAATGTGCAAGCATTTATTGTATTTTGAACGAAAAAAAAGTGATTTCTTCGCTTAAGTGCGCCTTTGAATGATCCATTAATCAATGATTCAAAATGACATAATGGTTAAAATAGTACGTGACATTTAGTTAAGCTAGTGTATAGTAAGGACAAGTAATTGTTACCTTATTTCGCATCATGCTGTGCTTTGTCCAATAAGTGCCATGATCATGCGTATGATAATAAAATGAAGGAGTTTAATGGATGAGTACATCCCCTGTAGATGATTATGTTGGAGCGCGCTTGCGAGCGCGACGTGTTATGCTGGGTTTAAGTCAAGATATTATTGGCAAGAAAGTTGGGGTTAGTTTCCAGCAAGTGCAGAAATATGAGCGTGGCATCAACCGTATTGGTTCAAGCCGTCTCTATCAATTCAGCAAATTGTTAGATGTGCCTATATCCTTCTTTTTTGAAGGCTATGAACAATCTGATACCTATCAAAACGAGGAAGCACAGTACCCTTCTATGATCGCTGCCGAAGATCAACATGCTTTTGATCATGAACATATGTCCAGCCGTGAAACGCTTGAGTTGGTGCGCACTTATTATGCAATCAAAGATGAAAAAACCCGCAAACGCTTTCTTGATTTGCTAAAATCATTTACGGAACTTGATCAATCCGCATAAAAGAAAGGCACAAGCATCGTGTGGAGCAAGAAAATGCACCTATGATGCAGTTTGTGATTTACTTAGCTAGTGCTTTGCAGTACTAACATTATTATGGCAAAACAGATAATTCAGCCCGTTCGAGGCACACGCGATTATAGTGGCAGTGATATGCATCGCTTCCGTCAAGTGATGGAAACGATTGGATCGGTAGTGGAATGTTACCATTTTCATGAATTGCAAACCCCTATCTTTGAATTTTCCGATGTCTTTCATCGATCTCTTGGGGATAGCTCCGATGTGGTGAGCAAAGAAACCTACAGCTTCACAGATCGTGGCGGTGAGCATATTACGTTACGTCCTGAATTTACCGCAGCGATTGTCCGCGCCTTTATTTCGGGTGGGCATACACAGCAACTCCCTTTTAAGGTATGGTATCGTGGCCCTGCTTTTCGTTATGAACGCCCGCAAAAAGGCAGATTACGCCAATTTCATCAAGTGGGGGTGGAAGCACTCGGAGCAAGCGAGCCGTGGCAAGATGCCCAAGTGATTGCGTGCGCCTATGATGCATTAAAGGCACTCGCACAATTAAATGGTGACGATTCTCCCACCCCCTTTGATGTGACGCTTGAGCTTAATACCTTAGGTGACAAAGCATCGCGTGATGCCTATCGTCAGATGTTGGTTGAGTATTTTCGCACGCATATCGGGTCACTTTCCGAAGAAAGTCGCATACGTTTAGAAAAGAATCCGCTGCGCATTTTAGATTCTAAACAAGAAGAAGATCGCGCCATCATTGCCGATGCTCCTTTGTTTGACGATGCACTCAATGAGGATTCTAAAGCATGGATCATGCAGGTGCAAGAAATGCTGCATAGCTTGCACATACCGTTTCGCTTAAATCCACGTTTGGTGCGTGGCTTGGATTATTATTCTCATACTGTCTTTGAGTTCACCACGGATCGTTTAGGTTCACAAGCAACTGTTTGTGCAGGCGGGCGTTATGATGGATTGATTGAACAGATGGGAGGCGGTGCGATTCCTGCTGTTGGTTGGGCTGTAGGGGTGGAACGGCTGATGCTGTTGCTCGAACAATCATCGCAACATATGCATCACCCGCTATTACCGATGCTGATGTTTATTGTGATGGATGATAAAGCATTATTATCAGCACTGCGCATGAGCCGTGAGATACACACCATAGGCTACGCTGCCGATATTATCACCCATAAAAATATGGGCAAGGCGATTAAAAAAGCACAACAACAAGGGGCTTCTCATATTGTTGTTCTTGGTGAAAATGAAGTACAAACAGGTACTTATTCCTTGAAATATCTCGCTACGGGTGAGAGTTTTGCTTTTAACGATACCGAGAAATTAATACGTTTACTTGCCGCTTCCTTTGCCACGACACGAGAATAGAAAGATTATATTATGCACATCCCTAAAGAAAAATTAGATGCTATTTTAGCACGTCACCGTGGCTTAGGCGAACAATTAGTCAACCCCTCCGCAATGGGTGATGCTTATGCCGATGCTTCACGCGAATATTCAGAACTCAACACGATTGTGGAAACCATCCTTAGCCTACAGGCGGCCGAGCAGGAATTGCT
This sequence comes from Alphaproteobacteria bacterium, assembly GCA_004292675.1. Taxonomy (GTDB): domain Bacteria; phylum Pseudomonadota; class Alphaproteobacteria; order Rickettsiales; family UBA998; genus RDZH01. The sequence continues at coordinate 29,665 of RDXO01000014.1, read as the reverse complement.
CGATGCCCAAACCATGCTTGCCGATCCCGATCTTGATGCAGAAATGAAAGCCATGTGCCGTGAAGAAATGATGCAGTTGGAAAAACTTATCCCCAGCTTGCAGGAAAATCTGCAACGTGCCTTAATTCCAAAAGATAAAGATGATGCACGTAACGTGATTCTTGAGGTGCGCGCTGGTACGGGTGGCGATGAAGCAGGCTTGTTTGCGGCTGAATTATTCCATATGTATCGCTGCTTTTCGCAACTGCAAGGATGGCGTTTTGAAGAAAATGATGTCACCAAAAATGATGTTGGAGGCATTAAAGAAGCCAGTGCTACCATCACAGGACGTGGCGCATTCGGACGCATGAAGTTTGAATCAGGCGTGCATCGCGTGCAACGCGTCCCTAAAACGGAAGGAAGCGGACGTATTCATACCTCCGCCGCCACGGTAGCTATTCTTCCCGAGGCAGAAGAGGTGGATATTGCCATTCGTGATGAAGATATTCGCATTGATACGATGCGTGCATCTGGTGCAGGTGGGCAGCACGTCAATACCACAGATTCCGCCGTGCGCATCACGCATTTACCGACAGGATTGATCGTGGTTGCATGTGAGAAATCACAGCATCAGAATCGTCGAACGGCAATGCAAGTATTACGCGCACGCCTTTATGATATGGAACGCCAAAAATTAGCCGATGCACGTTCTGCTGATCGTAAAGGGCAAGTGGGATCGGGTGATCGTTCTGAACGCATCCGAACCTATAATTTTCCCCAAGGGCGTGTCACTGACCATCGCGTCAATGTAACCTTATATAAAATTGAGGGCATTATGATTGGTGAAGGACTCGATGAGATTATCGATGCGCTCCTCAGTGCCGATGAGGCAGAGCGTTTAGCATCGATGGATAGCGAATAAACCCAGCATGGTGAGCGCACGCGAAGCACGATTATTATGGGCGCATGTGATGGATGTTCCTTATTCATCACTCCCCGTCGATCTACCTGATCTAAGCCCCACGCAGCAAACCATCTATGATGAGCTATGCGCACGCCGTGATGCGGGTGAACCGTTCGCTAAAATTATCGGACGCAAGGCATTTTGGGAACATGAGTTCCATACCACGCAAGCAACGCTTGATCCACGCCCTGAAACGGAAGGCATCATCGAAGCGATCCTTGATCATCTCCCTGATCGTCAACGCGCTTTGAAAATCCTTGATTGCGGTACGGGAACAGGATGTATTCTACTTTCTCTGCTCTATGAATATCCCCACGCGACAGGTGTTGGGCTTGATATTTCTGCCGATGCGATTGCGATTGCCGCGCATAATGCAGCGCAGCATAATAATTTTTTACTCAAACGGGTTGAATTTGATTGTTTAGACTGGACATTACACCAAAAATCGTTATATGATGTTGTTGTAAGCAATCCTCCTTATATTTCTTCTCGTGATATTTGCACATTGGATGTGGATGTACGAACCTATGATCCTATCCTTGCTTTGGATGGTGGAATAGATGGTCTGGATGCTTATCGCTCTTTAATGGCGGCGATGCACCGCTTATTATCACCCCATGGTCTATTAGTCTGCGAAATTGGGCAGGGTCAAGAACATGAGGTACAGCATATCGCAATGAACCATGGCTTACGATGCGTTGAAATACGTCAAGATTTGTCGGGCATTGCGCGCATAATTGTGTGGCAATGGAATGAAAACTATCATGTAGCACATATTTAACCTGCGTAGGCTTTAGGAGTATTCATGCGCACCCATAATAATCGTCATGCTCATAAGCATAACAACAACAATAATAATAACAATAATTCCCGTTTTCGTCGTGGTGGTGGGAATAATCATCATAATGGAGGCAACCGCCCCCGCACGGATATAGATGATGAGAGTTTAATGATCTCACCACAACAGCGTCGTCATGCTGTGAATCAGCAAACAAAATATACTGATTTAGCAAAAAATGCGCGTCAGTCGGGTGAACGCATCGAATATGAATATTACATGCAGCATGTGGAACATTATGTGCGCACCATCAATCTTGCGGATGAACAGCAACGCACGAAAGATGACGCACGTCGTCGTGATCATGAATCACGGTCACAACAACGCCCTGCACATAGTGCAGAAGATGACGTGACAACGCCCGAAGAAGCAAGCAACGCTGCACCACCGCAGGTGGCGCAACAACAACCACGCATAGAACATCCTCGCTATGACCAACGCCCAAGGATAACACGTCCACAACGTCACCATACTGCACAGCAACCGAATGATAAAGCTGCCACGCCAGAACAAGAAGCACAGACACCAGAAGCACTTCCGACGTTTTTGCTAAAACCTCAACCTCTTGCAGACGATAAAGCAGCACCCCAACTAAATGACGATGGCACACCACGGATACCTCGTCGTCGTGGTCGCCCGAAACGTCGCCCTGATGGAGTCATTGTCACTAAAGAAGAGGTCTAGTCATGGCACACTTTTTGATCATTGCAGCAAGCAGTGCGATTGGACAAGCAACCACTGCACTACTAAAAGAGGCGGGACATAGTGTCTTCACCACCGCACGCGATGATAAAAAAATAACCCCTGATGCGTTCCTCGATGCCACAGATTTTGATGCCGTGGATGCAGTATTTCATCAAGCAGGTAGCGTTGATGGCGTGGTGAATTGCAGTGGATCATTATTGTTGAAATCCGCCCATCTCACCAGCAAAGAACAGTATCAATCCGTGATTGATGCCTCGCTCACCACTGCGTTTGCTACGGTGCGCGCTGCGGGAAAACATATGACGCATGGCGGATCAGTTGTGCTGATTTCTTCCGCTGCTGCCATGGAAGGTCTTGCCAATCATGAAGCGATTGCAGCGGCAAAAGCGGGGATTATCGGGCTTACCCTTTCTGCTGCAGCAACCTATGCCGGGCAAAATCTACGTATCAATGCGGTAGCTCCGGGGTTAACCCAAACGCCCCTGACGGCAGGATTGACGAACAACGAAACATCACGTAAATTTTCCGAAGCGATGCACGCCCTCGGAAGGCTTGGAACGGCAGAAGATATAGCACGTGCGATTGTGTTTTTGCTTGATCCATGCAATAGCTGGATTACAGGACAAACCCTTGCGGTGGATGGTGGGCTTTCTCGCGTGCGCCCTAAAATGAAATTATAAAGCGCGCATCTCCTTGCAAAAGCACTATGCGTCCGCTATATTAGGCTTATGTCTGAGCGCGATCCACTGTTCCAACTTGTTTCTCCCTATGCACCCGCTGGAGATCAACCTGCCGCTATTGATGCCCTGATTGCAGGGCTGGAAGCAAAGAAAAAAAACCAAGTATTGCTTGGCGTTACAGGTTCGGGAAAAACCTTCACCATGGCAAATATCATTGCGCGCACCCGTCGCCCCGCCATGATTATGGCGCATAATAAAACATTAGCAGCACAGCTTTATCATGAAATGAAATCGTTTTTTCCGCATAATGCCGTGGAATATTTCGTCTCCTATTATGATTATTACCAACCTGAAGCCTATGTGCCACGTAGTGATACCTATATTGAAAAAGATGCTTCCATCAATGAACAAATTGATCGAATGCGCCACTCAGCCACACGTTCGCTCTTGGAACGCCCTGATGTAATCGTGATTGCGTCCGTATCCTGCATTTATGGTATTGGCTCTGCCACCACCTACCAATCCATGACTATTCCCATCGCGCAAGGAATGCAGATGCGGCAAGAAGAATTGGTGCGCGCTCTGGTGGAAATTCATTATAACCGCAATGATATTGGCTTCAAACGCGGGACATTTCGCGTGCGTGGGGATACGATTGATCTGTACTGCGCCCATTTAGAAGAAACGGCGTGGCGCATCTCATTTTTTGGTGATGAAATTGAATCCATCCGCGCCTTTGATCCACTCACGGGGCATCCGCAAGGAACGATGAAGGATGCCACCATCTATGCCAATAGCCATTATGTCACACCACGACCAGTAATTGAACAATCCATCAAAGCCATCAAAGAGGAGTTGAATCAACGCCTTGATGCCTTACGCGAACAAGGAAAACTGATTGAAGCGCAACGGCTTGAACAGCGCACCACCTATGATCTTGAAATGCTTATGGAAACAGGATCATGCAAAGGCATTGAAAATTATTCGCGTTATTTGGCAGGAACAGAACCGGGCGAGCCACCGCCTACCTTATTCCAATATCTACCCAAAAATGCCTTATTATTTGTCGATGAAAGTCATGTGAGTTTACCGCAAATTCGTGGGATGTATAATGGCGACCGCGCCCGTAAAGTGACGTTGGTGGAATATGGCTTCCGCCTGCCTAGTGCGATGGATAATCGTCCAATGAAATTCGATGAATGGGATGCGCTGCGCCCTGAAACCATCCATGTATCCGCCACCCCTAGCACGATTGAACTTGATTGGACACAAGGCGAGTTTGTGGAACAAGTGATTCGTCCCACAGGACTGATTGATCCTGAGCCAATCATACGCCCCGTTGCGAGCCAAGTCGATGATCTCTATGGTGAAATACGCGCCACCATTGCCAAGGGTTATCGCATATTGGTCACTACCCTCACCAAAAAAATGGCGGAGCAACTCACTGAATATCTTGATGAGCATCACATCAAAGTGCGTTATCTCCATTCCGATGTGGATACGCTGGAGCGCGTCGATATTATTCGTGATTTGCGGCTTGGGGTGTTTGACGTGCTGGTAGGTGTGAATCTATTGCGCGAAGGATTAGATATTCCTGAATGTGGATTGATGGCGATTTTAGACGCTGATAAGGAAGGATTTTTGCGTTCTGCTACCTCGCTGATTCAAACGATTGGGCGAGCTGCGCGTAATGTCGATGGGCGCGTGATTCTTTATGCTGATCGCATCACCAATTCAATGAAGATTGCCCTAGAAGAAACCGCACGGAGGCGTGAAAAACAAATCGCACATAATGTTGCACATGGGATTGTGCCACGTTCAACCTCGCGCTCGATTGCAGAGGTGATGGATCATGGGGACACCAAAGAACCAACGAATAAAGCACCATCTGCGCCACGTTATGATCGATCTTCTCCCTCAACCATGCATTATGCAGCAGAACAAGAGCCTGCAACCTTTCAACCGCGCACCCCTGCGGATCGGGAAGTGTTACGCGTTCAATTACGCAAAGAAATGTTGGAAGCAGCCGAAAATCTGGAATTTGAACGTGCTGCAAAGCTGCGTGATCAGTTGGAACGCTTAGTAGGGTAACGTACCTATTTTTATATATAGTCGTTTGCAAATATAGATACGTTGTGCTATAGTGCGCCTATTATGACCTTATCTTTATCTATTCGTACACGGGACGCTATGCCGATTACCTCTGAACCTTCATCTCCTCGCATTGCAACGGGAATTGCAACGGGGTGGTCACCTGATAGTTGGCGCGCTTTTCCTATTAAACAGCAACCCACCTACCATAATCATGAGGCTCTTGCAGCCACAGAACGCACTCTTGCACGCTATCCTTCACTCACATCCCCTGCGGAAGCGCGTGCCTTGAAGCGTGAATTGGGCATGGTTGCGGAAGGGAACGCCTTTTTACTGCAAGGCGGGGATTGTGCCGAAAGTTTTGCGGAATTTAGCGAAAAAAATCTACGTAATTATGCCCGCGTGATGCTGCAAATGACTATTGCGCTTATGTATGGAGCAGGATGCCCCGTGGTGAAAGTAGGGCGTATTGCAGGGCAATTTGCCAAACCACGCTCTGATAATACTGAAACGATTGAAGGCATTTCACTGCCAAGTTACCGTGGCGATATGATCAATGGGCAAGATTTTGATCATGCATCGCGTGAGCCTGATCCTGAACGCTTATCCAAGGTCTATTTTCAATCTGGGGCAACGCTTAATTTCTTGCGTTCCTTATTTCGTGGTGAGTTTGCCTCACTCAATACGATCAGCCGTTGGAATATGGATTTTGTCGCACGCTCGGCGCAAGGCAAACGCTTTGAAGCGATGGTAGAGCGCATCAATGAATGTATGCACTTTATTACAGCGTGTGGTCTCAGCCCATCGCAAGAACAACAACTCTCTGAAGCAACTTTTTATACCTCGCATGAAGGGTTGTTTTTGAATTACGAGCAAGCCTTCACGCGCTTTTGTGAACAAGAAGAACGCCATTATGCGTGTTCTTCGCACATGCTGTGGATTGGTGATCGCACCCGCGATCCCAACGATGCCCATGTGGAATTTTTGCGCGGTGTGGGCAATCCTATTGGGTGCAAATTAGGACCAAGCATGACGCGTGACGATCTCTTGCGCTTATGTGATATTCTCAACCCAAACAATGAAGCAGGACGACTCACCTTCATCACACGTATGGGATCCCATAAGGTAGGTGAACTTCTGCCCCAACATATACGTACCATCAAGGAAGAAGGGCGACATATTGTATGGTCATGTGATCCGATGCATGGCAACACCATCAAATCACCCAATGGCTATAAAACACGAAAATTCAACGATATTCTTTCTGAGGTGCGTCAGTTTTTTGCTATTCATAAAGCGGAGGGTACTCATGCGGGAGGTGTGCATTTTGAAATGACAGGGCAGGATGTGACTGAATGTTTAGGCGGTGCGCAAGCCATATCGGAACTGGATTTAGGGAGTCGTTACCATACCCATTGCGATCCACGCTTAAATGCCTCACAAAGCCTTGAACTCGCATTCTTAATTGCCGAAGAATTGCGTAAACATCACGGTGTTTCCTCACGTTAAATCTTATAGTGACGCGCTGCGAACTCCACGTTCGTGGCAGACGATCAGCACATCTGCTCCTTTGTGGCTTGCCTTTGGCATTGCGTTCTATTACGCTACGGCATGGGCTATTCCATGGGGCATTGCCTTTGCGCTCCTCGGGTTAAGCCTCTGGTGGGTGCAAGGGGGATATATTGCACGGGGGCAATGGGGAATCATGGTAGGGTTATTATGCGTAGGCGCGAGCCTTGCGCATCATGAAATCTATGATAGTCCACATCATGCGCCTTTAAGTCGTCATTATCGTCATGTGTTGTTGGAAGGGACAGTAGACGAAATTGCCTATGCCGATGGTAAAATACGTGTCCTTTTGAATGATGTGACTAGCACAGCATTGCAACGGGGCGATCAGCATACACGCATACGCATTACCATACGCACGCATCGCACCATTCCACGCGAAGGGGATCGCATCTCTGTACGCGCTACTATCTTTCCGCCTTCACGCCCTGCTTTGCCCAATGGCTTTGATTTTGGACAATTTTTCTATGCACGCATGATTGATGGTGTGGGATATGCAACCTCAACCATTTCCATCATCACCGAAGCTCCCCCTGCCCCATGGTATGCCATGACACCATGGCGTACACGCATCAATGCTGCCATCATGCAACGATTGCCCCAACCTGAAGCAGGTGTCACCGCTACCTTAATCACAGGAGAGCGACTACTCATCACCAAAGAAGTGCAGCGTTCCATGAGTGTTTCGGGATTGGCGCATATTCTCGCTATATCAGGGATGCATATGGTGATGATTTCTGGCAGTGTGTTTTTTCTCTTACGCTATGCTATTGCCTGCATTCCCTATCTTGCCTTGCGCATTCCCATCATTCCCATTGCTGCCTTCTTTGCGTGCCTATGCGGAGCTGGCTATATGATGCTTGCAGGTGCGCCCGTACCCGCAATACGCGCTTTTATCATGATCGGATTTGTCTTTTTTGCCATCATAGTGCAGCGTGAATCGCACAGTATCCGTGCATGGGTATTAGCTGCAACGGGTATGTTGCTCTATTCTCCCGCGCTTTTGTTTGATATTAGTTTTCAACTTTCCTTCATGGCGGTGTTAGCCTTGATGCTCACCTATCGCCGTATGCGCCCATGGCATCATAAGGTACGCGCTACCATGCCGTCTTTAGTGAGTATGGTCGTGCTGTATGTGACAGAATTGATGATCTCCTCCTTTGTTGCTATGCTAGCAACCACCCCGATCATCATGCACCATTTTAATCAGTTGACACCCTATACCATCCTTGCGAATTTGTTGGCGTTGCCCTTAATGAGTTTTTTCATTGTACCGATGTGCGCGCTCACCTTGATCCTTATGCCGTTTGGTCTAGCGCATTATGGGCTGGATGGCATCGGGCTTGGAATGCACTGGCTGATTGCGATTGCACAGTGGGTAGAAGGTTTTGAACATGCTGCATTATATGTTCCCACTATGTCCGCATGGTGTTTGGCTCTCACGCTCACGGGCGTAGTGCTTTTATTGCAAACCACACAAAGGCGCACTGCGATCATTGCGCTTATTCTGATCATTCTTCCGATGCTGGAAGGCACGCTGCATACACCACCCGATCTACTCATTGCCGAAGATGGCTGGGCAATAGCAGTGCGTGAAGACAATCAGCAATGGCGATTGCTACGTGGCACGCTGCGTAATTTTCATGTGGAGCAATGGCAGACGCGCCTTGGTGGCAGATGGATCACTCAAAGAGATGATCCGTCCGATTTATGGACATGCAGCAAAACTGGGTGCGATGGTCTATGGCATCAGCAACGCATACGCCTACGATTTGATTATAAAGATAAAGCCCCACTATGTTTGCCTGATTCGGATATTGTCATTAGTAGTTTTTATAGTGATCGCTGGCGATGCGCTTCCCCTCATGCACTGCGGATTGATCGATCTGCCCTAGAAGTACAAGGCGCACATGCGCTATGGTTACCAACGGGACGTGCGCCACGCCTCTGGTATGCCTGCCTTGAGGGCAATCATTGGCCGTGGATGCGTTGTCATAAAAGGATCACAAACATTGCCTTGCAACAGAAGTAGCTTTAGAGTAAAATGAAGTTATTACATAAATAAAGGCGTAACTTATGCTAACAGAAAGTGAAGTACCTATTGTTGAGTTTGGCGATCAAAAAGTCCCTAATGAGGCACGCCTTATCTTGCTTGCACAAATGAATGCGGGCGTTATTCCTAAAGAGCCAAAGGTTGCACAATTTCTTGCAGACTCACTGGCACGCGATGGCTATGAACCACAAAAAGTAGCAAATTATGTCAACATCATGGTGGAAGAAGAAAAAAATCGCGGTGGTGGGATGCTTAAAGCATGGCTTCCCCCTGAAAGTTCGCTTGCGCAAGCATGGATGACCCGCGCTGAAGAACATGCTAATGATGTGATGACCCCTGAAGATCAACTACGCGCCAAGGCATCTTTATCTAATAGTGGCTTACTGGCGCAACTTGCTGTTGAATTCCCTGAACTGACTGGTTTATTTGACACGATGGGAGGGAAAATCACCTCACGTGAACAGGTGAAAGAACTAGAATCTAAAGCAGAAGCATCTGACATAACCATGGGGCAAGCATTAATTGGTGGCGCATGGGTGAGTATATCGCAACAAGATCAAGCTATCTCTCCACAAGAGAAAACAATAGAATTACAACAAGAGCGTACCTTGCAAATGCAACAACAAGCACAGTTGACTGAAGAAGCTGCTCTTGAGCCAAAGCCGCCATCTATTGCACGAGTGGTCATGGGTGATATTGCAGATAATTTTGACAAAAGCACGAAAGCACTAGGTATTGCGAACCTTGGTAAAGATGAGCCACAGCTTGCAAACGCTGATGCGCCATCATCCTTAAGCTCCATTAAAATTGAGAATTTAGACCTAAAAACATTCCGTGAATCAGTTGGCTATGATCCGAACGTTAGCGTCTTCGACATTCAATCCTCTGCCGTTCCTATGTCTGAAGATAAAATGCGTGAAAATAGCAAAAAACAATCTGCTGTTGGTATCGTCTAGCTTATGTGGTTTTATCATAGGCTGCGCACCACGCATCGCGCATGATATGCATGTCGGCTTCCGTACTGTTCCACCCCATAGAAATACGCACAATATCATTTTCACTTCCCGCATCACTGCCAAGCATCGCCGCCACCACGTGCGAGGGTGCAATGCGCCCTGACGAACATGCAGAACCTGCACTCACCGCAATGGATGCAAGATCATAGGTCATCAACTGTACTTCAGATGATCTCCCCTTCATGCGCACACATGAAGTATTAGGCAAGCGTGGCGCATCATAACCCAAAATAATTGAGGCATCGCTACCCGAGTGCATCATAATATGCTGCTCCCATGCATCGCGCCACACCCTCACTTTTTCGCGCCATTCGGTAGTGCGCTGCATCCAGTTTATGGCAGTGGCAAAACCTACGATCAGCGGTACAGCTTCCGTCCCTCCGCGTCTGCCTAGTTCCTGCCCACCTCCTACAATAAGCGGGGTCATAGGATATTCATGGCGCACGATCAATGCCCCAATACCTTGCGATGCTCCCATCTTATGCCCTGAAATACTTAGCATATCCGCACCAAGCAACCCCATATCAACAGGGATTTTCCCACATGCCTGCACAGCATCACAATGCAGCAATCCCCCATATGTATGCACGAGCTTAGCAATTTCTGCAATCGGCTGAATCACGCCCGTTTCATTATTCGCCAACATCACCGCCACAAGCATCGGGGCAGGTACGCGCATCAACCATGCTTCAAGTGCCTGCATATCCAACAATCCTGAAGGAAGCACGGGGATAAAATACGCATCAGAGCGCACCGCCCGCACCGAGCTATGTTCCGTCACCGCCACGGCAAAAGGCATATTCCCTACACTACATAAGGCTAAATTATTCGCTTCTGTACCACCACTGGTAAAAATAATTTCATGCGGAAAACATGAGAGATGCTGCGCAACATCTTTACGACATCGTTCAATCAGAGATTTTGCTGCCCTGCCCTCACGATGCACGGAAGAAGGATTATGCGGCATCATCATCACCTCAACCATAGCATCACGCACACATTCAAGCATGGGGGCGGTGGCGTTATAATCAAGATAGATGCGATCTTTGCTCATAAATTAGGAATAATCGGATGCCCATAGCTACGCGCTAATAATGCATGATCAGCAAGCACACATGCCATCATTGCTTCTGCAACAGGCACAGCACGGATGCCTACGCATGGGTCATGCCTGCCTTTGGTGCGTAATTGCATAGATTCGCCTGCGCTCGTAATGCTTTCCACATGCGTTAAAATGGAGCTGGTCGGCTTCACGGCAAAACGTGCAGTAATCGTCTGCCCCGTGGAAATACCACCTAAAATCCCTCCTGCATGGTTGCTACGGAATCCTACTTTACCCTCCGCATAAAACATCTCATCGGCATTTTGTTCACCACGCAATGCAGCGGAAGCAAAACCATCGCCAATTTCTACCGCTTTCACCGCATTAATGCTCATGAAAGCTGCTGCTAAATCGGCATCGAGCTTGCCATAAATCGGTGCGCCCCATCCAACGGGGACATGTTCGGCATGAACTTCAATAATCGCCCCCACTGACGAGCCATCCTTGCGAATGCCGTCTAAATAATCCTCCCATTGCTGCGCCATCACGCTATCTGGACACCAAAAAGGATTATGGCTGCACGCATTCCAATCAAAACGCGCCACATCAATTTTATGCTCCCCCATCTGTACCATGCACGCACGAATGATAATGCCATAGGGTGCAAGCACCTTGCGGGCAATCGCCCCTGCAGCAACACGCATCGCCGTTTCACGTGCGCTAGAACGCCCTCCCCCGCGATAATCCCGCACCCCATATTTCGCATGATAGGTATAATCCGCATGACCGGGGCGGAAACTTTGCGCAATCTCCCCATAATCTTTTGAGCGTTGATCCTCATTATGAATCATCAAGGCAATGGGCGTGCCTGTCGTTACCCCATCAAAGACACCTGAGAGAATCGAGACTTTATCAGATTCTTTGCGTTGCGTTGTATATTTATTTTGTGCAGGTTTGCGCTGATCAAGGAAATGTTGTATATCTGCTTCACACAAAAAGAGCTGCGACGGCACGCCATCAACCACACAGCCAATCGCAACACCATGGCTTTCCCCCCACGTTGTGCAGCGAAAAATGCGACCAAAACTATTCCACGTCATGCATCATTGCCATGCACCACGGAAAAATCGGGCGCGAGTGCGTTTTTCATACCCACCACATGATAGCCATTATCAACATGGATAATTTCACCTGTTGTGCCTGTTGAGAGATCTGAAAGCAGATAGACTGCTGATCCGCCAACTTCTTCAATCGTGACGTTGCGTTGCATCGGACTATTATATTCATTCCACTTCAAAATATAGCGGAAATCACCAATGCCTGAGGCAGCAAGCGTCTTGATTGGTCCTGCGGAAATGCCATTAACACGGATATTATGCTTGCCCATATCCATAGCAAGATAACGTACACTGGCTTCTAGGGCTGCTTTTGCCACACCCATAACATTATAATGTGGCATATGTCGCTCTGCACCAAGATAGGTGAGGGTCAACATGCTTCCGCCCTTTTTCATCAAGGGATAGGCACGTTTCGCAAGTGCGGTAAAGGAATAGCACGAAATCGCCATCGTATTTTGGAAATTGGCAAGGGATGTATCCACATAATCACCTTTCAATTCGTTTTTATCCGAATAGGCAATCGCATGAACAAGAAAATCTAGCTCCCCCCATTCACGTTGTATGCGCGCAAAAAATGCATCCAAAGCAGCATCATCCGTGACATCACATGGCTCAACAATAGTTGAACCAAGAGACGCTGCGAGCGGCTCAACACGTTTTTTGAGTGCATCCCCCTGATAGTTGAACGCAAGTTGCGCACCTTGTGCGGCTGCCATTTTGGCAATACCCCATGCTATAGACTTGTCATTCGCCAAGCCCATAATGATGCCTTTTTTATCTTTGAGTAGTGTGCCTTCCATAATGAAATTATTTAGCATTATTACCTCTGCCCGTCAACTCAATTATGCGCCCCCCCAACCTAGGCAAAGATAAAATCTGTTGCAGTAATCAGCGTCGCGGCATTATTCCACTGCACCGCAAAATCTACTTGATCAGAGAGAACGGTGCTTATGTCTCCTTGTACCACAATACGCAATTCACCTGCTTCCGTATTGCCCCCATCCCGATCTAGTCCTCCTGTAAAGCCAAGCCCTCTGAATACCACTTTATCAACACGTGCAACAAAATCAATAATCTCATCGGGTTGGCTTTTGGTGCTATGCGCATGGGCAGTCCAAATAAATTGATCGCCCCCTGCCCCACCACGGAGTTGATCGCGTCCCGCGCCACCATTCACGCTATCATTACCATCATCCCCCCATAAAACATCATTGCCCACTCCACCATTTATGCTATCATTCCCTGCCCACCCGCGTATAATATCTGCTGCGCCCGTGCCATTCAGATTATCATTATTTGCCGTGCCATTAATGAGCGATGCATGATGTTGTGCATCTGGCGTTAACGATGCGACACCAATAAAGTTAGCCGCATTTAATTCTTTCCACGACACACGCTCCAAGATCAAAATGTGATTATCTGGTAAGGTGAAATGAATATCTGAACGCACGATACGATAGGTTAATGCTTGCGCTGTGCCAAATGCCGAAAGATCAATCAATTCGCCTTGCATCATAGGAGAAAAATCACGAATGATGGTTTGTGAATTTACACCACGCGTCACAACAAAGTGATCCGCGCCACCTCCGCCGATCATCTGATCGATGCCCGTTCCACTTATAATCCGATCATGACCGCCAAAGCCAAATAATATATCATTGCCCACGCCGCCATTCAGCGTATCATTGCCTCCCTGTGCATTAATCGTATCATTTCCAGCATCACCATTCAAAACATCTGCTGATTGATCCGAACCTCGTATGAAATCATGACCATCACCACCACTGACACTATTACCATTCATCGTGGTAACCGCGCTCGCAATCACATCATTGCCAGCACCCGCTACAATACTATCTCCCGCACCTTGATTAAAAATATAATCATGCCCATCACCACCTTCTAGGGTATCTGCGACAAAAGAATACCCCATTGACAAAATCGTATCATTGCCTGCACCACCTATGAATCGTTCACGATGACCATATCCCGTCATACGATCATTACCTAAACCAGCATTCACGATCCTAGCTGTATCACCTGTAAAAGTGGATATAATATCATGACCTGACGTTGTGTTTTGCGTAAAATAAAGTTCACGTATCTGCGCTGCTGTACGCGTACCATCAGCAAACTGAAAATGTTCAATAGCCACATTGTCATTTTGAAATTGATTGGCAAGATACACACCGCCTGTCTGCCCTTGGAATGTCATAAGTATTGCAGAGGAATCCAAAAATGATGTTGGACGATCCAACCTAAGATTAGTAAATGTAAATGGATTTGAACCTGTAAGACCCGTACCAAAAATTAATCGATCATCAGAAACACCTTCCAGAGACTCTGTGATGCGATCAAACCCGCCATTTAGGGTATAATGATACACATCATTACCTAAACCAGCATCCAAAAGATCATTGCCCGCTTCACCGCGTAATATATCATTCCCCATGCCTCCATTTAAGGATTCATTACGCGCATCACCTTGCAATGTATCATTATTATTCGTACCCGTTAATGTTCGCGCAAAATTAGTCGTGCTAAGATTCGGGTATGGGGTTAAATTAATACGTTCAACAAACGCACCTGCACCGCGTGCATGTAATGCTGTATTAAGCGTAATCGTTCGTGTTGTACCTTCGCTAAATTGTAGCGTGATGTTATGAGCATGAGTTAATGGCAGCGCAACAAATTGCAGGGCATCATTATCATTAATGCGTAATACAATTCCCTCATTAACAGCTATAGGGTTAATACTAGCCCCCATATTAGAAAATTGGACGTTATCATAATTAATTCCTCGACCGAAATTCACCGTAATGTTTTTATTCCAACCATTGTGAGCGGTGAGCAGAGTCTCCCCATAAATACGATCCATACCATCCCCAAGGTCATAATCCAAACGGATGGGTGAGGATGACGTAAAATAAAAGAAATCATTCCCTACACTTGCATCAAAGATTTGCGTTGGCTCTGTGGTATCAGCAATAGTCCTTTGATTCCGCTCATAAATCCAGTCTGTACCGTTGCTGTAGCTATTTTGTCGCGCCAAACGCATCACTTCCGCTGCTGTTACCGTGCGATCATCAAACACAATTTGCTCAATCGTGTTCACACTCTCCACGATACCAAAATTTGACTGCGCGAACAGATTAAAATTCTCTAACAATATCGTCGCTTCAGTGCCGATATTAATTTCCACATCATTCATCGTACTATGATTATCGGATCGCAATAAATCATATTCCCTAAGGCGGAATTGCACCTCATTGGAACGAATACCTCGAAGGAACAATCGATCATCACTTCCCCAATGATCGTTAATCGTATCATTGCCGTCACCACGATGATATATATAATCAGTATTATTACCCGTACTCGTCAGCGATTGTTGCGGGCGAATCTCGATACGATCATCACCGCCGCCACCATCCACAGTAACCGAACTGGTTAACCCAAATGTCGCATCCGCCCAAATATATTCCCCGCGATCCGTACCGCGCATATAATCTTGCCCTAATTCGTGCTTGATGATACGGTGTGAACGGAAGTTAGTAACATCATCAGGAAGCGCATCTAAATACGTTCCCGCGAGCGTGTGACGATAAAACTCGTCGGAATATCCTTGCACATCAGCAATCGTGTTAATAATCGGCACATAATCCATCCAATAGGCATGACGCGCTGCGCCAGTGGCAGGTTGCGCCGTCTGCATCAATGTCAATGCCGCGCTTAAATCCCCCGTAATCATGCCTGTTGCCTTATCATACGTAAATCCTTGCAAGGCTGCAGGGCGCGTCGCGTGCTGGATTAATAATTTCGTCATCGTATCACTGACAATATCCTTCCACTCATATAGATATAAACGCCCCTTATTTTGCGTAAACTCAAGAGCGCTCGTACCCGTATCCAAACCAAACCATCGATCCATCGTTTCAACCGTGCGCGCACTCATATGTTGCCCTGACGTAAACTGCCACGAACCCTCATGAGGAACGGTGCTTGTCCCCGCCCATTGGTGCAAAATATTTTCAACAGTGCTGCGTAATTGCCCAAAATTCACACGCGCATAGTTCTGATTATTAAAGTTCTGCACCATAGTACGCAACGTGGCATCGTCCGTCATGGCAACCCAAAGTGGCTTCATATCGCCAATGCCACGTAGGCTTGGAAGCGCGGTGACACCCGCAGCGTACTGATAATTCGCGGGGAGAATCCATTCGCTCTGCACTTGGTTTACATCAAATAACACATCAAATGCGTTACGCACCACGCCATTAATGGTAAAATCAGATTTCTCAACGGCGCGATTTCCGAAAAACATTTCCGTGGGGAAGTTGTTTTCCACAAGGTTAATGCGTGTGATGCCCGCTTGTGTTAATGTTCGTAATTCACCCGCCTGTGATATGCCATCGCCATTGCGATCATTCCAGACGCGTAATTGCCCAAACCGCGCATCAGCACTGGTCAGCACTTGGTCTCGATTGCTATCAAACTCGGCTTCTAATATGTCAAATCCATCATTAAAAAATGTTCCCGGTCTCCTCCCAAATAATTCATTTTGGTTATCAATCAATCCGTTAGCGTTGCGATCAAAGGCAAGCAAGGCATCATCAGGGGCAACCCACGCTGTTTTTTCCCTAAAGCCATCATTATCAATATCAAAATAGGCTCGTGACATAGATACATTAATCAATTCCAACCCGTCCCCGTCCATATCTAGCGACACCGGTGTCTGTGGCTTTGTCGCTTGTGGCGTGTCGTTGGCTTCTCGCTCTTCTTGAACGCTGCGTTTTTCTTCTTCTAACGCCCTTTTTAAGTCTTCCCATGAAGGTACTGCGCACGATCTACTTGCATTTTGCCAATCAGGACTAGGCGCATTCCAATCAGGGATAGGCTTCTCTTGTCTTATATCAATGCGCGGATCATCTAAATCTGTTATGAAATACCCCCTAAAAAAAGCATCCATAATTAAAGCATCATGGTATTCATCCCAATCATATCCATGTTGTTTCGCCCACTCCGCCAAACGAATACCAACCTCATTGTTCCATTTATCCCTCCATGAATCTCTAGCTTGTTCAGTGGTTGCATTCGTTTCTTTTACCCATCCTAAGCCCTCAGAAGCCCATCTACCTGCATCATTGGCAATGTCACCGCTCGTTAGTGCGTGCTGGATAGCATTTGCGTTATTATTTTGTTCAGTGGTTGCTTCCGCGATATTCTGAGGTAATACGCCATGCGCTTGAGCAAACGCCGTAGAACGTGCAAAATAATAATAAATAATAATAAAACAATGCTTGACTTCCAACACCGACTGCAATAGTGCCAACAGGAATAGCAACAAAAAGATTAATCATGGATGTTCTCACTTTTTTTATTTGAAGTTAACATAATGGAAGTATTTATATCAGGAAGAAAATCATACGGTTGTATGATAAAATAAGGTTCATCTGATGCTTTATATCCTTTCTGCATCCGCGTATCTTCATTAGAAAAAATATAACGGTTACGCTGGCGATGATAATGACCCTCAACTAAAAACACTGTATTTTCTTTCTTCTCTTTATCAACAAAAACAAGAGCTGTTTCATATGTTCCTGATAATGATATATCAATAGGATGCATCTTATACCCTCTATATTCATGAGGAAGTCGTGCAGAAACCCAATCTGGTTCAAACAATATTCGATAATAATGCCCTTTTATAAGATATACCTTATCCCACCTTATGTCAGGAAATATTTCACGTACACCAATATGATGCTCGCCTTTTTGGATTCTATCTATGATTTTCTCGTAGTAAGGTATGTGTTCAGTCCCATCAACTTATGGGTTGGATTAATGTGGAATAGATGGGGTTTTTGGTCAAATTCTTGAATGATTTTATCGTAGGGTGAGATAAAATTCAAGGATTTTAGCTTCTTTTGGTGATTATAATAGAGCAAAAAGGTCATCGTTGGGTAAAGCTCGGCATAAACATATTTGCTGGCGCGGTCGATTGCCACAAAAAGATAGAGCTTTTGTTTGCCAACACGCAGCGCGGTGATGTCCATATGCACCCTGCGTAGGGACAGGTTCAGCGTTACCATGCCATACACTTCCCATAAATTGGTCTCCTTTCGATCATGATAGCGTTTGCCATAAGAATAAAGGAACTAAACATATAGTCAAAAACTAAGATAATACTATAGCACATTTTGTGATATATGCTTGCATCTTTGTGTTTGAGATCGTAGAGTGCGGGGCATGAAACAGTCAGAATCTTATACTCATTATCCGAAAGCGCGCTCTGATGTGGAGTTCCCGCAACTTGAACAAGAAATACGTGCCTTTTGGCAAGAACAACGCGTGTTTGAACGCTCCGTTGATGAACGTGCAGCACTGAATGCCGATGGCAGCACCAACGCTTATGTGTTTTATGATGGTCCACCTTTTGCCAATGGCTTACCACATCATGGGCATTTGCTCACGGGCTATGTGAAGGATGCCGTGGCGCGTTATCAAACAATGTTGGGCAAGCGTGTTGAACGCCGTTTTGGTTGGGATTGTCACGGACTCCCCGCCGAGATGGAAGCTGAAAAGCAGCTTGGTGTATCAGGGAGGCAACAGATTATTGCGCATGGGGTTGAGGCGTTTAATGCGCATTGTCGCACCTCCGTCATGGCGTATCGTGGTGAGTGGGAATCCTATGTGAACACTCAGGCGCGTTGGGTGGATTTTCATAATGATTACAAAACGATGGATACACCTTATATGGAATCCGTATTGTGGGCATTCAAACAGCTTCACGAGAAGGGCTTGATTTATGAGGGCTTTAAGGTAATGCCCTATAGCTGGGCTGCGGAAACGGTATTATCCACATCAGAAATCCGCCTTGATGATGCCACACGTGAGAAGGTTGATAAGGCGATTACGGTCGCGTTTAAGTTGAAGGAACGCCCTCAAGGTGCGCCCGAAGCAGATGCCTATTATCTTCTTGCATGGACAACTACGCCGTGGACATTGCCAAGCAATTTGGCTTTAGCGGCGAGTGCTGAGATGGAGTATTGCGCATTTGTGGTGGACTCTGATCCTCTCCCCACGCTTGCGGGGGGAGGCAGGAGGGGGGCGGAAAATGCTTCAGCAAAGCTAGGAATTATTGGGGGAAAAGATCATAGTAGTAGAAATCCTGTGGCATTAGAACATGCTAAAGTTTTGCGAAAAAATCCAACAGATGCAGAAAAGACACTGTGGAATCTGTTGAAAAATAAGCAATTAGACCATATTAAATTCCGTAGGCAGCATCCTATTGGAACATATATTGTCGATTTTGCCTGCCTTTCGCATCAGCTTATTATTGAGCTTGATGGCGGACAACATGATGAAATAACCCAACAGACGTACGATGCCGAAAGAACAGTATTCTTAGAAAAAGCGGGCTTTGTGGTGCTACGTTTCTGGAATAATGATGTACTCGATAATCCTGAAGGGGTAGTGCAGACTATTGTACAGACATTGGAAAACACCCCCCTCCCAACCTCCCCCCGCACGCAGGGGGAGGAGTTGACCGCTCGTACATGTTATATCACTGCACAAAAAACAGAGGGTGCAACCATTATTTCAGGATCATCCCTCATCGGTTTATCCTACGAACCTTTATTCCCTTATTTTTCCGATCACGCAGAAGCCTTCCGTGTACTTGACGGTAGCGACTTCATCGAGGAGGGATCAGGCACGGGCATTGTGCATATGGCTCCGGGGTTTGGTGAAGATGATATGCGCGTCTGTGCCAATAATGGTATTATTGTGCTTGTTCCCGTCAATCATGAGGGACGCTATACGAACACTATATTCGACCTTAGCCATATTGAAACGGATCGCTGCATTTTGCGTATGCCCACGTCAGACGATGTGGATCATTTCATCGCGCTGCATACCAATGCAACCGTCATGGCAACCGTCAATGATGGGCTGATGACGAGTGAGCAAGCACGCGACACACATCGGGAAAATATGTCGGAGTTCCGCACCCATGGCTATGGGCAATGGGCGGTGTTCCATAAAGAAACAGGTGCATTTATGGGGCGCGCTGGCATATCTTACGTTGCACAAGCAGAGGGTATGCCTGCTATGCCAACACTACGTTGCGCCCTCATGCCTGATTTTTGGCATGGTGGCTACGGCACAGAATTATGCGCTGCCTCCCTAGAATATGGCTTCCGTGTGCTGGGCTATGATGCGATTGCAGGGGGCGCGGTGGCAGAAAACCCACGCTCGCACGCCATGATGGAACGCTTAGGGATGAAGCATATAGGGGATCGCCAATTTAAGCATAGTATGGGACCCTATTATCTTATTGAACGTGATGCATGGCAGGGTGCGCCTGATGTTACCATCCGTACTTTGTCTCTGAAAGGGCTGAATGTCATTTGTGAAACCAAGGGCAAGCACGCTGATGAACCCTACACGCAAGCGCAATTAGAGAAATACGGACTAGCGAATCTACGGATTATCCAATGGCTCAAGCAAACAGAACAGCTTATCAAACAAGAAGATTATACCCATAATTACCCGCATTGCTGGCGTACTGATAAGCCGATTATTTATCGTGCGCAATCCTCATGGTTTGTCGATGTGCCGAAGATTCGGGATCGCATGGTAGAACTGAATCAGCAGATCAACTGGATTCCCGATCATATTAAAGATGGACGCTTTGGCAAATGGATTGCAGGTGCGCGGGAATGGTCGATCAGCCGTTCACGCTTCTGGGGCTGCCCAATTCCCGTATGGCGTTCGGATAATCCCAATAATAAAGAGCTTTATGTCTTTGGATCGATTGCGGAACTGGAAGCATTTTTCGGGGTGAAAGTCGATGATCTGCATAAACCCTTCATTGATACGCTCACGAAGCCCTGCCCCCTAGACCCTCAATATACCATCAAGCGCGTCGATGAAGTGTTTGATTGCTGGTTTGAATCAGGTTCAATGCCGTTTGCGCAAGTGCATTATCCGTTTGAAAATAAAGCATGGTTTGAAGCCAATTTCCCTGCGGATTTCATTGTGGAATATGAAGCACAAACGCGTGGATGGTTCTATAATATGATGGTGTTGTCGGTCGCGTTGTTTGATCGCATCCCGTTCAAGAACTGTATTTGTCATGGCGTGGTGCTGGATGAACAGGGGCGTAAACTATCGAAAAAACTGAAGAATTACGTCAATCCGATGGAATTATTCGATAGCTACGGCTCAGATGCACTCCGTTGGTTCATGCTTTCTTCCACCATCATGAAGGGCAATGAATTGTTCTTGGATAGCCAAGGGGCATTCATCCGTGATGCCGTGCGTCTCTATATTAAGCCGTTGTGGAATGCCTATCATTTCTTCACGCTCTATGCAAATGCCGATAGCGTAAAGGCGGAATATGATATTACATCCACCAATATGATGGATCGCTACATCCTCTCTAAGTTGACACGCTGTGTGGAAGATGTGCGCGGTGCATGGGATGCCTATGATACACCAAGCGTATGCACCCATATCACCGCCTTTTTGGAAGTGCTGAATAATTGGTATATACGCCGTAATCGCTCGCGTTTTTGGGGCGAAGCGGTGGATAGCGATAAGCAAGCAGCCTATAATACGCTGTACACGGTACTGCACACATTATGCCGTGTGGTCGCACCGATTCTGCCACAAATCAGTGAAGCGATGTATGCGGGGCTGGTGCATGGCGGGGTGCTGGATGCGCAACATTCGGTGCATCTGGCGGAGTTTCCAACGGAATTACGTGATTATGGGGCAGATAGCACCATGATGCACGCGATGGATAAGGTGCAAGAAATATGCAATACCGCCCATGCGCTCCGCAATGAACTCACGCTACGTATTCGTCAACCGCTGGCAAACCTCACAGTCTATGGCGTGGAGTTTGGTGCGTTGAATGATTATTGCGCCACACTCATTGCCGATGAAACCAATGTCAAAGCCGTGCATTTTTCTAAAGAATTAGAGGGCGTTGCCAATCATAAGCTGAAGATTCATTTTCCGATTGCAGGAAAACGTTTAGGCGCGAAAATGAAAGAAGTCGGATCAGCAGCGCGTGCAGGTGCATGGGCGCGTGATGCATCAGGTGCGATTATCGTGGCAGGAGAAATGTTGCAACCAGACGAATATGACTTCAGTTTGGAATCAACCATTGCCCACGGTGCGGCGGCACTTCCCTCTCAGGATGGCTTGGTGGTGCTGGATACTACGTTAAGTGATGATCTTATCGCTGAAGGGATCGTGCGTGATGTGGTGCGTATTGTGCAGCAATCGCGCAAGGATGCGGGGTTTGATGTGAGTGATCGCATTAGCATCCATCTGCACGCGGAGCAACATATTGTGCAGGCAGTGGATCAATTTAGCGTTTATTTCTGTGATCAGACGCTGTGTGTGGGGATAGAGTATAATGCCGCATCATGTGCAGGGCATAAGAGTACGCATCACGTGATGAACTCGGAGGTAACCCTAACTATTACACGCGCACACACACAACGCGCCAATGCATCATAAGGAGTGACTATGGAAGGAAATCGCATAGCGGTCTTAGGTGCGGGTTCATGGGGAACAGCACTTGCGATGCAAGCAAATCGTGCAGGGTCGGATGTGACGCTTTGGGTGCGTGATAGTAATCTGGAACAAATGATGCGCACGACACGGATTAATACGCGTTATTTGCCGAATCAATTTATTGATCCTGCTATCACCATTACGCATGATTTAGATGTTGCTTGCGCAGCGGATGTTTTGATTCTTGCCGTGCCATCGCAAGCATTGCGCACCTTATGCATCACGCTTGCTGATCGTATTGATGAATCTATTCCGATGATTATTGCTTCTAAGGGCATTGAGCGTGGGAGTTTTATGTTGATGTCGGAGGTGCTTGAAAGCACATTGACGCAAAACCCTATTGTGATTTTATCAGGGCCAAATTTTGCGATTGAAACTGCACAAGGTTTGCCCACGGCCACCGTTTTAGCATCGCGTGATCGCAGATTGGCGGAGCGCATTCAATTTATGTTGAGTGGGCATGTTTTTCGCCCCTATATTAGCGATGATGTGATGGGGGTACAAGTTGGCGGTGCAATTAAGAATGTGATTGCGATTGCCTGTGGTATGACGATTGGAGCGAATTTGGGAGAAAATGCCCGCGCTGCTGTGATGACTCGCGGACTTGCAGAAATGGCGCGTCTTGCAGAAGTCAAGGGCGGGCAATCGAAAACGCTTCAGGGCTTAGCGGGCATTGGAGATTTGATGCTGAGCTGTGCATCGGAGCAATCGCGCAATATGCGCCTTGGTATGCAGGTAGGTAAACATAGTATTGATGGTTTTGTACCCACGGAAACAGTGAATCCTCTCACCGAAGGTGTATCAACGGCAGAGGCGGTATATGATCTATCGATGAAATTGGGTATTTCTATGCCGATTTCTGTAGTTGTATGCAATATTTTGCGTATGCGCATGTCAGTACAAGAAGGCATGGAAGAATTGCTTAGCCGTCCTCTTGGTTTTGAGTAATATCCGCACCCGTCAGTTTGTGGCTATAGACAAATGCCAATGTCGCAAAGCCAAAGCGCAGCGCAATCATATTGCGTGGGTGAAACTCAAACGCGTCGCACATGCCTGTAAAATAAACATTTATTAGCTAAAACAGTCCCTTCTTGACGCATATATCAACCAAATGTTGAATAATACTCTCGCGCTTCCAACTTCTTTAGGCAAAAATGCGTAAGTCCTAAGCCTGTTAAAATCGCAACTGCATATTGAGCTTAAAGTATAATTTCCCATCATGTTCTTTGATCAGCGATCCATAACGATGGCGGGTCGTGGACGGGGTATCAAACATAATGGTGCGAAATAGATATTCCTCTAATTGCACCACATCAAGCATATGCAAGCAATATTGTGATCCGTCTGTCTTGACGATAATAATCCCTTGCGCGCTGTACTGCCCATCCCATTTTTTTCCTGCAAAAAAACCAAGCAATATCGACATGAGCAAGCGTTTGATACGAATCACATAGGCGGCATGATCAAGGTTTGGTGCAATCACACCATTCGGATTACTGGATACTACAGCGTGCAAATTGTCACTTATTTTAGAGCGACGATGCATGACAAATTCTAATAACATCGCGCTTAGTAATTGCGGCATGGTGCTATCAATAAGCTGTAAATTATATTCCAAACTATCCGCTTCCACATGATGAAAATGCAAGCTCCCACCCAATTCATGGATGCGTTTCACGCGATCAATGAGTTTGTGCGGTGTGCTAATCGCATTAATTTCTTCAAGAACGTCCGCATGAAGCCCGCGCACCTCATACACAAAATTGGTATTACCCGAGGCATTTAATAATGTGGGTTTGCTTCCAAGGAAGGATTTTATTCCAAAGCCTTGATGTGCGTAGCCCATGCCATCTTTAGAGCAATCGAGAATAATATCTGCTTTTTGCAAACTTGTGCCACTTTTTACCCAACTTATGCCTAGTTGATGACGAATGGCATCCAATTTACCAAGAGAAAATGTACTTTTTCCTTGTTTAATGGCATGTGCTGTATCGGATAAATCTAACTCTTCCAAAGCAACACTACGCTGTACGCCATTTTCTTCTATCATAATAGAGGCATCAGGCAAAAGATGATAGGCATTTCCTGTATTGAGCGTGCGCACAGTATGTATATCAAATGCTTGTTCGGGTGTCATAGGTTCTAAATCTGCATTGGCAAAAATAAGACGGCGTTCATACATGATTTTGAGCAATGTATAGAGTTCAGTCCACTCACCTTTATTCATCGTATTATGATGTTTCACGCTTTTTTTCTCCATATGTTCCATATGCTCTAGCATCGCCCCAGCGCATACACGCACTGCATCAATGGCAACACTATTGCCTAATTGCTTCATTGCCTCTTTGGTGGATACAGGAAAACGGAAATCGTCAGGAAAACCCTGCATCTTTTTGCCCTGCTCAGGCATAAGTTGACGCACTGTGCCATCGACGCGGTAGGCATCCCAATTCCTGCGATCATCAATGGCAGAGCCACGCCCCCCAACACGCAACGTATAACCAATTTCACGATCACATGGGGCATCCCATACATCCGACATGGTCATCTTTAGTGGAATCGGTGGCGGGAAGTGAAAACTTTTCAACATGCCTTCATCACGAAAGCCTATCATGAACAAACGCGGGCGTAATTGTGGCAAACCATAGTCACAGGCGCGCACAATCTGATAATAGAAACTGTATCCTAGTTCTTCCTCTAAAATATGCTTGATAATACGAAAGGTGTTACCGTTATCATGCGTGAGCAAACCACGGACATTTTCTAAAAAGAAGGCTCTAGGGCGTTTGGCTGCCAAAATATCTGCAAGCACAAAAAATAGATTGCCCCGTTCTGATGCATGGGTATCAGCAAAACCGCGTTTATACCCTGCCTGAGAAAAAGGTTGGCAGGGGAAGCCCGCACACAAAATATCAAAATCAGGAATTTCTTCAGGGGATATGCTGCGTATATCCTCATTATAGCGATCTTCATCAAATAAGGCGGGATTCAACGCGTAGAAATTTTCACGGTAGGTCTTGCGGGCATGGGGATCAATTTCAGACGCAAAAACACACTCGCAACCAAGTTGATGCAGCGCAAGATGAAATCCTCCTATCCCTGCGAATATATCCACAAACCGTAATCCACTCACTTCACCACCTCACATCCCTGCACCTGCTGCACACTAATCATTGCTTCAGGGGAAAGACGATAATTGTGCTTAAGCGCGATATGTGCCGTGCGCCCGTCCTGCATCATGGCGTGCAACGTGATCTTTGTGCCTTGTGGATGCGGATGTTGCAACAGAGCATGAATCTGTTCAACCGCACGATGATCATAAATACGCAGGGTAAGATTCCCTCCTTGAGCGCGCCCTTCCGTAGATTTTAATACATCATCAAGTAGGCGCATTTCTTGTATGATAAGGCGTACACCTGCTTCTTCTATCTTGGCTTCAACATTCAGCATCACCAATGTTCCGATTTCCAACAAAGGGCGCACTTCATTCAACAAACCATCATTGAAGATGGAGGCTTCATATGCCCCCGAACTATCCGAGAGTTGCACAAAGGCAAATTTTCCGCGTGCGGAATTACGGATATTTTTCCCCATCACGATTGCAGCAATTTTATGACGGCTATATTCACCATTCAGCAAGGGTGTAATGCTGCCCATATTGCGAATACGTAGCATCTCTAATGCAGGCGCGTAACCATCCAGCGGGTGCGCGGATAAATAAAAACCAATCGCTTTATATTCTTGATCTAGCTTTTCTAATGCTTTCCATTCGGACACCTGCACTAAATCAGGATGGCGCACCTCCACCGTATGTTCCCCGAATAGACTGGTTTGCGTCGAATTACGCTCCTCCGTCACCAACTGCCCATAGCTAAGCAATGTATCCATCGAAGCAAAAAGCTGATGACGGTTCGTGTGGATGCTATCGCACACCCCCGCCATAAATAAATGCTCTAATTGTCGTTTATTCAATAATTTCGCACTTGAACGGCTGATAAAATCAAAGATGCCTTGATACGCACCGCTGCGTCCACGTTCTTCCACTAACTCATGCATTGCTGCTGCACCGACATTCTTCACCGCTGCCAAAGCATAGCGAATGCTAAGCGCGCCATGATGATCTTCAACGCTAAACTCGACTTCCGAGCGGTTCAAATCAGGAGGAAGCACAGCAATCCCCATCGATTCCGCATCTTGTTTGAAAATGCTGAGCTTATCCGTATTGTGCATATCATAGGTCATCGATGCTGCAAAGAATTCCACGGGATAATTGGCTTTCAAATATGCCGTCTGATAGCCAATAAGGGCATAGGCGGCGGCGTGCGCTTTATTAAAGCCATAGCCTGCAAATTTCGCCACAAGATCAAAAATATCATTGGCTTGCTTGGCATCCACATTATTATTCAACGCACCGTCAACAAAGATTTTGCGTTGCGCGTCCATCTCCTCTTTAATTTTTTTACCCATCGCACGGCGTAATAAATCTGCACCGCCAAGCGTATAGCCCGAAAGAATCTGGGCAATTTTTTGTACTTGCTCCTGATAGATAATCACCCCATAGGTTTCTTCCAATACGGGCTTGAGTGAGGGATGCAGATAATCGGGTTGTTCCTTGCCGTGCTTACAGGCAATATAAGTGGGGATGTTATCCATCGGACCGGGGCGATAGAGCGCGCCAAGTGCGATTAAATCCTCCAAGCGATCGGGCTGCAATTTACGCAATGCATCCCTCATGCCCGTGCTTTCAAATTGGAACACGCCAATGGCTTTCCCTGCTTTTAGTAGATCAAAAGTTTTGGCATCATCCAGTGGAATACAGGATAAATCGATCTCGATACCGCGTTTTTTCAGCAATGCGAGTGCCTTGGCAAGCACGGTAAGCGTTTTGAGTCCTAAAAAGTCGAACTTCACTAAGCCTGCTTCTTCAGCATATTTCATCGAATATTGCACCACGGGCATATCGGATTTTGGATCACGATACAGTGCCACCAACTCATGCAATGGGCGATCGCCGATCACTACCCCCGCTGCATGGGTGGAGGCATGACGGAACAAGCCTTCCAGTTGCAAAGAAATCTCGACAAGGCGCGCTACTGTCTCATCCTCCTGCATTTGCTGCTTGAGCAAGGGTTCAATCTCAATAGCTTGTGCGAGGGTAACGGGATTAGCAGGATTGCTGGGTACGAGTTTGCATATCCGATCTACCTGACCATAGGGCATTTGCAGCACCCGCCCAACATCACGCAAAACGGCACGTGCTTGCAGTTTTCCGAAGGTGATAATTTGCGCCACCCGATCCATGCCATATTTTTGCTGTACATAGCGAATGACTTCATCGCGCCGATCTTGGCAGAAATCAATATCAAAATCGGGCATGGATACACGTTCAGGATTCAAAAACCGTTCAAATACCAAATCATATTTCAACGGATCAAGATCGGTAATTAAGAGTGACCATGCCACAACCGATGCTGCCCCCGATCCCCTCCCCGGCCCAACAGGGATGTTTTGTTCTTTGCTCCATGTGATGAAGTCCGATACGATCAAGAAATAGCCGGGAAAGCCCATGCCAATAATGACCTCCAACTCAAACTGTAAGCGATCACGGTAGGGCTTGGCAATGATTGCGCGTTCTTCATCGCTCATCGCATCAGTGAATACATGCCGTAGCAAGCGGGCTTCTAATCCTTCACGCGCGCGGGTGCGTAATGCATCTTCTTCTGAGAGGACTACGCCGTCTTGTTCCATATGAAAGCTGGGCAAAATAGGCTTGCGTGCAGGGGAATAAGCCGTGCAACGCTGTGCAATAATCAGGGTATTGTCAATCGCTTCGGGAAGATCAGCAAAGAGTGCGCACATTTCTTCAGCAGTCTTGAGGCGATGTTCAGCAGTGACACGGCGACGATCCTGCTCCATCACATAACGCCCCTCAGCAATACACATGAGGGCATCATGCGCATCATACATGTCACGCTTCACAAAATAGGCATCATTGGTGGCGACAATCGGTATATGATGCGCAAGGGCAAGTTGCAGCAATGCAGGTTCAATCTGTTGTTCTTCTGCTAAGCCATGACGCATTAATTCGATATAGAGCCTATCCCCAAAGCTATCATGCAAGGTGCGGATGATTTTTTCTGCTTTGTCATGCTGGTTGCGCATCAATGCCTTGCCAAGCGCACCATAGACCCCGCCTGTGAGTGCAATCAGCCCCTCGGCATAGTCCGTGATATATTCCAGATGGCGTAGTGGCTCTTGCCCTTGTTGCGGGTGCAAATAGCTATCGCTGCTCAGGCGCATAAGGTTCTGATAGCCTTGTTCATCTTTGGCAAGTAACAACAGATAATCCCGCTCATACGGGCGCGAAGGCGATGCATCATAGGGGATATGGGCAAAATGGCATCCTATAATCGGTTGCACACCAGCCTTGAAACATGCTTGGGTGAATTCTAATGATCCAAAAAGATTGTGCGTATCGGTGATGGCTAATGCAGGCATACGCTGCATGGCGGCATATTCCACCATCTTTTTGACTGTCATTGCCCCTTCCAGTAAGGAATAGGCAGAATGGCTACGAAGGTGAACAAAAGGTGCGTGCATGATGCTGGTTAAACCATAAAAACATCATCATGTCTAGTGCGTGTTTCATGCACGTGATAATTAATCATGAAATAAACAACCTCCCCCAGAGGGAACGGCTGTTTATTTATGAGAACTTGAATCTAGTCGTTACGCACATTCCCAACATTGCTGTTTGCTTGTTGTGCGACTTCCACGTTTTGAGGCGTGGGATTTTTTTCTGCTT
This sequence comes from Alphaproteobacteria bacterium, assembly GCA_004292675.1. Classification (GTDB taxonomy): domain Bacteria; phylum Pseudomonadota; class Alphaproteobacteria; order Rickettsiales; family UBA998; genus RDZH01. Next base: position 212 of record RDXO01000014.1, on the reverse strand, counting down.
GTTTAGCAGCGTACTCTGCGGCTAAACGTGCGGCAAGTTCTTTCTTTTCTTGTTCTGTCATTTTTTTCACCTGTAGTTTAGGTTCTGTTGATTTTTCAAAAAATTCTGCTATATATTTGTAATAAAATTACAAATACGAGATTTTTTATGTCACCTATTGAGATTTCTGACGACACATGGTCGTTAATATATAATTTTTTACGCGGGTGTGA
>RDXO01000002.1 GCA_004292675.1 Alphaproteobacteria bacterium | reverse complement strand
CTGGTAAAATCAGTAATGCGATCCGATGCTAAGCGCGTGCTGTGTGTTGCTGAGGTGAATAGGAATGTATCATCGCCTAAGCCCCCTGTGAGGGTGTCATCACCTAAGCCCCCTAAGATCGTATCACGATCTTCTGCACCGTTGATGTTATCATTACCCGCTGCGCCTTGGATGCTATCATCTCCTCTGCCCCCTAAGATCGTATCATGCCCCGATGATGAAATAATCGTATCATCACCATGCAAGCCATGGATGATTCTATTTTGCGTTCCTGTGAGTTGAACATTATCCGATTGTAGCGTGGTATTGGTAACGGATGCCGCATCAAAAATAATATCACTTGCGCTCAGTTGTGAAGCAAGCTCCCCCTCCAGATAAAATGAGAAATCAGACGATGCGCGACCTGCCGCAAAAAATGTATGATTCATTGATGGGCGAGAATCAAAATAAAGCTGTATCTCTGTGCTATTTTTGGGAAGTTCGTAGGTGATACGATTAAACCCTAAACCAGACACATCTATTATATCATCCCCTATTCTAAATTGGCGGATATAATCCGCTGCATTCACCGTAGAATGAGTCCGTGCAGAAAAACGAATAATGTCGTTGCCATAACCGCCATCGATGGTATCGCGTCCTGCCTCACCATCAATAGTGTCATTACCATAACCGCCATTGATTGAATCATGCCCATCATGCCCACGATAATGATTATTGCCATTGCTGCCTCGGATAGTATCATTTTGTGGTGATGCAATGACATGTTCGATATTCACGGCAGTAGTTTTGAAGATCGTAGAGGATTCTGAATATTGGATTTCATCCTCATCAAGGGTGATCGACCATGGTGAGCGCGTTTGAGTCATATCCACAACATCTTCACCATCACCGCCATCTAATACATCACTTCCTTCTGTGATCACCAAAATATCATTACCTGCTCCGCCATAGAGTGAATCGGATAAACCAAAAAACCCTTCTGCCCCACCATAAAGCGTATCATTGCCTGCGCCACCATACAACACATCATAGTGTGCCGTCCCAACGATAGAATCATTGCCTGTTGTTGGTTGCGATGGTGCAATTCTTGCGTGCAGTTCATGCGCCGTGAAGGTGACGTTATCTCTTTCAAAGAAAATGGTTTCTATGGGGTTATTCCCACCAATAAGCTGATTTTGAATCGTGATAGAACCGCTATTGGGTAAGGTAATCAACAATTCATTAGCCGCCAAGTTGCTCTGCGCCCGACTAAAAATTGCCTCGGTGCTAAGAATACCTCGAATTACAAGGCGATCAGGCGTTGCCGTCCACATATTGTCCCATGCTATCACCGTATCTCGTCCATCTCCTAGTGTGTAGATTAATGTTTGCTCGCCACCCAGTGCCATCTCAATAGTATCATTGCCAAGTCCGCCCATGATGGTATTATTTTGGATTGTACCGTAGATAGCGTCATTGCCTGTGGTTTGTTGACGATTTACATAATGTTGGCTGAGCGATGCCCAATCATATGTGCCATCAGCAAAGGTGAAGTATTGTATGGGTTCACCTGATACAGAAAGCTGCATCTTCATCGTGATGCTGTCATTAGTATTCAGTCGAATGCTTAAATCATTCCCGCCCCCTACGCGTTGAAAACTCACTTGCGCAAGGCTAATATTGCCCATAAAACGCACGGTTTCTTCTTTCATGGCAAAATAGGGATTGATTGTGTCATGCCCTCCGCCTACGCCAAATTCATAGATGTCTCCTCCACCTAAGCCATCGATAACATCATTACCCGCGCCTGATGTGAAAATATTCTTAGCAGCATCCCCCGTAATGCTGTCATTGCCTGAAGTTTGCGCCCGTGCATAATACTGCCTATCAATATCTTGCCAATTCATCATTGTTCCATCGGAAAAATGGAAATATTCGATGCGCTCATAATGCCCTCTATTCTGATCCATAAGCGTAAGTGTTCCACCATCGTTAAAGCGCATCACCATATCTTTTCCTTGATACCCTGTGCGCGTTATAGTGGTATTGGCAAGCGTGATGTTGCCACTAAAGATGAGGTGATCGCTATCATGATCGTTCGTGCGCCAAAATTGATCATCGCCAATCGTATCATTGCCATCTCCAAGCGCATAGGCAATAGTATCCGATCCATTCAAGGTTATGATGCGATCATTGCCTTTGCTTGCCGCAAAATAATTATGTCCATCATTTCCCGTCAATGTTTCAGATGCAACACCTCCACTAATGGTGGAAGTGGTGAGAACAAAAGAAACCGCAGGCAAGGTCGGTTGCGCGGGTAATGCAGCATAAATATCCCCAAGACTCCACACCGTTTTTGCTGCATCATTAAATTCAAAAAGTTCAATGCGGTTGAGATTATGGGGATTAAAAAAATCTTGAATCAGCACCGATCCAGTGATGCCTTGAAAAGAAATTTGCATATCCTTTCCCCCAGTCCCAACGCGCAACAAGCGGATATTTTGTGGCGTGATGCCTACGCCAAAGCGCACTACATCTTGCATCGAATTCTCTACCATATCTTGCATGTCAAAAATGGTATCATTGCCATCACCATTATTATAGAGGTATATGTCATCCCATGCACCCCCAGCAAGCCAATCATTGCCCGTACCTCCAATGATCGTATCATTGCCACTATAGCCATTGATGCTGTCATTACCAGCTAATCCTGAAAAAGATTCAGATGCATTCGTGCCAAGAAGATAGTCTGCATTAGTGGTGCTGCGTGTAACATAATTAATGAGATTATGTGAGGTAATTGTACCATTTTGCTGCAGTTGCAGAGTTTCTATTTGATGCATGGGATGAAGAAAGAAATTCCACAAGGTCACATACACGCCCGAACTTCCCGATAAAAGTTTGCTATGAATGACGAGATCACGCCCTTGATTTTCTCGTGCGAATGTGAGTTGATCAAGCGCAATGCCACTCGGCAAACGCAAGGTGTCATTGCCACCGCCACCCGCTTCATAGATAAAGCTGGATTCCGTAACAAATGGTGACACTGCATCTTGATAAAGATACAGATCATTGCCTGCGCCACCACAGAGCGTGTCGCGCCTATCCGCAATGAGCGTATCATTGCCAGCAGCACCGAAAAGCCTATCTTTTTGAGTTGCGCCTGCGGTTGACAGCGTCCCGCGCAACAGATCATTGCCTGCGGTCGTGCCGCCAATACGTGTATCAATAAACTCCGCATCCCACAGCGTTTTGTTTCTATCTGAAAATTCGATACCAGCGATTTTCTGGTAGTTTACATTTTGTGCCAAGCCATCAAAATGATTTTGCACTCTTAGGGAATCTGTGGTGTTGCCCGCAAAACGGATAATCAGATCATTATTTTCTCGTGCAAGCGTTGTGTTTTGCGACGTAATTGCTGCATCCAATATAATCCGATCATTATCAGAAATTGCAACATTAGCACGCCCATCGTCAATCACATCATGCCCTGATCCTAGACGATAATGATAGATGTCATCTCCGTCTCCGCCACGCAATGTATCATTGCCTAATGTTGGTTGAAATATATCATTCTGTTCATTGAACCCATTGATCGTATCATTACCACTGCTATCTTGATTGGCTAAGATGGTGCGTATGTCTGATAATTTAAGGCTCGCATCCATAAATTGAAAACGCTCAACATACTGATGAGGATAATTAAACGTACTTCTTATTGTCAATGTGTCCGATGTTCCACGAATGGATATGACGAGATCATCATTCATAAAATGCCATGGATTGGGACGTGAGAAGATTACATCACTCACTTTTAATCCTTCAAGGCGTACCGTATCAATATAGGTTGATTCAAATGGTTGCGCTATCTCCACAATGGTATCTTGCCCATAACCACGTGTGAATACATAGGTATCTGCTTCGCCATCGCCATAATAAATATCATTGCCTGCGCCACCATCAAAAGTATCATTATTGAAAAACCCTTCCATGCTATCATTGCCATTCGTACCACGCAATAATCGCTCCATCATATCGCGGTACGTCCAACCGCTACCATCTTGGAATAAGAATAATTCAATATTATCATCCACGGAAAATAGGCTATCATAGCCAAAAACACTGGGTAAAAACTGATCTTTAATCGTGAGTGAATCACCAGTACGTTGCCCATTGCGCGTTAGATGAATCACGAGATCATTCGTTTGATAGGGGCGGGATAATTCCAGATTATCTTTGGTAATACCTTCACCAAAATAAACACTATCACAAAATTTTAACAATGCAGAAAACATCTTATCGTGGATGACATCTTGTCCATCACCAAAACCAAAAATATAGGCATCGCCACCGTCACCTCCTATCAATGTATCATTTCCGCCTTTGCCCCCATAGATAATATCATGATCGGCATTTCCATAGAGTACATCACTCCCCGTTGTGGGGTTCAATAATCGTGCCGCCATATCGTTTGCTGTGAGTACTGTGCCACTATGAAATTGAAAATACTCAATGCGATTTTCGGCGGTGTAAAAATTATGCCATCCAAAAACCCCAGCATCAAGTTGTCCTTTGATGAGGATGCTGTCTTGCGTATTGTTAATTGTTATCAGGAGGTCTTTATTGTCATTTTGCGATGTTATGCTAATATTCGCGGGAGTGATGCCTTCTCCAAAAATAATTTTATCAGCTTTCTTAAAAAGTATATTTGTTTGTGCTTCTTCAATGACATCCTTGCCATCACCTAAGTTAAATAGGTACGTATCCCCATCATCACCCCCTGATAAAGTATCGTTCCCTTTACCGCCCTGTAAGGTTTCAGATTCATGAAATGCAATAATACGATCAGCGGCATCGCGGTTAAATTGATTGAGATAGGCTTGATGCATCTCTTTCACGCCAAGCACATAACCATCCATGAACATGAAATTTTCTATGCGTCGATCAGGGGTAGCGATAATGCCTTTGCTTAGATCGGGGGTCGTATTACTATCGGCTGAGAAGGGGGTATCCGAGAGTGCGTTGCCCGAAAACGTCATATCAAACGTCTTCGCTTCCGTATGTAGGGAAGTTGCGGGTTTATCGGCGCGTGTGGTAAAATCCGGCGCAATGATAAAATAATTTGTGTCACGAATATCGACGACTAACTTGTTCGTATTAGGGTCTGTACGAATCGCTAACCCCAAAGTATTTTTTGTACCGTAATTATCAAAATTAGACGGAATACCTCCACCCAGCAAACCTAATAATGGGAAAAAACTAATAAGATTAAAGAACACTCCGTGCGCATCAAATGTCCCTGTTCCAAGCCCTGAATTCCAGAACTGCCCATCAATAACGATGCTATCACCTGTATGGAACGTAATCCGCAAGGATTCACCATTCACAACGTCTTCTACAAAGCCATCCTGCGTTGTGACTGTGCCGCGAGTTAATACAGCCTTACTAATATCCAGCCCTGCACCAAATTTTATCTGATCGGGGCGTTCATCGAAAAAATTATCTTGGTGGTCGCGCACAATGTCAAATCCGTCGCCCACGTTAAATTTGTACATATCCCCAGCATCGCCACCGACGAGCGTATCACGCCCTTTGCGCCCATGGATAATCTCTGCATCGACTGTTCCACGGATAAAATCATTCCCATCTGTTTCTTGCCGTGTGATAATCTCCTCTAAAATATCTACTGCGATCATTGCTTCGCCATCAGCAAACGTGATTTGCTCAATACCAAATTTCTTGGCAGAACCGCTCATGCTCAAACTGAGTACTTGATCGTCGGACGCTGCAAAATTATTCACCACCCGCACTGTGCCGTTGGTCAGTTTATTGGTGATTACTAAATCATCTCCAACACGATCAATGCGTGCATCTTTACGCATCAAATGGGTAAAACGCAAGGCATCATTATCAGGAAACATGGATTGAAATAGCGAAAAAATACTTCCTGCTGCGGAAGCTCCACTATCTGTAATCGTAAGCGAAGTAAAATCTTTGCCTACAATATAGGTATCATTCCCTTTACCATCGACACTCGTTGCGGTTGGGCGATCAAAAATGATAAAATCATCACCGCCACTGCCCACCATATTCGCACCCGCTGATGCGAGTGTAATTTTAGGGGGGGCGAGAAGGGTGCTTGTTTGCGTTACCTTCTCCAGCATTTGCGCAAGGGTGAGGGGAAGCGTTCTTCCTGAAGTGGCTTGGATAATATCTGTTAGCAGATGATGATCCATCATGCCCATCTGAGTGCTAACATCGGGCGCAGTATTGCCAAAAAAATCTTTTGTGATGGGAATTTTGCGCTCCACTAAGGGCTTAATGCTGTGCAGCATAGCAATACGTTGCTCCCAATAGGTCATGGCTTGCGCTGCATTGCTCGGCATGTTGTCAATCATATGCTTCACCACACCGCGCAAATCAACGGTGGGTGTGATGAATCGCCCATCCTCGCGCCCCATCATCACCCCGCCAAAATGCGATGCATACACTGTTTGCGCAAGCAACGCCCCGCGCATTTCGCTATAGACTTCCTCCCATACACTTTTATGCTCCATAGCTTCTGAAAAGTTCGGGTTTGCACTACCATTAGTTGTGGAAACAAACGGCACACCCGCATATTTCTCAAGGAACACCAGCTCTTTTGCATTGACGTTCGCACCACGGGCATCATCCGCCACATTATCCACCTTTGCCCAACGGAATAAAATATTGCGCACTTCCGCATCAAAAGCGGTGAGTGAGGCAGCACCACGCCCCGCTAAAGTGGTGATCATCGTGCGCAAGGTGGCATCGCTGTTCATTGCGGTGTCAAGATCGGTCAGTTGTGCATTTCCTTTAAGAAATGGCGTGGCTTTGTTCAAGGGGATATGTTGTGCAGGCGCGCTTGCAGTAGCGGCAAACTGCGCCGTGCGTGCAGCAGCGGGGGAGGGGGTGCTTGCAACCGAAATGGTTTCAGGGTCAGGATTATTTCTATAAAAATTAATGGCTTTGACGCTGTTCCACAGATTCGCAAATAGGCTCGCTATATCCCATTTATCCGCAAGATTCTGTTGATAAGTCTCAATCGCGGCATCGCCATCTTCTAAAAAGCGGTGCGTGTAGTTCTCGATAAGCGCTATCGCTTGCGTATCCCACAGCCATCGCACCCCTAACATTGCTCCATTCTCTTCTTGCGGTGAACCATTAAATAGTGCAAAAAGATGCCCCTGCCAAGGATTCCACGCCGCTGGCATATCATAGATAAACGGTGTTTCCCCACCCGTGACTTGCAAATTGTTAACATAGACGCGGTCATTTCGTTCCACATCTTTTATCGCTCCCCAACCAAAGATTCCGAAATGATCCGTTGTGCCACCAATTAAAGCGTCATTCCCAGTGCCTCCAATAAGGATGTCAGATTCAGCAAAGGATACCCCGCCCTTGGCATAACTTGCAAGGGCATTAGTACCCTTGCTCCCCAATAATATCGTTTTGCCC
>RDXO01000001.1 GCA_004292675.1 Alphaproteobacteria bacterium | reverse complement strand
CCTCCACTCAATACCCGCATCATAACCTCCTATCACTTTAAGATAGAATGCGTTTAGAGTATATACGTTACAAATCTATTAACTTGTCGGGTGGTGAGACTCGGGGTTGCCAAACCTAGCGTGATACGCTATAGATGATAGTATGAAATATGTTATCCTCCTTGTAAGCATCATGATTGGCATAAGCGGATGTGGCTTTACGCCTGTCTATGATCAGCGTCAGACCTACAGTAATGAATTAGCCTCGGTGCGTATCCAAACTCCGAAAGGGCGCGATCATCAACAGATACGTGTTGCCTTAGAGGATCGTCTTGCGCCAATGGGTGGGGGAGCGCAATCAGACTATATTCTTGAGCCGAATGTGCAGATTTCTTTGCAACCTATCTCGATTGAGACGGACGGAACGACTAGCCGTTATCGCGTGATTGGCACAAGCATGATGCGCTTTTATCGTGCCTCGGATCGCAAAGAATTGCTTGTTGATCGTATTCAACGATTCAGTTCCTACACGATTGGGCGGGCGGATTTCTCTACCTATATCTCAAATCAAGATGCGACACGGCAATTAATGGATGAGTTGGCGGAAGAAATACGCCTACGTTTGATTCGTTATTTTGCTATGCGTGATGTGCCTAAGGAGGAATGATGGTTGGTGAACCTATTGAATTTGGTAGCGTTTCCTATGTTTCGAGAAAGCTCCTCTATGTTTTTGGTTTTTATCTGATATGGACGTTTGCCATTAGACAATCCCATTTTCCCGACGGGGCGGATGAAATCCAAACCTTTATCTTTTATACCTTCTTGAACATTGGTCCTGTATGGCTGTGTTATCTGATGATTCGGATGAATGCACGCTTGGGCTTTCAACGCACCTATCTTGCAACGCAATTTATTCTGATTGGCTGGATTATGTATGCATACCGCTTTGCGTATGTGGTGGGGATGCCCTATGATGCCGAGCAATATTTTGTCGTGCCAATGCAACAATATCTTATTACCGTGCCGATGTTTGTGGTGAGTGTTTTGATTGGCGTGCGTGAACGTCAGGGATGATGAGGCATGAAGCTCGCACCCAAAATTATTGATAGTTTTTTGGCATCGCCACCCAAGCAATGCACAACCTTATTGCTTTATGGTGTGGATCAGGGAGTGGCACGGCATTATCGTGATAAGATGCTTGTTGCATGGGGGGTGGATCGCCATGATCCCTTTCGGTGTAACGAATATAGTATGGCTGCTGTGGAGGCGGATGCTACCTTGATTCAGGATACATTAAGTCGCATTTCTATGATGGGAGGCGCGCCATGTGTGATTATTACAGGGGCAACGGATGATCTCACGCTGGCACTAAAAGAGGCACGTTCTCACCCTACATGCAGCAATCCGTTGATTATTATGGCGGGTGATTTGGGGAAAAAATCCAGCCTTCGGGCATGGTGCGAAGATGCCAAGCGCACGGATGTTGCCACCATTGCGTGTTACCGTGATGAAGGGGCAACGCTGGCGCAGTTTATTCGAGAAAATATGCGAAATCGGGGGATTCAGTTTTCGCCCGCAGTGATGCAGCTTATGGTTTCTTCCTTAGGCAATGATCGTCTGGTAACGGCACAAGAACTTGAAAAAATCGATCTCTATTTGGGGGAACGTCGACAACTCACGGAAGATGATGTGCTTGTGTTGTTGACGGATAATAAATATCATATAGCGCAAGATGCACTTCTTGCATGGATTCAAGGCAATATGGAGCGGTTTTGGAGCGTGTCGGATCGCTTGTGCGCCGAAGGGGAATCCACCATTGCCTTAACTCGGTTCGCGCTTAATTTGGTGCAACGTTTGGTAAGCATCCATCAGCGTATGGCGGAGGGGATGAGCTGTGAATCTGCCATGAAGCAGCTTTCCCCACCAGTGTTTTTTAAGGATGAGTCTGCCTATAGTGCTGCGGTTAAGATGTGGAATATAGCGCACTTAATGCAACTTCAGGATGCGTTGATGATGGTGGAACTAAATTGCAAGCGTCAAAGCGCGATTGGCGATAGTTTTTTTAAGCAAGAAATGTATTATGCCTTCAGGTCGGCGCGGGCAAAGTGAACGAGGTTGCCATGGTATACCCATTTCACTTTAAGGACTTGAGTTTACCAAGTGAAATGAAGGGTATACCTTACTCAAAAATACTCATCGTTTCCACATTTTGATACGACGCATCGTGCGTGGGCGATGAGTATAGCACCCTCCAACCGTGGCACATAAGAAACACTCGTCATGGTTTATGAGCATACGCGCTTCTTTCCCCTAGACAAGTTTTGAGAAAATAGCTACATCCTTAATCAACAAATAATTTTTTTGAAGGAATGGAAGACTATGGCACATGAAGATGTTGTGATTGTTGATGCACGACGCACAGCGATTGGTGGATTTAACGGTGGGTTTGCAAATGTTCCAGCGCATCAGTTGGGCGCAACCCTTATTAAGGACGTAGTGGAGCGCAATAAAATTGCAGCAGATGAAGTATCTGAAGTGATTCTTGGGCAAGTATTGACTGCAGCTCAGGGGCAGAATCCTGCACGTCAAGCGGTGATTGCTGCAGGGCTTGCGCATGGCGTGCCTGCATGGGGGCTGAATCAGGTGTGCGGATCAGGTTTGCGTGCTGTGGCACTTGCCACCCAAGCGATTGCGCAAGGGGATAGCAGTATTGTCATTGCAGGAGGGCAAGAAAATATGTCCCTCTCTCCTCATGCTACCGCGATGCGTGCAGGCGTGAAGATGGGTCATGCTTCCTTGGTGGATACTATGATTCATGATGGCTTGTGGGATGCATTTAACAATTATCATATGGGTGTAACGGCAGAAAATATCGCAAAACAATTTGCGATTAGCCGTGAAGATCAGGATGCGCTCGCCTTGCATTCACAAGAAAAAGCTGCTGCTGCCATTGCTTCAGGGAAGTTTAACGATGAGATCGTGCCTGTGGTGATTAAAGATCGCAAAGGGGATATTATCGTTGATAAGGACGAACATCCGCGTATGACGACATTAGAAAAACTTGGCGCACTTCGCCCTGCTTTTGACAAAGAAGGTACGGTGACGGCGGGTAATGCCTCTGGGTTGAATGATGGTGCGGCTGTGGTATTGATGATGTCACGCACTCAGGCAGAAGCACGTGGTCTTGCTCCGCTTGCATTCGTGCGTGGATGGGCGCACGCGGGTGTTGACCCTGCAATTATGGGAACGGGTCCTATTTCTGCTACTAAAAAATGCTTGGAACGTCTTGGTTGGTCGGTTGGTGATCTTGATCTTATTGAATCCAATGAAGCATTTGCGGCGCAAGCATTGTCGGTAACGCGTGGCTTAGGGTTTGATCCTGCAAAAGTCAATGTCAATGGTGGTGCAATCGCGCTTGGGCATCCGATTGGTGCATCAGGGGCGCGGGTATTGGTGACATTGCTGCATGAGATGAAACGTCGTGATGCACGCAAAGGGCTTGCCACATTGTGCATTGGCGGTGGCATGGGTGTTGCTCTTGCGGTGGAACGCGCTTAAATCTTTTAGTCAAACGACTATATAATAATCAAGGAACAAGAATATGACTAAAAATGCGATAGTAACAGGTGGAACACGCGGTATTGGTAAATCCATTGCCGTGGCGATGAAAGAAGCAGGCTATAATGTGGTGGTGAATTATGCATCACGCAGTGAAGTAGCAGAAGCATTCACCAAAGAAACGGGTATTCCTGCCGTGAAGTGGGATGTATCTGATTTTGAAGATTGCGCCCGTGGCGTGAAAGAGTGCGAACAAGTACTTGGTGGTGCTATTTCTATCCTGATCAATAATGCGGGAATTACGCGTGACGCTGCCATGCATAAAATGGATGCGCTGAAATGGAATGAGGTAATCACAACCAATTTGAACTCTTGCTTTCATATGGCGCGAGTGGTGATTGATTCGATGCGTGAACATAATTTTGGGCGTATTGTCAATATCAGCTCTATTAATGGGCAGGTGGGGCAGTTTGGTCAAACGAACTATTCCGCTGCGAAAGCAGGTGTTTTGGGCTTTACCAAAGCGTTGGCGCGTGAAACGGCAGCAAAGGGCATCACAGTCAATGCGATTGCTCCGGGATATATCCGCACTGATATGACTTCCGCGATTCGTGAAGATGTGCTTGAGAAAATCGTTGCTGCTATTCCTGTAGGGCGGATGGGAGAGCCTGAAGAAATTGCACGTACGGTGTTGTTTCTCATTGGTGAAGGGTCTGGTTTCATTACGGGTGAAACGATCTCCATCAATGGTGGTCAAAATATGGAATAAACATCGTATCGGTGCTTATCTCTGTGCTATTGTGATGTCACTCGGCTTGAGTGCAGGGGTTTGCATCGGCGTAAGTGGTGTGGATGCTATTTCCATCTCCGTGTTTGGTATTGTAGCCTGAGTCGGCACGGAAGGCGGAGTGGGCGTATTTGAGGCTTGCGATGTGTTTGGGGTGAATAGTGATCTCGTTGCGCTCATAACATTATGAAATATAGGCTCAAGATGGCGTAATATAGGTTGCGCAAACGATATGACGGGCTGCATAAACTGCAGCAAAGGCTGCGTAACACTCTCTAGTTCTGCCATAAGAGAGGAAGGTAGTGCCGTTGGTGTTTGTGGCGTTGGTGTCTGATTTTGTGCAATAGGTGCTGGTTCTGGTTGTGCTGGTGCAGTAGGCGCGATGGCTGATTGCGTTGGAACGGGTAATGGCTTTAGGGCTAGATTTTTTTGATCCTTCTCAATTTCCTTATATGCTTCGTCAAGAAATGGTTGAAAGGTAGAGAGTGGTTCGCCACCATTACCATTAAGAAAACCAACGGAAATATATTCCGTATCCCCAAATTTGTATCGCCCTGCATGAGCCTTCACAATAGATGTGCCGCTTATTTTTTCTCCTAATGAAGCGGGGTCTAGTTTTTCTTTGGCATCTCGCAATGCTTTGGTTGCCGTTTTGTCAATGATAGTGGTGTCTTTATCCCAAAGACGCTGCATGGCAACGCCCACATCATTACTTGTGGTGATATTCGTGTTTTGTTGATTCTTCCAACGTTCTGATTGATGGTCTTCGTGTAGATTAAGAAAATTATTCAAACGTGTTTTCGGGTATCCATGCGCACGTAAATCAGCCGTGATCGCATCAAACGCATATTGCTCTGCCTTCGTTGCATCCTGAGGAAATTGCTTTTTGCCCTCATCAAATAAGGGTTTATACATGGCATGAATCATCAGATTTGTATCTGTGTTGCTGGAATAACGCAGGGCATTATCTACGGCTTCTAATAGTGGAACGCGCATCCCCACAGCAGCAGGGGAAGAACGCCCTGGATCATTTCCGAGCATTCCTTGCTGCAAGGTAACAGATAGTGTCGGATCAATCGTCCCTGCTTTGACCATCGCGGAAAGACGTTCAGCAAGGATGAGTTTGATGTGTGACGCTGCCTTCATTTCATGATCGGCATGATGCGCAGAAATAGATCGGAGTGTGCCATCAGGGTTCACCGCCCAAACAGCGGAGGAACTATCAATAGTGGAAGATGTTGTTGTGTTGTTCATACTAGAGGATTATACATCATGAGTGTGTCATAAATATGACTAATGCCAAAAAAAATGAATCCGTCACTCTCTTTTCAAGAATGACGGATTCATGAATGTTTAGGTAGGTTTATATTACGCAGCGTCTTTCTTTTTCGACATATCAGGCTCGCCTTCAAGACGGATATTGCCTGTCATTTGACCGCCACGCTCAATTTCAATCTCACCATAGGAGATTGTGCCACGGACGCGACCTGTGGCATAAATAGTCAAGCGATTGCGAACGACTAAATCACCTTCAAAAAGACCGCTAATTTCAGCATCCTGAATTTCAGCCGTACCTTTGAATGAACCTGTTTCAGAAATTTCTACCGTGTGAACATCTTTCAATGTTGCATCCACCATACCTTCAATCACTAAACGATCGCAGGTTGCGATTTCCCCTTTGAGGAGAATATCATTGCCTACAGTCAAAATGCGCTTGCTTCCTGATTTTGGTGATGTTGCGATATTGTTGCGTGCATCCATGGCGTTGGATGAAGCACCAGCAGGGCGAGGGGCTGATGCGTTGCCTGCAGGGCGTGCTACTCCGCCACCTTGGGCAGGACGATAGCCCGCTGGAGTTTGTGGTGCGCCCGCACCTGCAGCACGTGGCTGGGCAGGAATGTTGTTTTGGTTGGTTTCTTCAGTGGTATTCATGACATCAAGCTCCTCTTGTGCGTCTTCTTTTTTATTGCGAAACATAATTATGATCTCCCTAGGTTCATTGCCCAAAATGGGGTTGGCGATAGTTGCAACCATAGACAATATTTCATCACAATGCAACGATTGCTTGCCAATCATGCGCAATCAATTTAAGTATGTGCGCTAGTGAAGCACAAGATGAAGTATTTTACAAGCACCTTTTTCACTTTAGGTGCATTTTTTTGTGATGAACTATGGTAAAATAGCTATAAGTGGAAAAAATATGGCAGTATATACATTTTTGGATAATTTTCAGCTTGACATGATTAAAACTGAGTATGGTTTACATCGTGTCATAAAAACACAGACCATTGAGGCAGGTGTGGAAAATAGCAACTATCATCTGTTTTTTGAAGGGGAGGATGGTAAGGCTGATCGAGCTATTCTTACCATCTTTGAACAGCGCGTCAATAAAGAGAATATTGATTTTTACTTGCAGCTCAAAGAATATCTTCATGTGCAGGGGATTCCGTGTCCGACACCCTATCGCACCCTAAACGGGGCGCGGTTTATGCGTTTGGGTGAGAAACTCGTTGCCTTAGTGCATTTTTTAGAAGGTGCGAGTATTCTTACGCCGAGCGTTGCAGATTCTGCCCAAGCAGGCGCGATGTTGGCGCGGTTGCATTGTGCGGGGGCGGATTTCCCTCTGCATAATCCTAATGGTGTGTCTTTTGCGGGATGGGAGACATTGCTTGTGCGCATTGCGAACATAGCACCAGATCATGATCTTTATGCCTTAGCAAAGCAGGAATATGCCTATCAATACGACCATTTCCCACGGGATTTGCCATGCGGCGTGATTCATGCGGATATGTTTCCGAATAATGTTTTTTTTGATAAAAATGGCACGCTTTCAGGGGTGATTGATTTTTATTTTGCGTGCAATGATGCTTATGCCTATGACCTTGCGATTACTGCCAATGCATGGTGCTTTGATGCATCGCATCGTTGGAATGGCCAAGCCTATGAGGCGATGTGCGCTGCCTATGATGCGGTGCGACCGCGTAGCCATGCTGAACGTGCCGCGATGCCCGTATTATTGCGTGCGTCCGCCATGCGTTTTTTGCTGACACGTCTGCATGATGTGCTATATCATAACCCCGATGCCTTGGTGATTCCGCATGATCCGCAAGAATATGCGGATAAGCTGATGCTTCATCAACATATGTGGAGCTGAATCCCACAGTGATTATAGTCGTTTGACAAAAAAATGCCTCATTGTTTTATGTCAAAAAACGACTATAACACTATCTCACCACCCGACAAGTTAATAGATTTGTAACGTATATATGTCCATCCCCGTCAAGTTGGGTTGCATCAGATGCCATAATGTGGCAGAATGTAATCAAC
>RDXO01000007.1 GCA_004292675.1 Alphaproteobacteria bacterium | reverse complement strand
TGTACCACCAGGGCTGGGACCAACACGGCAATCTTCCTTTTGAAATAACAAGCCAAGCCAAAGACGTAGATCAGGCTTCTGCTGCCTTAGTAACCGATTTAAAGCAACGCGGCTTGTTGGACGAAACACTGGTGATTTGGGGAGGCGAATTTGGCCGTACGAGCTATAGCCAAGGAAAACTGACGATGGACAATTATGGACGAGATCATCACCCACGTTGCTTTAGTATTTGGATGGCAGGTGGGGGTATCAAGCCAGGCATGGTCTATGGCGAGACCGACGAACTGGGCTACAATATCCAAAGAAACCCCGTACACGTACACGATTTTCAAGCCACTGTTTTGCATCAATTGGGTCTTAATCATGAAAAATTAATTTTCAAACATTTGGGACGTAGGTACAGACTAACAGACATCTCTGGAAAAGTAGTACGTGATATTATTGCTTAAACTACATGAATAGAAAACTCCAAAACATGGCCGAGCAGGCCCTGATTGTTTCAAACATTTTCATTGTTTTTCTGCTTTTCTTTCCATCTATTCCATGCTTGTACTTTTGAAGGCACAATACGAAAAACCACATAGCTGCTCATGGATTCGAGATTACTAAAGGCGGCTTCAACTTTTCCTCTTGTAGCGGTGGCGGCGCATTCTTTGATTAAATCCTCGGTGTCATTAAGCAATCTTCGGTGGCATTTTCCAGAGTCGTCAAAAACAAGTTTTGTTCTAGGCTGTGTTGACAATTAACGCAACCAAATCATCATCGAAGCGAAGTGAACAAAACCAAGATAGTTCATGGCAGTCTGGTCAAATCTCGAGAAGACTCGTCTGTACTGTTTGAGTTTGCCAAAGAAACACTCAATTAGATGCCGTTCTTGATACATATCCATATCGTATTCATACTGTTTTTTACGGTTGGCTTTCGCTGGAATCACCGCCACTGCTCCCATGTCATGGATTTCATCACGCAATTTATCAGCATCAAATCCTCTATCCGCAATCACATGCTCGGTTTTGATGTCTTGGAGAAGTTCTTGTGCTTTGGTAATTTCATGGCATTGACCTCCAGTCAGCAACAATCGCAGTGGATTGCCAAGTGCATCAACCAGAGCATGGATTTTGGTTGTCAGACCACCTCGAGAACGTCCCAGAGCATATTGGTCTAAATCCCCCCTTTGACTGCACTGCTCGAGTGGGCTCTGACGATGGTGGCATCAATCATCACACTTTGCATGTCGGGGTCTTGTGCGAAATGCTGGAATAAGTCTTGCCAGATGCCTTTTTTTGACCAGCGATTGTACCTTTGGAAGATGCTGTTCCAATCGCCGTAGGATTTTGGCAGGAGTCGCCATTGTGCGCCTGAACGGGTGATCCAGAGGACTGCATTGACAAAGCGCTTGATTTTGGCTCGAGAAGCGATGTAGACATCGTTACGACTTTGTAGGTACTCGAGTATTTTCTTGAATTGTTCTTTGGTTAGAGTGGCGTTATTCACAAGTTAGACTTGCATTGTGTTGACTGTTTTGTCAACACAGCCTAGT
>RDXO01000026.1 GCA_004292675.1 Alphaproteobacteria bacterium | reverse complement strand
TGCCTGCACTCACCACCCCACCCGTCGGCAATGCATAGGCTGCAACGCACTGCATATGCAGCAATAATGCACTCAAACAACTTGTCGATAGGATCGTATGGCGATATGAAATCATGATACCAAAAGTGCTATAGATTATCCTGTTGTTAATAGTACCATAATAACAGTTAAAAAAAAATTATAATAGTGAAAAAACCTAATGAGACCTAACGTGAAAGTGGCGTGACACCAATCTTAGGAATAGCAGCATGAGCTTGAGGAGTGTTCGGCACATCCTGAAGCACTCCTTGACGTTGTAATATCTTTTTCACATCCTCGGGAATCAAAGGATTCAAATCTAAAAATTGCAATCTTCTTCCTTCCATTGCGACATCGCCATAGCGTTCGCGCCACAATTCCACATATTCTTGTGCAGCCTCCGTCCTTACGGGATCGTTCGTGGGTGTTAATTGCCGTGGCGGAACTGTGCGCATACGTTCCTCCAAAGAAGCTGAATCATAATCGACACGTCGATAAGGGCTATAAATTTCTCGTGAAAAAATATTGGTGCGACTGACAGCCTGATATTCCCTATCCTCGATATTTTGAGGATCGAGCGACTTAATTAATACAGACGAGGCATCATACACCGCTTTTAATGTGGGATGTTCGATCATTATTTTTATCTGCTCGTCAAAAATCTGCTCATACTGCGCTATCGTGATCTGTGGATTTTTAGCAGCATCACGCACGATGATGAGTGCGTCTCGCTGCGCAACGGGCAAGGAATCTAAAAATTCTTGATTCGGCTCAATGAAGGCATGGGAGAAATTCGATGTCAACAAAAGCCGTCCATATTTTGCTTCATGATCTAAAATTATTTTGAGTGCTTGATTATTCGGACGAAGATGTTCATCCATATGATGGGCGGCCTCATGAAAAATCACCTCACTTAAGGAGGGTTTCACGGATTGCCCCGTCGGCAGATGAAATGTTGTGGTTTCTAGGATTTGAAGATTAAGATAGATCGTTTCATCTCCCACCTCGCCTTTATACGCTGCAGGAAGTTCTTCATTATGCGCAATAGTGAGTTTTTTTGCGCCTTCCTCTTTGCGTTTCACTTGCATGGCTTGCAACAAGGTTTGCCCTGATTTTGAGGCTTCTAGTTCATCCAGAGCTTTCTCAATCGCTTGTTGATCGGCAGCACTAAAACCAGTTGGATTTATCTCGATCACATCACGCCAACCAACGCGCGGAAATACATCTTGCACATCAAACCGTGGTGAATGAACCATAATCCCCCCCCCTATCAGGACTCGTTAGATTAGCGCACCTACTGCCCTCGCTATACGCACACATGCCTCATCCAACAATGCTTCGGATGTCGCATAAGAAATACGGAAATGCCCTTCACTGCCAAAAGCACTGCCCGGCACCGCAGCAACCAACGC
This sequence comes from Alphaproteobacteria bacterium, assembly GCA_004292675.1. Taxonomy (GTDB): domain Bacteria; phylum Pseudomonadota; class Alphaproteobacteria; order Rickettsiales; family UBA998; genus RDZH01. The sequence goes on along the minus strand of RDXO01000026.1, from coordinate 42,288 downwards.
ATCTTCCAGCAAATAGGCGCATACATCAACAGAATTGGTAAGGCGCGCCCCGTTCGGTGTCACGCGCCCAAACAAGGCGGAGCAATCAGGGAACAAATAAAACGCCCCTTGTGGCACGGTACAGCTTATGCCATTAATCGCATTAAGTGCCGCGCATACTTTATTGCGCCTATGCACAAATGAATCTTTCCATGCCTCAAGGAAGCTATGATCCCCATTCAATGCAGCCACTGCCGCCGCTTGGCTTATCGAGCAAGTGTTGGAAGTCGAATGCGATTGAATATCCGACATTGCCGCAATCAACCATGCAGGTCCTGCTGCATAACCAATACGCCAGCCCGTCATAGAATAGGATTTCGATACACCATTCACCGTGAGAATGCGATCCGCTAAGGCGGGCGTGACTTGCGCTAAGGTAGAAAACTCAAAGCCATCATACACAAGATATTCATAAATATCATCAATCATCACCATCACATGGCTATGACGCAGCAATACTTCTCCGAGTGCTGCAAGCTCACCCCGCGAATATGCCATACCGCTAGGATTCGATGGTGAATTAAGGATCAGCCATTTAGTGCGCGGCGTGATCGCTGCTTCCAGTGCTTTGGGCGTTAGCTTCAGATGATCTTCTTTGCTGCACGTCACAATCACGGGCGTACCTTCCGCCACATAGACCATATCAGGGTACGAAACCCAATAAGGCGTAGGAATAATCACCTCATCCCCCGCATTGACGGTTGCTAAAATCGCATTAAAAATAACTTGTTTTGCGCCCACACCCACCACAATCTGATTACGTGCATAGGTGAGATCATTATCCCGTTTCAATTTGGCACTAATGGCATCTTTTAGCTCATTTGTGCCACCAACAGGCGTGTATTTCGTAAAACCTTTATGTATGGCATCAATGGCCGCTGCCTTAATATGATCAGGCGTATCAAAATCTGGCTCTCCCGCCCCAAGACCAATCACATCTTTGCCCGATGCTTTAAGCTCCGCAGCACGAGTTGTAACCGCAATAGTGGGTGAAGGTTTCACGGCCGCCAAACGCGCCGCGATGGATAGGCTTTGAGTCATGATATAATCCTAAAATAATATAAAACTATAATATTAGTTATCACGAGCCAAGCCAAAACGCAATGAAATAAACATGCGTCACGCACTATTCCGTTGCGCCATGAGGATCATAATAATACATATTATCCCACGATGCATATTGTGCTTGTTGCGCATTGGACGAACCACACGCAGACAACATGAATGTGCCAAGAATCAAAACAACACAAGATTTTATCATACTTCCTCCAATAGTGCGCAATTCCACGAAATCATTGTCTTTCTGTGGAACTATGATCATGCACTATGAAGACGGCATTTGCAAGAAAGATCGTACTTAAACCATGCAATCTTCACATAACTGTCATAAACCTATCGCATTGCTGATGCGCGGAGGATGCACTGCACCCTTAAAGTATGGTTAAACTCTAGCGCAAGCTACCAGCAAGCGGGCGCATCGTTGAAAAATCCATACCCATCTTCGTTGTATCGCCATAGGACATAGAATCCCATGCAGCAGTTTCATAGGATGGCTGGGTTGATCCACATGCCGTGAGGCTGGATGCAGCAATAATTAAAACAAACAAAACGCGCACTAAACGCATAAAAAACTCCGTTATGATAAGGTTGCACCCGAACATCTGCAAGGAGGAATGATAATTCGGGTGCGTGAGTGCCTTATATCGCAGCACCAACCTAAATACCATCGACAAAACCACAACGCACACATGCACAAAGCGCATGGCTACTTTTTCCCTCTCCATAATAATGATTGACATCCATGTTGCATTGCGGTAAAAAAACACGCTCACCTTCTTTGTATGCACAGCATACCTTATGTTTTATGGGAATCGCATGTTTTCAATGCAACATTGTTCCTAGATTGTTCCTCATCATGAAGGGAACGGATTTTTTTGCGTACCTCAATGGACGCAGAACATCCCTCGCTTATGCGAACCAACTGGTTCACGAGGCAAAAGAACAGATGCTTATAAAGCCCACTCCGCTTATTATTGGAGGGGTTGATCGAAGCATTTGGACGCTAAGAAAATTAGTACGACCAGCGGACAAACGCTTGTAACACCCCGAACGACTCTATAATGCTTCATTGGCACAGAATTGTACTAATGAAGCATTATCGCCCGCGCTCTTTTGGTTGCGCTTGCATCACAGGGGAATTATTCGGCATTGGGAAAACACCTTCACCATGACGTTCCATTTTTATCGTTCTCATGCCACCCAATACATCCTCTGGAATAAGCTCTATGCCACTCTGGCGTTGCGCCCCTCGCCCAATGCGCGGATCAACCCCATGGGATTCTATTGTCAACCCTGAACGTTGCAGTTGCTCAACATATGGTTTCATATCAGCCGCAATCACTCCCGTATTCTCCCCTACGCGAGATTCCGTGAGATACACCACACGCGTAATCCCCAGTGCCTTGAGTTCATCTGCACTTGGAAAATTCTCCGTCGATAAGGCATATTTGCGATGCCCTTCTAAGCCAATAAATAATGATTTTGTTGTGCCATCTTGCGCATTGGCACGCATAGCACGCTGAATATCTTCACCAAAGGTTTGCGCTTGGCTTTGCACACGTGAACCATTGCCCAACACTTCACCACGCACTTCTACATCTGTTGCGCCCAATTTCTCAGGAGCAATAATCGCTCCTTGCATGTCAAGTCTTTGCGCTAATTGCGCCAACATCGGAATATCATGCCCCGTATCTGCAAGCACCAGAACACCATCAGCAATCACACCACGTTCTACCAAGGATTGCACTTGCATCCGAAAATCATCATCCCCTGGACCAAATCCCTTCACATAACGATCGGCAGGAGGCTCTGACGCTGCACGCACCACCCCCACATCATGGATAGGGTTTAATAATGCAGCAGCCTTCGGCTCTTGCGGGCGCAATTCTTCAGCTAATTTCTCGCCAGCATTTTGTGTTTTATTTCGTTCATAGGGCGGACGACTCATAGATTCCTCTCTTAGATGCTACCAAGCATCAAGAGCGCAAAGCAGCAATATTGCGTGCATAATCTGATGGATTGCCCGAAAACACCGCAGAACCAGCAACAAGCATGGTTGCCCCAGCCTCCACGATATGTGCAGCATTATCAGCCTTTACACCACCATCAACTTCTAACACTATATCATTTTTTGAGGCATCTATCAAGCCACGAATAGCACGGATTTTTTCAAGCTGTGACGGTATGAAAGATTGCCCCCCAAATCCTGGATTCACGCTCATCACCAAAATTAAATCGACACTATCCATCACATAGCGAAGCACCTCATGTGGCGTGGATGGCACAATCGAAATGCCCGCCTTCATACCTAACGCCCGAATAGCGTGCAATGTGCGGTGCGCATGAACCGCTGCCTCATAATGAATCGTCAAAATATCTGCCCCTGCCTTTGCAAACTCCTCCACCAACGCTTCGGGGCGTTCAATCATCAAATGCACATCGAGCGGTTTGGTGCTATGCGGTTTAATCGCCTTCACCACACACGGACCAATGGTAAGATTCGGTACAAACTGCCCATCCATCACATCCACATGGATATAATCCGCACCCGCCTCACACACAGCGCGCACCTCTGACCCAAGTGCAGCAAAATCAGCAGAAAGAATGGAGGGAGCAATAAGGGGATGATTCATAACTACACCTTCTATCGAATTTTAAGCGTGGAAAGACCAATCAGTGCCAACACACAGGCAATAATCCAAAAGCGAATCACTACGGTTGGTTCTGACCAGCCCAATTTTTCAAAATGATGATGGATGGGTGCCATCTTAAAAACACGTTTGCCTGTCATCTTGAACGATGCCACTTGCACAATCACCGATACGGCTTCCAGCACAAATAATCCACCAATAATCACCAGCACCAATTCATGCTTTACAATCACTGCAATCGTGCCAATCGAGCCACCAAACGCCAATGATCCCGTATCGCCCATAAAAATCATGGCAGGGGGCGCATTATACCACAAAAACCCGAGTCCCGCCCCAATGAGTGCGGCAGAAAACACCGCAAGTTCTCCTGAGCCTTCCACATAGGGAATATGCAAATAGTCCGAAAAAATCGCATTACCCACGACATACGCAATAATCGCAAAGGATGCTGTCGCCATCATAATCGGCACAATCGCCAAACCGTCTAAGCCATCCGTTAAATTCACAGCATTGGATGCACCAATCATCACAATCATTGCAAATGGGATATAGAACCAGCCTAAATCAGGCAAGAAATCTTTGAAAAACGGCACAGAAAGCACAGTAGCGATAGTGGGATCACTCACCTGCACAATCCAATAACTCGCGGCAAAGGCAATGCCGCTTTGCATAATCAGCTTGAGTTTACCACGCAACCCCTTAGTATTGCGCTTACTCACTTTCAGAAAATCATCCAAAAAGCCCACCAAGCCAAAACCAAGCGTTACCAACAAAATGATCCAAATATAATCATTGGTGATGTCCGCCCATAGCAAGGTCGATATAGTCACCGAAAGCAAAATCATCACACCGCCCATAGTCGGCGTACCTTGTTTGGTCAGCACATGTGAGGCCGGACCATCTTCCCGAATAGGTTGCCCCTTGCCCTGCTTGCTCCGCAGCCACATAATAATGTTCGGACCAAACACAAAACTAATCACCAAGCTGGTAATTAATGCTCCGCCACTACGAAATGTCAGATATTTGAATATATTGAAAAACTGAACAGAATCAGCAAGGGCATAGAGGATATGATAAAGCATAAAACGGCATCGCAAAAAACATAAAAATCAAAAGATGCTTATAGGCGATTTTGCACTGCACTTCCAGCAATTTTTTTGGTTTATTTGCGAGTAACGGGGGGAATTGTACTGATAGCAAGCCCCATACTAGCGTCCGCGATCAAAACCATTATCGCGCTGCATCGATTGCCCTTTACGCGGATTCACCAAATCATGCTCTTCATAAAATTGAATGACCGTATCAATGCCCGCTGCAAGGTCAGGGTTTTTATCACGCAAACTATCCGCTTTTTCTGCCAGTTTCTCAAACACCCAATGCCCCTTATCTGATGGAGCGCGCCCCGTGCCACTCAAGGTAATATCGGATTGCATTCCATCATAGCACGGATACGTTCCTGTATCCATCCACTTAAGGGCATCAAGCGTGCGTTCCATGGTGTTCTTTGTTTCGGGATCAATGTTTTTTATGGTCTGGCTTGTCATGGGCTTATACGTCCTTTAATGCAAGAAATCAGGTGGGAGAGATTCTGTTGCCCGGCCCTCTCCCGAGCCGCGTTCACTGCTAGAATTCGCGGACTACCCTTAGGCAGCAGCGCGAACCGCTACGATTGTGTTATCGTTAGCAGCAACAAGTGCGTTGTTATCGTTTGCACTTAAATTGCTTAGTCCAATCACCCTTGCCCCAAAGGGTAGGTATGCGGCGGTACTATCCCGAGTAAACATCCACTCTTTACAACGCCTGTCGATGCTGTGTCACCCCCACCAAAATTCCCCATATTCAAGGAACTTAGGTGGAGATGCTGGGTACTGCCCCCAGGTCCAGTCCGCTTATTCCAGTAGCTGCGCTATTACCATAGCCGACTTAAGTCAACATAAGGAATATAGCATAATGATGGGCGCAATGGAAGAAAAATTATAAAAATTGCACTTTATGCAATTTCATCGTTGCAATAGGTGAAATTATTGTGTAAAAGAATATGCAGATGTTCCGCGATAGCTCAGCGGTAGAGCAATCGGCTGTTAACCGATCGGTCGTAGGTTCGATTCCTACTCGCGGAGCCATGGTAATTTATGCCTAACATGCATCCATGTTTCTTGCATCCATGTCTCTCAATAATAGAGCATCATTTTTTATCGTGATTTCCCATTAATGAATTACCCATGCCTATCATGTTTATAAACGGCACGTCAATTCCATTGTGCATGGATCATATTCCTTAGTAGAACACACTCTTAAAATTGCGCGCAAAAAATCCACATCTATAATGCTTTGGCAAAAAAGGACTATGCTAGAGGCACTATAATGCACTTCACGTGCTATCACGCACTAAGCAATGCCTTAATGGCACGCGTTACTTCATCCATCGATGCCATACCATCGACTGTTCGCAACATATTCAATGTGCGGTAATAAGGCAATAATGGCGAGGTTTGCTCATGATAGGCTTGCAACCTACGCGCCACTGTTTCAGCTTTATCATCGGCACGGCGTGAAAATTCATGCGATCCGCACACATCACATACGCCATCAACCAATGTTGGCTTAAAATGATCATGGTACCCTTCACCGCATGAAGCACATGAAAAACGTCCAGAGATACGATCAATCAACAATGCGTCATCCACTGCCAATTCAATCACATGATGAAGCGTTGTGCCTGCATGATGCAACATCACATCAAGAGCTTCAGCCTGCGCAATGGTACGAGGAAAACCATCTAAAATAAAGCCCTTTGCACAATCATCATGCGTAATACGCTCACGAATAATATCAATGATGAGATCATCTTGCACCAACGCACCAGAATCCATCACGGATTTCAACTGCACACCAAGAGCAGACCCAGAGGCAACAGCAGCGCGCAAAATATCACCCGTAGACAATTTTGCTAAACCATATTCACGCTGCAAAAAAGAGGCCTGCGTACCTTTTCCTGCGCCCGGAGGACCTAATAAGATGATATGCATTATTTTCTCCCTTGAATACGTGATTTCTTGATAAGATGTTCATATTGATGAGCAAAAAGGTGAGACTGAACTTGACCTACAAACTCAATAGAAACATTCACAATGATAAGCAAGCTCGTTCCACCAAGGAAAAATGGAATGGAGTATTTTGCAATAATGATTTCAGGCAATACACATACCAACGCAAGATATATAGAACCAAGAACGGTAATACGCGTCAAAATATAATCAAGATACAGCGCAGTCGGCTTACCTGGCCTTATCCCCGCAATAAAACCACCATTCTTTTTCAAATTTTCTGCCGTTTCTTCTGAATTAAACACAACGGCAGTATAGAAAAAACAAAAGAAGATAATGATAGCAGTGTATGCCACAATATAGGCAGGTTGCCCATGCCCCAAATAGGATGCTATATCTAACAACCACGGTGGAGTTGATGCGCTATTAAAGTTTGTAAGCGTCAAAGGCAACAACAGCAATGAACTAGCAAATATCGGGGGTATGACTCCCGCAGTATTTAACTTCAACGGCAAGTGGGTTGTATCCCCTGCATATAATTTATTACCGACCTGCCGCTTCGGATATTGCACAATAATACGACGTTGGGCGCGTTCAAAAAATACAATCAGAAAAATAAGCGCAAGTGCTGAGAGTAGAATAAATAAGACGGCGACTGGATGTATATTAATTGACCCTAGCGATAAAAACCCACTTGGCAATTCAGCAACAATACCAACAAAGATAATAAGTGAGATACCATTACCAATCCCCCTACTCGTCATTTGTTCTCCCAACCACATTAAGAACATTGTTCCACCCGCAAGTGTCACCATGGTCGTAATACGAAAAAACACCCCCGGATCAGAAACGACACCCGAGGAAATAGGATAAGAAGATTCTAAACTTATCGCAACACCATAACCCTGAACCAGAGCCAATATATAAGTTGCGTATCGAGTATACTGATTGATTTTTCTCCTGCCCGATTCCCCTTCTTTTTTAAGTGCCGCTAATTGAGGTACGGCAACAGATAAAAGTTGGATAATGATCGAGGAAGTAATATAAGGCATGATCGCCAAAGCAAAAACGGTCATCCGACCTAACGCACCACCAGAAAACATATTGAACACACCAAGTATGCCCTCATTTTGTTGTGCAAAAATTTCTTTTAATGCGTTAGGATTAATCGATGGAAGCGGTATGTAGGTACCAATGCGATACACAATAAGGGCTAAAACCACAAAAACAAAACGAGACTTCAGCTCTTTAGCACGCGTAATCATGCTAAAATCTAGATTGCGTGCTAATCGTTCTGCTGAGGATACCATATGAAAATCGCGATGTAGTTATTTACAGAAGAACAACCGAGCCACCCGCAGCCTCAACCAAGCTCTTAGCAGAACCAGAAGCCTTGTGAACCTCAATCGTAAGAGCAGTAGTTAAGTTTCCTTCACCAAGCAATTTAATGTTGGTGCTAGATGAGCGCAAGAGACCAGATAATACAAGTGTTTCATAATTGACTTTATTATCTTCAAAAACAAACCCGTCTTGAATGACGCGCTCTAAATCTCCAACATTAACAACAGCATATTCTGTACGATGAATATTCGTAAAACCGCGTTTTGGCAAGCGACGGAAAATCGGCATCTGCCCACCCTCGAAGCCTTTAATAGCAACGCCTGTACGTGATTTTTGACCTTTAACACCACGTCCGCACGTTTTGCCTTTGCCAGAGCCAATGCCTCTGCCAACACGAATACGATTTTTTCTTGCGCCATTATTATCAGTAATTGTATTTAAGCTAACCATAGTTCTATTCCTCAATAATACGCACTAAGTGCGAAACACGTCGAATCATACCACGAACAGACGCATTGTCAACTAATTCACGACGACGATGGAGTTTGTTAAGACCAAGACCAATAAGAGTTGCTTCTTGGTAGGACTTTCTTCCAATAGGGCTTGCAATCTGTTCAACAATAATTTTTTTAACTTCGGCAATACTCATGATTCATCTCCTGAGTGTTCGGACTCATTCATTATTTCATGAGAACGATTATTATTTCCTAAAGCCCGCTCTCTGCGTGCAATAAGATCTCCAACTTTAATACCACGTCTCGCAGCAATATCTCTAGGGGCAGTAGTATTTTTCAACGCCTGAAATGTTGCTTTAATCATGTTATGCGGATTAGACGAACCCGTAGATTTTGCAACAACATCATGAATCCCCAATGATTCAAACACTGCGCGCATAGGACCACCAGCAATGATCCCTGTACCAGATGGCGCACTACGAAGTACTACCTTACCTGCGCCATATGAACCTTGCACATCAAAATGTAATGTACGTGATTCACGCAAAGGGATTCTGATCATGGCACGTTTCGCAGCTTCAGTTGCCTTGGTTACCGCCTCAGGAACTTCACGCGCCTTACCAGAACCATAACCAACGCGCCCTTTTCCATCTCCTACAACTACAAGAGCTGCAAAAGCGAACCTACGTCCACCTTTCACTACTTTAGCAACACGATTAATAGAAACGAGCTTTTCAATAATCTCGGATTCTTTTTGTTGATCAGTTGAAGCCATAATTTATTACTCTCTCTAATTAGAAGTTAAGACCAGAAGCGCGAGCCCCGTCTGCCACTGCCTTAATTCGACCATGAAAGATGTACCCTCCTCGATCAAATACAATATGTTCGATATTTGCTTCACGCGCACGTTTTGCAACGAGTTCGCCCACAGCATAGGCCGCTGAAAGCGTAGAAGATTTGAGTTGCGCTAATTCTTTATCACGCGTTGAAGCACTCACCAACGTAGAAGAAGTAGCATCATCAATAACTTGTGCATACATATGCTGACCTGTTCTGTGAACAGATAATCTCAACCGCATCGATGAATTATGCTTCTTAAGCAAGTAGCGCGTTCTTTTAGCTCTACGCTGAAAATTTTGATCATGATTTGACATTACTTTTTCTTCCCTTCTTTAGAACGAACAAACTCATCAGAATAGCGAACACCTTTACCCTTATACGGCTCAGGCTTACGCAAAGAACGAATATCAGATGCAGTTTTGCCAACTTTCTGAATATCGATTCCTTTGATTTCCAACTGTGTTTGTTTCTCAATAGTTACTGATATATCTTCAGGAATAATATATCTGATTTCATGACTAAAGCCCAATGATAATGATAACATGTTTCCATTGATCGCCGCTTTATAACCAACACCACGTATATCAAGTTTGCGAGAAAAACCTTCACTCACACCGCGAACAATGTTGTTTAAGTTACTTCGCATTGTTCCCCACATCGCACGAGAATGCGCAGAAGAATCAGATGGAGAAACGACTAATGTATTATCATTTAACACAACTCGTACCGCTGGGGAGCTTTTAACAAATAGCTTACCCTTAGGACCATTCACTGCAATAGATGCATCATCCATCACAACTGTGACTCCAGACGGAATAGAAATTGGAAGTTTACCTACACGTGACATACAAATACCTCAAAATACATAACACAATACTTCGCCACCAACATTATGATGACGAGCTTGATTATCCGAAAGAACACCACGATCAGTAGATAAAATTACCACACCCATACCATTATAGACAGGTGTAATGTCTTTCATCGCCGAATAAGAGCGCCTTCCCGGCTTAGAAACTCTTTTGAGCGATCTAATAACGGGTTGACCTTCGTGATATTTAAGCTCAATATCAAGAAACTTTTTGTTTCCTTCATTTCTAGCTTCAAAACCTCTGATATAACCTTCATCCTTCAACACGGATAAAACGTTTGAAAGCAGATTAGAATAAGGAGCTTTGATGCTTGACAAGCGAGCCGTTTGCGCATTACGTAGTCGCGCTAGCAAATCAGACAATAAATCATTTGAACTCATAAATACCTACCAACTAGCCTTCACTAAACCTGGAATTTGACCAAAATTACCCAATTCACGGACAGCAATCCTAGAAAGATTGAACTTTCTATAATAACCTCTAGGACGACCAGTTAAACCACATCTGTTACGATGACGCACAGAAGAAGAATTACGTGGCATTTCCGCCAGTTTAATTTGCGCCTCCAAGCGATCTTCAAAAGAAAGATCTTTACTCATGACGACCTTTTTCAAAGCCGCTCTTTTGTTTGAAGAACTTTTGATCATTCGCATACGACGATTATTTTTTTCGACTGAACTTTTCTTAGCCATACTATCTCTAATTTTGCTTAAATGGGAAATTCAATTCTTGTAACAAAACTCGCGCCTCTTCATCGTTCGATGCAGTAGTAGAGAGTACAATGTTAAAGCCACGTACTTTTTCAACTCTATCATAATTAATCTCAGGGAAGACAATATGCTCTTTAATTCCAAAAGCATAATTTCCTTGACCGTCAAAACTTTTAGGGTTGATTCCACGAAAATCTCTGATGCGTGGCATAGCTATATAGACCAATCGATCCATAAACTCATACATACGCTGACCACGTAACGTCACCACGCAACCAAGCGGCATACCTTGACGAATCTTAAAGCCCGCTTCGGATTTTTTCGCACGAGTAACGATTGCTCTTTGACCTGCAATAAGAGTTAATTCTTCTGCAGCTCGCGCTGGAGCTTTACTATCGCCAACCGCTTCTCCGCACGACATACTAAGAATAATTTTAGATACTTTAGGTATCTGATGATCATTCGCGTAAGAAAATCGCTCTTTGATTTTCGCTCGCACTACGTTATTATAATGAGCTTGAGATTTAGACATACCTAACCACCATCTTAGGAAGCAATAATTGTGTTTGAGGCACTAGCAACACGAACTTTGCTACCACTTGCATCAACACTATATTTGATTTTTGACGGCTTCTTAGAGACACCATCATAAAAAGCCACGTTGGAAATATGAAACGGAAATTCAACTTCAGAAAAACCAGAACCATCAGCAGCACGTTTACGCTTACGAACGATATTTACACCAGAAACCACAACCTTATCTTCCTTAGGAAGAACAGTCATAATTTTTCCAATTTTACCTTTCTCAGCACCAGTAATAACTATTACTTCATCACCTTTTTTCAGACGCATATCAACCTCACAATACCTCAGGGGCAAGAGAAACTATTTTCATAAATCTTTTAGCTCTCAATTCTCTCACGACTGGACCAAAAATACGCGTTCCTATCGGATCATTCTGCTTATTTATAAGAACAGCGGCATTCGTATCAAAGCGAATCACGCTACCATCAGAACGACGCACATCAGAACGCGTACGAACAATAACAGCTCGCTGAACGCTACCTTTTTTAATTTTTCCTTTAGGAGCAGCATCCTTGACAGAAACGACAATAATGTCACCAACCCCAGCCGTATTATGCATCGATCCACCAAGAACCTTGATACATTGTACTTTTTTAGCCCCTGAATTATCAGCAACTTCTAATATAGATTGCATTTGTATCATTGTGATACCCCATCTTGAACAACCCACATTTTGCGCTTTGAAATAGGCTTAGACTCTACGATACTAACAGAATCACCCATAACACAACGATTCAATTCATCGTGGGCTAAATATTTCTTTGTTTTTCTAATAATTTTTTTATAGGTAGGATGCTGAACTCTACGCTCAACAAGAACGGTAACCGTCTTATCAGCTTTATTGCTAACAACAATACCTTGCAACACTCTTTTAGGCATAATCAAGATCCCGCTTTTGTAATAGAAAGATAGGTGTATGCGCGAGCAATTTGAACACGCACTTGACGAAAGCGAGAGCTATTCTCAAGTTCACCAACCGCTCTTTGCATACGCAAATTAAATAATTCTCTTTTTAATTCCACGATTTCACCAAGAATTTCTTTCTTAGTTTTACCATCATAACTCTTTAGCGACATAAATTAGCCCTCTACACGCGCAACAATTTTTGTTTTAACTGGTAACTTTGCCGACGCTCGTTCAAAAGCTCCTCGAGCTAATTCTTCAGATACACCATCAAGCTCAAATATAATTCTACCTGGCTTAACTTTGCACACCCAAAACTCTACAGAACCCTTACCTTTACCCATACGCACTTCAGCAGGCTTTGCGGAAACTGGTGTATCAGGAAACACGCGAATCCATAACCTACCAGTCCTACGAAGATGCCTATTAATAGCACGACGCGAAGCCTCGATTTGACGGGCCGTGATACGCTCAGGCTCAAGAACTTTCAATCCATAACTACCAAATGCGAGATCGCTCCCGCCTTTTGCTAAACCATGGATACGCCCTTTGTGAGCTTTTCTAAATTTTGTTCGTTTTGGACTTAACATGACAATACTCAAAATAAAAATAGATCAAACTCTTAAGGCAAAGCAACCTTGTTGTCAAGAAGAAAGTTACAAGGGACGCTTAGTTGCCACTTCTTTTTCTTTACTTGTTGACGTTGCATCACCTTTATACACCCATACTTTTACACCGATAACGCCATACGTAGTATGAGCCTTAGCGACTCCGTAATCTACATCTGCACGCAATGTATGCAAAGGCACACGCCCTTCACGATACCACTCTGTGCGCGCAATCTCTGCCCCGCCTAAACGCCCCGCGCAATTAATACGAATACCTTTTGCACCAAGACGTAACGCAGATTGAACCGAACGCTTCATAGCACGACGAAATGTTACACGACGCTCTAACTGATCCGCTACTGATTCTGCAATAAGCGTAGCATCAATCTCAGGCTTACGCACTTCAACAATATTCAAAGAAACATCGCTTTTCGTGAACTTACCCAAATCTTGCTTCAGCTTATCAATATCCGCACCTTTTTTCCCGATGACAACACCTGGCCTAGCGGTATGGATAGAAACAGAAACACTTTTACCTGTACGCTCAATAATAATTTCACTGATACCAGAGCTTTTCAAACGAGACTTCAGGTAAGATCTAATTTTCAGATCTTCATGTAAATCACGGGCATAATGAGCATCAGAAAACCAACGAGACTCCCATGTTTTATTAATACCTAGCCTTAGACCGATTGGATTAACTTTCTGACCCATGTTCTACTCCAATTCTCTGACAACAATAGTAATGTTACTAAACGTTTTTTGCACACGCGCACCACGACCACGCGCACGCGCACGAAATCTTTTTAGTGCCATGGACTTACCAACCCACGCCTCTTTCACGACCAAACGATCAATATCATAACCATGATTATTTTCTGCATTTGCAATCGCTGATTGCAGTAGCTTGCGAACGTCATTGGATGCACGACGTGAGGAAAATGTGAGTTGCGTAATCGCTTCAGACACATGCTTTCCCCGAATCGAAGATGCAATAAGATTGAGCTTTTGCGGACTAACGTGAATACCAGAAAGAGTCGCCTTAGCTTCTTTTGCTACCACAGTGCTTTTTGATGTTATTTCTGACATATGCATTATTTCCGTTTTGCTTTTTTGTCCACACCATGACCATAGTAGGTACGTGTAGGGGAGAACTCACCTAACTTATGACCAACCATATCTTCTGTTACCAAAACAGGTATGAACTTATGACCATTATAGACCCCAAAAGTAACGCCTACAAATTGAGGAATAATGGTAGATCTTCTAGACCATGTTTGGATAATTGTGTTTTTACTCGACATGCGTGATGCTTCTACCTTTTTAAGAAGATACATGTCAAAATAAGGACCTTTCCATACTGAACGCGGCATACTAACTCCTAACGCTTTTTATTCTGATGACGAGAACGTACAATAAACGATCCCGATGGTTTCTTCGCGCTACGAGTACGCTTACCTTTCGTGCATTTACCCCAAGGAGTAACAGGATGACGCCCCCCAGAAGTACGACCTTCACCACCACCATGAGGGTGATCAATCGGGTTCATGGCAACACCACGAACCACAGGCCTAATACCTTTCCAACGGCTACGCCCCGCTTTGCCATCATTCGTATTTTGATTATCTGGATTAGATACCGCGCCAATGGATGCCATACAGCGATCATTGATCATACGGATTTCACCAGAGCGCAATTTCACCTGAACATAACCAGAATCTCTTCCGACGATTTGGATATATGCACCAGCGGAACGACCAAGCTGACCACCTTTGCCAGGCAGAAGCTCAACATTATGCACAATCGTACCCACAGGAATATTCGCCAAGCGCATCGCGTTTCCTGGTTTAATATCAGCCTTCTCGCTTGAGATAACCTTATCACCCACCGCTAGACGCTGAGGCGCAAGAATGTAGGAAAGCTCACCATCATCATAGCGAATGAGTGCGATAAACGCTGTACGGTTTGGATCATACTCAAGACGCTCCACCGTTGCAACAATATCAACCTTGGTACGGCAGAAATCCACCATACGATATTTGCGCTTATGACCACCCCCCACTCTACGAGCAGTGATGCGACCATTATTATTTCTACCGCCTGTTTTACGCAATCCTTCCACAAGAGATTTCTCAGGTGCGCCAGACCAAAGCTGATCACGCGAAACAGTAATCAACTGTCTTTGCGATGAAGTAATTGACTTATATGTTTTCAAAGCCATAATTAAACCTTAATCCCAAAATCAATAGTTTCGCCAGCTTTCAAAGTCACAATAGCTTTTTTAGTATCGCTCAACTTGCCTTCACGCCCACGAAATCTACGTGTTTTACCTTTACGAACTAATGTATTTACCGACACAACATGCACGTTAAAGATTTTCTCAACAGCAAATTTAATTTCGTACTTTGATACTTCCAAAGGAACAGCGAAAGTAACTTTCCCTTGCTCAAGAGCAATAGTACTCTTTTCAGTAATCAACGGAGCACGAATCACATCATAGCATCTTGCATCGGCAACACGCACGGAATTTTTCTTACGCATCACACTAATCTCCCTTCAAGCGCAGACAATGCACGCTTAGTAATAACCAACTCTTTGTGACGCAATATGTCATAGACATTGATACCCTCAACAGAAATAATATCTGTGTTTTTAATGTTCGCCACCGCTAAACTAAAATTTTGAGGAAACGCAACATCAACAATTAACGGCTTCACAAAACCTAAAGTTTGCAACTGTGCATTCAATTCTTTTGTCTTAGGTGTGCCGACTTCTAAATCCTCGACCACGGAAATCATACCACCAGCACATTTCACAGAAAGAGCCGTCTTCAAGCCAAGAACACGGAATTTCTTGTTCAGCTTATAGGCATGAGAACGAACCACCGGACCAAAGGTTGTCTGACCACCAACAAATTGCGCAGCACGACGCGAACCATGGCGCGCACTTCCTGTGCCTTTTTGCTTGTACATCTTTTTAGTTGTACCGCTAATTTCACCAACAGTCTTCGTCTTATGCGTTCCAGCTTGACGCTTCGCTCTTTGCCACTCAACGACGCGCTGCAAAATATCCAAACGCTCAGGAAGCCCAAAAATATCTTCGCGCAAATCAACTTCGCCGACAGATTTATTATCTAATGTTTTTACTTGCAACTTCATGACCACTACTCCTCAGTACCCTGCTGTGCTAAGATCTTAGCGGGAAACGGAACATTGGATGGAGCCGCTCTTTTAATCGCATCGGAAACAGTCACAAAACCATTTTTTGCACCCGGTATAGCACCCTTGATGTAAATCACGCCACGCACGCCATCAACACCAACAACTTTCAGATTCTGCTGCGTTACGCGCTCATCACCAAGATGACCCGCCATTTTCTTACCCTTGAACACTTTGCCCGGATCTTGTCTTTGCCCCGTCGAACCGTGCGAACGGTGAGAAATTGATACACCGTGCGATGCTTCAAGACCACGGAAATTGTGACGCTTCATCGCACCAGCAAAACCCTTACCCTTGCTTGTGCCAACCACATCGACAAACTGCCCAACAAGGAAATGTTCTGCTGATAGAGAAGAACCTACTTCCACCATCGCATCTTCACTCACACGGAATTCAACTAATATTTGCTTTGGAAGAACTTTATTCTTCGCAAAATGACCCTTCAACGGCTTGGAAACATTTTTCGCCTTACGTGTTCCGTACCCTAATTGAAGTGCTGTATAGCCATCACGCTCTTTTGTGCGTTGTGCTACCACTTGGACATCTTCCATCTGTAATACGGTCACAGGTACGTGTTCACCAAACTCATTATAGAATTGAGTCATGCCCAATTTCTTTGCTATAATGCCAGTACGCATTGCTCTAACCTTTATGTATTATGTTATACCCACCCAAAAGGGGGAATATGCTTTTATATAATTTTGAAGGGGAGATCAAGATAAATCGTCACCTCCCCTTCATTTACTTTACTTTGCAGACCCAATCACACGAATCTGCACATCAACACCCGCTGGTAAATCTAATTTACCGAGAGCATCAACCGTTTGCGGCGTAGCATCCACAACATCAATCAAACGCTTATGAGTACGAATCTCAAACTGCTCACGTGATTTTTTGTTCACGTGCGGCGAACGATTCACCGTAAAGCGATTAATACGGCGCGGCATAGGCACAGGACCACGAACACGCGCTCCCGTTCTTTTTGCCGTATTGACGATCTCAGAGGTAGAACCATCAAGGATACGATGATCAAACGCCTGAAGACAAATACGTATTTTCTGATCTAACAACATAGAACTACGCAATCACCTTAGCTACAACACCCGCACCTACGGTACGTCCACCTTCACGAATCGCAAAGCGCAAACCTTCATCCATCGCGATAGGAGCAATCAATTCCACTTCCATCGTGATGTTATCACCCGGCATAACCATCTCTGTGCCTTCAGGCAACTTCACCGAACCAGTCACATCCGTTGTACGGAAGTAAAACTGCGGACGATAGTTTGAGAAGAACGGAGTATGACGACCACCTTCTTCTTTTGTCAAGATGTAGGTTTCTGCCATAAATTTTGTATGCGGATTAATAGAACCCGGCTTCGCCAATACTTGACCACGCTCCACATCTTCGCGCTTTGTACCACGCAACAAGACACCTACGTTATCACCAGCTTCACCACGATCAAGCAATTTGCGGAACATTTCCACGCCCGTGCAGGTTGTTTTTTGCGTTGTGCGAATACCAATAATCTCGACTTCATCACCAACATTGATGACACCCAACTCTACGCGACCAGTCACTACCGTGCCACGACCAGAGATAGAGAATACATCCTCAATCGGCATCAAGAACGGACGATCAATTTCACGAGCAGGTTGCGGAATATATGCATCCACTTGCTTCATCAATTCATAGATCGCTTCCTTGCCCAATTTCTCATTTGAACCATCAAGAGCAGCCAAAGCAGAACCTTTAACGATCGGAATATCATCACCTGGGAAGCCATACATAGAAAGAAGCTCACGCACTTCCATCTCAACCAACTCAAGCAACTCTTCATCATCCACCATATCGCATTTGTTCAAGAACACCACGATAGCAGGAACACCCACCTGACGAGCAAGCAAGATATGCTCACGCGTTTGCGGCATAGGACCATCAGCAGCAGATACTACGAGAATCGCACCATCCATCTGAGCAGCACCCGTGATCATGTTCTTCACATAATCCGCGTGTCCTGGGCAATCCACGTGCGCATAGTGACGCGCATCAGTTTCATACTCTACGTGCGCCGTTGCAATCGTAATACCGCGAGCGCGCTCTTCAGGAGCTCCATCGATTTGGTCATACGCCTTATATGTCGCCTTACCAACTTCAGCCAATACTTTTGTGATTGCTGCTGTTAGGGACGTTTTACCGTGATCCACGTGTCCAATAGTACCAATGTTGACGTGCGGTTTTTTACGCTCAAATTTCTCTCTAGCCATGGTTAGTCCTTTCAAAAATAGTTTGTTCCAGATGAATACGGAAAATATGTTGAATAAGTGCTTTAGCGCATTTTTGCAAAAAGAACAACTGAAAAATCATGATTTCTGCATTTTTTCTTAAAAATTCCTTGTTTTACACCCGCCCGCACGCTTCGTGAATTAATTGCAACGTCTCTTGCGTTCCATACAAGGCAATAAACGAACCCATGCGCGGACCTTGGCTAGCCCCAAGCAATGTCTCATACATGCACGAAAACCACTCACGCATCTGTTCCTTACCATAATATTCACGCCCGATAGCATAAATAGCCTCCTGCAATCGCTCAGCATCAACCAAGCCGTTCAATTCACCCTCAAGCATATGCGCCAAAGCGTTGAGGGCATCACGCTCTCTGCCTTCTTCAACGCTACGATAATGTTTGGCAGGCTTCACAACATCATGATAATAGCGCACAGCATAGTGGGTAAGCCGATCCAGCAAGGGATAATCCTCCGCACGCACCCCCTTCACCATACGGCTAATAAAGCCCCAAAGCACGCCCTTATCCTCAGGGTTACACGCGCTCGCCAAGTTCAACAATAGCGAAAAACTAATCCCTATATCTTCATAAGTAGGAACGTCCCCACCATGAATCACCCATACAGGATTATCCAAGCGCGCCAGCACATCTTCCGTTGCGTGATAAGCGCGCAAATACGCCATATATTCATCCACCGCTTTTGGGATTACATCAAAATGCAAACGCTTCGCTTTCGATGGTGATTGATACATATAGAGCGATAAACTTTCCTGCGGGGCGTAGGTCAACCATTCTTCCAGCGATAGCCCATTACCTTTGGATTTAGAAATCTTCTGCCCGTCCTTATCTAAGAATAACTCATAATTAAATTGCTGTGGTGGCTCAGCTCCAAGCACCCGACAAATAGCGGAGTAAATCTTGCCATTCACCAGATGATCCTTGCCGTACATCTCAAAATCCACCCCAAGGGCAGCCCAGCGCATACCAAAATCAGGCTTCCATTGCAATTTGCATGTGCCGTTCGTTACCTCTATAGTGACATCACGTCCATCTTCTTCAAAGGTAATTGTTCCCGCACCAGCATCGACATGCTTCATCGGTACGTATAAAATTTTTCCCGTTGTTGGTGAAATGGGCAAAAACGGACTATAGGTTTGCTTGCGCTCATCTCCGAGTGTGGGCAACATGATCTTCATAATAGCATCATAACGCTGCGCCACACGCATAAGCATCTCATTAAATAGCCCCGAGCGATAACATGCCGTTGCTGAATAAAACTCATACTCAAAACCGAACTGATCAAGAAAATGGCATAAACGGGCATTCATATGATCGCCATAGCTTGCGTGCGTTCCAAAAGGATCAGGTACGCTGGTGAGTGGCTGATCAATATAGGCACTTAAACGCTCCGCATTGGGGATATTATCAGGAATCTTGCGCATTCCGTCCATATCATCGGAAAAACAAATAAGTTTGATCGGCACATCGCTAAGTTGACGAAAAGCGTGCATCACCATCGTGGTACGCGCCACTTCACCAAATGTACCGATATGTGGCAAGCCCGAAGGTCCATAGCCTGTGGAAAAAATGAGTTGCGCATTACGACACTTCCCTGCACGATGGCGTTCCACCAATTTAGCGGCTTCAACAAAAGGCCAAGTTTTAGGTTGCACACTCATATTACGATCCTTGCTATGTATTTTTTAATGTTTCTGCATCACATCTACAGCGAATAACAGCATAATGCAATAAATCTTGTCGTCTTTTTCATCACAGTCATGCATGAAACTTTGAGGCATGGCAAATTTTTGCTTTAATCTTTGCTGATAATTGCTATGATATAGTACTTCAGTTTTATATTTGCATGTCTATGATGCGCTATAAAACTGAGTAGTACTATATATTTTAATGACTTATAGCAGTACTCAACTTTGATAAATAGCACATAAATATGTGTATTTATAAAATTGAACTGCTATAGTATGCTGGACTTTAATATTTTAATTATTCTGAACCTCGATGTTGGAACTACTACTTCTATGAAATTTCGTCACGCCTGCCTTCTTTCGTTACTTTGCACTGCCATGATTCCTATGAAGGCATCGTCACAAACCATGTTTATGGTACAGCTTGGAACGTTTGAATCTGAAGAGCAAGCATCAGCGCATTGGAAAAAAATGACGCAAACATTCCCTGAGGAGTTTGAATCATTGCGTTATACTCCCAATGAGATCATGATGCGCCCTGATAATTTTGTGAGTTACCGCACGCAAGCAGGGCCTATTCCATCACGCGAAGAAGCGGAGGAACTCTGCTCAAAAATTATGACGCGTGGGCATGAATGCTATGTGGCAGAAACAGCGATGTTCACTACCGACGATTCCGATATGGGTACGGGCAAGGAACAGAAAATTGCCTTTGATGAAGATGCCGTCACTGCCGAGGCAGTTCCCCCAACATCAGATGCAGATACGCCAAAAGCAGCACCAACGCCACAAGTCGCAACGAACTATGTTGCCTCAGCATCGCCCGATGAAAGCGCGCAACAATTTCCTGCTTCTGCATCCACCAACGTGCCGAACGCTCCAGTAGCTAGCTCTCCTACCATTGCGGTGGAAGAAGCAATTCCCGTGCCGCTTTCTGAAGATGGCGCAAGCGCGAACCCCTATATTGAACGTGGCAATCGTCTAGCGGATGCCCATCCGAATGATTCTAGCCGCCTAAGCTCTCTTTGGGCAGAAATCGCATTTTTCAAAAACGCTCAAGCAGCCGCGCAATATGTACGCTTGCTGAAGTCACGCGATAGGATGTTGCCGCCAAAATTACGTATCCGCATGACGCGTCCTTTTGGCAATCGTGGTAATCAACAGCTTATCTCATTGCGCATTGGGCCGTTCATGACTACACGTCCGATACGTCGTATTTGCGCACTCACCTTGCCTGAAAAAATGCGCTGCCGTGGCATTAAAGACCTAGGCGGATCAGTGCGTTATGAAAAAGGCTATGCGACACGTGCGCAGGCTGCACAAAATCGTCACGCCGTCTCCCGTGAACAGGCTTATGTCAATCGCCGTCGTGCTGCCATGGCATCGCGTGGCACTGCATCGCCTTATGCGGGTATGGGCGGTTCATATTTCGTGCAATTAGGTTCGTTCATGTCGCCGCGTGCTGCGGATGAAAAATGGAATGAATTGGCAACAAATCATAGTGGCATCCTACGCACGACGCGCAAAGATGTGATGGCACCAAATCGTGGCAATAATTCAGGAAGCCTATTCCGTTTGCGTGCAGGGCCATTTAAGGATCACAACACTGCTTCCTATATGTGCAATAGCTTGAAAGCGCAAGGAACATTGTGTATTGTGGTTAAATAACTTCGCGTGAGTTCTTCTTATGTCTGCTGCCACAACGCCCATTTATCTTTGTGAACCTCGTGGTTTTTGTGCGGGTGTGGAGCGTGCCATTCAAATTGTTGAATTAGCATTGAAAAAATATGGCGCACCCATCTATGTGCGTCATGAGATTGTACATAATCGTTGGGTGGTCGAAGATTTACGCGCCCGTGGTGTGGTGTTTGTGAAGGAAGTGGAGGATGTTCCCGATGGTGGCATTACCATTTTCTCCGCACATGGCATTTCGGAAAAAGTGGAACAAAGCGCAGCATTGCGCGACTTACCCGTGATTGATGCTACCTGCCCGCTTGTTACCAAAGTGCATATGGAAGCGCAACGCTATGAAGCCGCAGGACGGCAAATCATTCTGATTGGGCATGAGGGGCATCCTGAAGTTGAAGGCACGATGGGGCGTATCCAAGGGCAAATGCTTTTGGTAGGATCAGTAAAAGATGTGGCACACATTAAGGTGCATGATCCAGAAGCGTTGTCCTATGTCACGCAAACCACCTTAAGCGTGGATGATACCAAAAACATCATTGAAGCCTTAGTGAAGCGTTTTCCCTCCATCACCGGGCCTGATACGCGTGACATCTGCTATGCCACACAAAATCGTCAAAATGCAGTACGTGAATTGCAGGGAAAAACGGAAGTCTTGATTGTCGTGGGATCAGTCAATAGCTCCAATTCCAACCGCTTGCGTGATTTAGGCGAAGAAATGGGGATGCGCGCTTATCTGATTGATGATGCACGCGCCCTACATCCTGAATGGCTTGTTGGCAATCCGAGTGTAGGCATTACAGCGGGGGCATCTGCTCCTGAATCTTTAGTGGAAGAAGTAGTGCATAGCGTGCAATCGCTTGGGCATTATCATGTCGAATTACTTAGCTATAAAAAAGAATCCACCGTATTTAAGTTACCTCCCGAACTCACTGGATCATAGAAACATTATGTTGCGACTCCTTTTATGCTTACTTATGCTCCTGCTTCCCCTCCACGCACAAGCATGGCATAAAGGCACAGCGCAGCGCACTGATCACAGCACCGCACAGCTCATTACTTCCTCTGCCACCTATGAACAAAGCCAAATTTTTTGGGTAGCACTGCATCTTGATTTAGACGAAGGATGGCACAGCTATTGGCATTATGCGGGGGATTCGGGCTTTGCCCCAACGCTGCACTGGACACTCCCCGAAGGCTATACAGCAAGCGCGATCCATTATCCCCTACCGCATCGCTATGAACTCTCAGAGCTAATCACCTATGGCTATAGTGATGATGCGTATTATCTCGTGCGCATTACCCCACCGCACGGAGTTTCACATGTCGATCATCTAAAAGTGCGCGCTGAATGGCTGGTCTGTAACGCGGAACAATGCGTGCCTGAATCCGCAGAACTTGCACTTGATGTCGCAGCAAGCACTATCCCGCCCACCACAGATGCAGACTTCACGAAGATTATTGCATCCATCCCTAAACCACATAATGATGCACCACCACATTTTCGCATCCTAAACCAAGAAGTCATCCTACAGCTCCCGCGTTCATTCTATGATGCACGTACCCCGCCCACGGCTTTTTTCCCCTCCGATGATTCCGTCATAAGCAATCATCCCGCCATAACATGGATAGATACCAAAGAGGGTTGGCAAGGGCGCGCACTTCTTTCTAAAACCGCCAAGCAACCACAGCGCTTCCCTTTTGTGGTGCAGTTAGGCGATACCATCTTAGAATTACGCGCACAGCATGATGAACGCCTCACCCCCGCACACAATGCCACCTCAGTCCCCGCCCCATCCATAACATGGATTATCGCGGTACTCTTGGCTTTTGGTGGCGGAACATTGCTTAACTTTATGCCATGCGTGCTTCCCATCCTCTCACTCAAGATTTTTTCTCTCATCAAGCACCAACATGATCCCAACGCCCGACGTGAAAGCATACGCCACGCCCTTGCCTATACAGGGGGAGTCGTCGCAAGTTTCCTTATCATTGCCGCGACATTATTAGCACTACGCAGCGCAGGTCATGCCCTTGGATGGGGCTTTCAACTGCAACATCCATTATTCATCGCGTTGCTTGCATGGTTGATGTTAATGGTGGGCTGGAATCTTTCAGGATTATTCCATCTTCCAAGCATCACCTTATCGGGCGGAGCGTCCACAACGTCTTCCTATCGCACGAGTGCCATGACAGGTCTGCTTGCCGTTGTTGTTGCCACACCATGCACCGCCCCCTTAATGGCACCCGCCCTTGGTTTTGCCTTAACGCAATCACCATTCATCGTGCTGATGATTTTCACTGCCCTTGCTCTTGGGATGGCAGCCCCCTTTCTACTAATTAGCACCATCCCCGCTTTAGGGCGATTCCTCCCTAAATCAGGCGCATGGATGCAACGCTTCAAAGAGTTTCTTGCTTTTCCTATGTATGCCACCAGCGCATGGTTGTTATGGGTGCTTGCCCGTCAAGCGGGATTGGATGCGCTTGCGCTGTGGCTTGCCCTCGCAATTCTTAGCGCGTTTTGGTTATGGCTTGGTCATGGCAACAATCATACGATGCGCACATGGGGAGGTTTAAGCCTATCCCTATTTAGCATATTATGGTTGCTGCATAGCATGGATAACACAGCCCCTGCTACCCTCAACGCTACGCCCTATAATGCCGAGCAATTAGAAGCATGGCGCGCAAAAGATGAACCCGTCTTTATTTATGCTACCGCTGATTGGTGCATCACCTGCAAATATAATGAGCGCACCACATTGCGTGATAGTGCTGTGCAGCACGCCTTAACACAACGCAAAGTGCATGTGATGGTGGCGGATTGGACGCGCCATGATGCATCCATCACCACATTCTTGCAACAGCATGGGCGCGCTGGTGTACCGCTTTATGTCTATTACCCACCGCACGCGGATGCCGTTGTCTTGCCTCAGATTATCACACCATCGTCGATTGTGGGTTTATTGGAAGCACTATAAATCACACCCCAAAGCACGCAGCGGAATCATTACAAAATCACGCAAGTGCGCCTGTGGATGCGGGAGGGTCAACGCTTCGCTATGCAGCGTGAACCCCTCAATCATGATAATATCCACATCAATTTCTCTTGGTCCCCAATGCCCCCGTGGCACACGCCCTAGATCGCGCTCTATCTCTTTGCATAAATCCAGCAAAGCATAGGCTGATGCCTCATCGATAGGGTGCGCCATATGCACGACCACCACCTGATTCACAAAAGGCATATCCCACGCCTTGGGTGCATCACTCGGCAACAAAGCCTCTGATCGATAAATCTCCGAACAACGCAATGTTGCCCCGCACAGCAACGGAGAACTACGAATCTTCTCCACCGCACAACGCAACTGAACTTCACGATCCCCGATATTGCTACCAAGCCCAAAGGCAACATAGGGGAAGGAATTCATTGCGGTACTCCCTGTGGCAAGGTTGAATAGGTGAAGGACGATCCCCCTAAAAGATCGGGTACGGCGGCTTGCACTTTTGCCAAATGAAAACAATAACGTACATCGCGCACCCCTGCTAAGGGAGCGTGATGCTCCAACCACGCATCAATCGCGGCACAGATACGCATCGCCATATATTCAATCAATGCATAGGGCTGCGCATAGGCTACCTCTTTAATCACGTCTGCTAATTGATGATAGCATAAAAATGCTCCATCATCACGCGCACATGCTTCAGGAAGCTGAGGAAGATACAGATCAACACTCACCTCAATCGCTTGCGGGACAGCACGCTCGGCTTCACCATACCCCAAATGCGGAGTCAAGCGCAATCGATGCACACCAAGACGGGCAGGATAATGTATGTTGCTCATCCCAACTCCTTTTTAATAACGACTAACAGAAAAAATGGTACTACGCATCACATCAAGTCCCGTTCCATCGTCACTGGAGGTAGAGATAATCTCAGGCAGTGCAGCAGGGTGACGACGCAACACGGCTTGTAGTTGCTCAATACGCATCTGATGGTGCGCCTGCGTTACCTTATCCACTTTTGTCAACACACATTGATAGGTGACGGCAGATTCATCGAGCATCGTCATCCATGCTTGATCATCCTCATTGATCTTATCGCGCCGTGCATCCAGAAGCAAAAACACCCGACGCAATGTCGGGCGGCCACACAAATAATCACGCGTGAGTTGCGTCCATTGTTTAATATCCCGTTTGGATGCTTCCGCAAACCCATAGCCCGGCAAATCAACCACAAAAAATGTTTCGTCAATACGGAAAAAATTCAGTTGCCGTGTACGCCCCGGCGTTTGTGAAGTACGCGCCAAATCGCGCTTGCCCAACACGGCATTAATCAGGCTTGATTTTCCAACATTGGAACGCCCTGCAAATGCCACCTCAGGCAAGCTATAGGGAGGCAAGGCATCGTGGCGGTTCACACCTGCGGTAAACTCACATAGGTTAAAACGTGCCATTATTTCCTCTTTTTGATGGGAACGAGTCGCTTGCCTGTGATCGGATCATAGAGCTTTTGGAAGCGACGCATAATCATCATTTGTTGCGTAATAGAAAGAACATTATTCCATGCCCAATAAATGACTAGCCCCACGGGAAAACTCGCACACATAAACAAGAAGATATAGGGCATAAACATCATAACTTGCGCTTGTGTCGGATCAGATGGCTTCGGATTCAACCGCTGTTGGATGATCATCGTCACCACCATAATTAATGGCCAAATGCCAATATGCATCAACTGGAAGGGCGGATCCCAAGGAATCAGTCCAAACAAGGTAAAGACATTGGTTGGGTCTGCTGCGGACAAATCATGTATCCAACCATAAAAAGGCGCATGACGCATTTCAATCGTGACATACAGCACTTTATACAGCGCGAAAAACACAGGAATCTGGAGCAATAACGGCAAGCAGCCCGAAGCAGGGTTGACCCCTTCTTCTTTATACATGCCCATAATTTCCTGATTCATCTTCAAGCGATCATCTGCATAACGCTCCTGAAGCTCTTTCATCTTTGGCATCAGCAATTTCATCTGCGACATGGAAGCATAGGATTTATTTGCGAGTGGGAACATTAATGCTTTAATCAGCACGGTGAGAACCAAAATAGCAATCCCAACATTGCCGATCATGCTATTGAGAAACTGCAACGCACTAAAAATAGGGCGCGTTAAAAAATAAAGCACACCAAAATCAATAGCGCGTTCAAACAACGGTATCTTATAACGTTGCTCATAGGAGGTGAGTAAATCCACCTCTTTCGCCCCCGAAAACATACGTACTAATTGCGTATGCGTACCCGATGCTGGCACAGTGATGACCTCTCCCAACATATCCACTTGATAACGGTGATCCCCCTGCCCAACATAATGTTGATAGGTCGTGGTATAGGGAACATGCTGTGCGCTATCAGGAATGAGTGCAGTCAACCAATATTTATCGGTGATCCCTGCCCATCCCGTAGTTTGTGCAGCAATATGTACGGATTGCCCCTCAATATCTTCATAGCTATATTCTTCTAAGCGGTCTTCATGCACTCCCATCATGCCTTCATGCGAGATCATCATCGCATCAGGTGAGGTGTTCACAGTACGATTAATCAGGCTGTAGGGCGCAAGGCTAATCGGTTCTGCGGTGCTATTAATAACGCGCTGTGTGAGGGTAAACATCGCCCCTTCATCCACGGCAACTTCTTGTTCAAAGCGCACTCCCGCACCATTATCCCAAGAAAAAACAACAGGCTGCGTTGGTGTTAGCGTATCATGTGAGGCAGCCCATTCTGTTTGCGCATCAGGCACGCGTACCGCCGTACTCGCCCATCCTGATTCCATAAAATAACCCGCTTTTGCCGTGCGTGGCGTAAGCAATACCACTTCCGGGCTATCCTTATCCGTTGTTTCACGATAATCCGCTAAGGTGACATCATCAAAGCGCACCCCCTTCAACGCGATCGATCCATGCAAGCGTTTCGTGTGAATCTGCACACGTGATACACCCGTAATCGCGGAAGCACGATCCACAGGCAGTTGCTCAACGGTTGGGGCAGTCGCTGGTTGTGATTGGTGTGCTGCGAGCTGTTCTTTTTGAGTGTTGATGCTTTGCTGTACGGCTTGTTGTTGCGCCAAAGGATCAGCATAGAAGATTTTCCATGCCATAATAACCAGCATCGTTGCTACGACTGCAATAAAGAGATTGCGTTGATCGCGTGGATCGGATGGAATTGGTGGTTGCGTCGTCATAAATACTCTAATGTTGGTCATCGTGTGCGTGATTGTGCATCTTTTTGGCAGTCATGCCTTTCATTTCTTCTAACGTCATGAATGCAGTGCTATGCTTTATAGTGCTTTTGCCATTACATAATTGCCGATTGATCGGTAATTATGTAACGGAAACACTATAGAACAGTGACTTTTACACCATCCCGCCCCTAATGGTCAAGTATTTCTACGCACCCATCACATATCATGTCCGTATCACCACTAATACAGCGAGGATCACAGCGATGACAACCACAGAAATACGCCAGCGTACCGTCCAAAGCCATGCGGGAATGATCTCATGACGATAAAAATGCCACTCACACCCAAGCAGTGCGATATATCCCGCCAAAAGCAGCATTAATCCAATGCTGCCATGATAGCACAACGCCCCCGCGCCCGTCATAAGAGGAACGAGACTCATCGCAATCACCATCTGTGAAACTCGGCTCTGGTCGCGCATGGTGACACCATGCATCCAATAGATACCACCAACAAAAGCAAGAAATGTCGCGCCATAACTTAACAATGCATGAAGTGGATGCACATTCCACATGCGCGCACCAAGGATGATTTCCCCTGCAAACCAAAGCAAAGGTGCAATCCCTAGACTCAACACATATCCAGATCGTCGTTGTGTTTCACGTTCAAACATTGCGTTCTATCGATCCCTATAGAGAGTCGTTTGACAAAAAAATGATAGACTACTACTCAGCCTGAGTTTTGGATAAGAAACATCATACATTGTTGTTTTATGAGCCTTCTGCATGACTCTCACTTCTTGTCATGCCCTTAGATCAAGCGGGTATCCATAACAACGGTTCTAACTGAATTCCTGCCTTACGCCAAGAATGACGAGTAGTAAGAAAAAAGGCGATACATCACTGCACCGCCTTTTCATATTAGCATACTATACCCATTTCACTTTAAGGATTTGAGTCCTTGTAAGTGAAATGGTATATCGTACTTAAAAATACTCATCGTTTCCACATTTAGATACTACGCATCTTCATGTGCGATGAGTATATGCTAACGTTACGTATATTAGAACGCAACTTGTGTACCCAAAATGAATACAGTGCCTTCATTGTCACGTGTAACACCTGGTGCGCTGAACTCATAGAAGCTAACTTCCGCATAAGGAGTTAGACCAGGAGCCAATTTATAATCTGTACCAACAACGAAGTTTTGGAAATCATTGTTTGCACCAGCAACATCAAGAGAGCTTCCAAGGTAAGTGAACGCTGCACCAAACTTGTTCATTTGGTATCCCAAACCACCAGTCCAGTATTGTCCATCAGTAGAAGCCGTACCTAAGCTAGTACCCCAATCACCATAAGAACCAGCCAAGCTAAAGCCTTGGTATCCTAGGTTTGCGCCAACATTATACGCAAAAAGATCTTTTGTGTTGTTTGCTTCAGAATCACCATATTGTACTGTTGCAGCAGCAGCCAATGACACATCACCAAATGTATTGTCATACGACAAGCCCGCATCTACGATACGACCAGCTTGACCAACATTATTATCACCACGAGACACCAACTGACCACGATCAGTCATGTCAGGCTGGTATGTGATACCAAATTGGAAACCGCTATATGCAGGAGTGTAATAAGTGATTTTGTTCGCGTTGTACAAAGACTCATCATTTAGAGCAAGTGTCGAACCGTGCGCTGTTGGCAAGCCCGGAGTTGTGATAAACGCGCCACCCGTTGGGTTAGCGAAGAATACCCATGCACCGTCAATACCACCAGTACCTACGTTAATGCTTGACGCATCAACGCGAAGTGATTCAGATGCACCTTCTTTTGAACCAAGTTCAAAACGACCCCAGTTACCACCGAGATACATATAAGTACGTGCAGCATTGAATCCTTCTGCATTGGCATCAGGAGTCACATCTGCTTCCAAATCAATC
The DNA here is from genome assembly GCA_004292675.1 of Alphaproteobacteria bacterium. Lineage (GTDB taxonomy): Bacteria > Pseudomonadota > Alphaproteobacteria > Rickettsiales > UBA998 > RDZH01. Next base: position 12,110 of record RDXO01000026.1, on the reverse strand, counting down.
ACTGCACCGTAATCAAGACCTGCATCAGAACGACCATCAACGCGCAAAGATACTTGTGTATCGTTACGGAAGCCATGCTCACGCTGACCATTGTCAAAATCATCATTTACAACACCTGCTTGAAAATCAGAAAATCCCCCAACAGTTACTTTTGGAGTCTGAGCCAAAGAAGCATTTGCAAACATTGCAGCAACCACTAAGCCCGTAGTCCCTAATAATAGTTTTTTCATTATCAACATCCTATTGTTAATTACCTAAGGTTAAAAAAATGGACGACGCTAAAACGCGCCCTTGACCCATATATACAAAACTCTTATACCAATATCCAACAAGATGAAAAGAAAAAACGCGAAATGGGCTACATAAAATTTCTACTGTTGCTAACAAACAACAGTTAATTTTTCGTATATGCGCAATCTTTTTTTTAGGAAAAATTTATGGTTGATGAAAAATTTACATACATATCAAACAACTACCATACGCTGCAGTGCGAAATTGCCACAGTGGCACAAGAGGCACAACGCCCCATCCCCCGCCTTCTTGCCGTGACCAAACAGCAGCCACAAGAAAAAATTGATGCACTGATTGCCTTAGGGCATCGTTTTTTTGCAGAAAACAAAGTGCAGGAAGCCAAACTTCATTGGGAGCATCATCCCATGCGCCCGCATATTGAACTACATTGCATTGGGCATCTGCAACGCAACAAGGTTCGTGACGCAGTTGCCTTGTTCGATGTGATTGAGACCGTGGATCGCGCCAGCCTCGTGGATGCGGTAGCGCAGGAGGCAACCCGCCTTGGCAAACACCAGCGTATCATGATTCAAGTGAATATCGGCAAAGAACCCCAAAAATCAGGCGTCGATGAAACACATCTGGATGCACTGGTAATGCGTGTGCGTACTCATAGCTCGCTTGCGCTTGAAGGCTTGATGTGCGTTCCGCCCGTAGATACCGACCCAACAGAGCATTTTATCCGCTTACACACCTATGCACAGCATTATGCCTTGCCCTATTGTAGCATGGGCATGAGCAATGATTACCGCACGGCAATCCGTTGTGGCGCAACACATGTACGCATTGGCTCGGCTTTGCTTGGGGAGCGTGGCGGATTATAGTGCGCGTAGCAATAGGTTCGTTAAAGAACCTATCCTATAAAACGTGCTACATTATATGGAATTATAGTGTATTATATGAGATTATAGTGTATTATAGCTATATCAACCTATACAACCCTAAAAAAACTATAATTATGGATGAAGTACGAAACCCTTTTGCGCTGGGTGCAGGAAGTCAACCACCCTCTTTAGATTTTCATCTTGCTCCTATGCGTGAAAAAATATAGACTCTACCCCATGAAAAAAATAATCATCGCACTTAGTATAATCTATGCTCATATCGCATACGCATCGCACGCGTTCGATTTACCAAAATCATGCGTTCATTATCGTGGTGTTATTCCAACATATTGGGGGGAAGGTCTATCTTTTGATGGAGATAGCCCTGATAAGCCTACATTCGGAGGCTCTTGTTCAGACGATACCATAAGCCTAGGTTTAGGTTTTGGAAAAGGATGCACGGGTGGCAATGCGTGCAGAATCGGAGGATATTTGCGTCAGAGATTACCTTCAAGCAGCTTAGTCATTTATCCTCGTGAAATATTCATGCCCGTGTATTTTGGTGGAGACGAAGACCTTATTGGTTATTTTATACCCGCAACCTGCGGTGCTAATTGTTCGGATTCACATTTGATGTGGATAGAAGAAGGATATTTTTATGAGATTAGTATGAAAGCAGCGGATAAAGATGAGCTGGTGAAAGCCCGTGAATCTATGAAATAAACTACTTCCTTCTTTTAGATACCACCCACCAACCCACCTGATAGCTACTCACTACTCCACCAATCGTGCCTTGCGCATATGCACGGCACACAGCGCGAACCTCAGCAACAGAAAGAGGGGCGCGCTTATGTGCAATCGCACCAATATGTTTCAGATTGCGTAGCATCGCATAGGCATCTTTGTCATGCATCCTATGCGTTTCAATGGCATGGTGGTGTATAGCACATTCATGATGGATCAAGAGATCATGCAATGATGCTGCACTCGGATAGGTGAGTAGCGGAGATGGCACGCCACTACAGCGAAAAGCCTCCGCAAGTTCGCACAACGTACCCTCCACAAGCGTGGCAATAATGGCATAGCCCCCATGGCGTAGCACGCGCTGCATTTCGCATATGGTGGCATCGAGTGGGTGCATCCATTGCCATGCCATGCTACTCACATAACCATCCATCGAGCCATCGCGCAACGGCAAGGCGCGACCATCAGCACATAGACGTTCCCCCATATCAATCTGCCTACACATCGCTTCGGATGCATCAATATGCAGCCATGCATAATCAGGGGCGCGCCGTGCAATCGCACCCGTACCTGCCCCAACATCCACCACAGTACTACCATGCGCCACATAGGAGGGAATCATGGTTGCCAAGGCGTGACTCACACGCGCTTGCACCTGTGCATAGGCATCATAGCTTTGCGCCGCACGTCCGAACTGATCCGCAATCAGACGGACATCATCCATACTGCAATTCCTGCATCAGACTATCAATATGATTGCGTATCCATGCGGGATTATGAATATGTGGCGCATGGGCGCATCCCTCAAAGCAATGATACGTAACATCATGCCCTTGCTCCGCAAAAACCAATCCTTGATGCGGATGCACAATATGATCCCGCGCACCATAAATCAGCGTCAACCGTGGCAGTGTCACATGCGCCAAATCATCATGACGCAACTTCGCCAACCAATCAAGCCCCCATTGCCATGTATGAAGCGTTGCGGGGTGATATTCTGACGGAAGCGCATCAAGAATACGATCATAATGTACATCTTCTTTTGCAATCAGATGTGAAAATCGACGCGCCGTTTTCAATGGTTGTGTTCTAAAATTTTCATCAAAAAGACTAAAAACATCATGGGGCATGGCGTGGGGGAATTGTGCGCAACGCACAAATTGCACAGGGCTGCATAAAATCACCATATGCTGACATGCAGGCAAACGTCCTTGGGCATAAGCGTGCAGTAATAACGTTCCTCCCAAAGACCATCCGACCGCGATACGCGTCTGTGCGTGCCGCTCTAACTCATCAAATACGGCATCGGCACTTCCTAAACTGGCATAATCAAGATGCGTCGCATGGGGTGCAACATAATGCAGCGCATCATAAGGTTGCGCCCAACCAGACAGAGCAAGAATAGGGGAATCCTGCATAGACTTACCGCGCTTGTAATCGGGCAGCATAACGCGCCAACACATCAATTTCTATATTCAACGCATCGCCTGCTTTTTTCTCACCCCATGTTGTAACGTGCAATGTATGGGGAATCAGCGTCAATCCAAAGCATTCACCTTCTACCCATGTCACTGTTAAAGACGTACCATCCAACGCGACCGATCCCTTATTCGCGATAAAACACATCAACGATTCTGGTGCAGAAATACGATAATGCCGCACCCCACCTTCATCATGCATGGATGCAATCCTTGCCACACCATCAACATGACCGCTTACCATATGCCCACCAAGCTCATCACCCATACGCAATGCGCGTTCAATATTCATTTTTTGCCCAACGCGCCATGCACCAAGAGTCGTATGCGCCAATGTGTGGGAAGAAATATCCACACCATACCACCACATCCCCCCATCTTCAACCCCATGCTTGGTAATCGTCAAGCAACAGCCATCATGGGCAATGGATGCCCCAATCACCAAGGGATGCTCCTGATCACGTGGGGGCATAGCAATCGTCATGCGGGTTATATCGGGAGAAACGTCGCATGTGCGCACCGTTCCTATATGTGTGATGATTCCTGTAAACATAATAACCTCATACTATCGCCATTCTCCCATAGCATGGTTTCGCGGCATTGCCAACCCTGAAGATAATGCCACAAGCCATCTTTGTGCAGCACGGCAGGCATAGCGTGCGCACCAATCCTATGCTGCGCCTCAAACCAATAACATTGCTGCACGCATCCGCTAGCTAATGCGGCTTCCGTGATTCCCTGTCCACCTTCCACCAATATACTCGTGATGCCTTTTGCGCCTAAGGCTTGCAGCACTTCCGCAAAATCGCCCTTATGCACATAGATCATCTGCACGCCCATTTTTTGCAATAACACACCATGCGGATGCTCTTGCTGCGTTATGGATGTGACAATCCATGTGGGAATCTGCGTGGCAGTACGTACTACATTCGCATCTAATGGCATTCGCAACTGCCGATCGATAATAACGCGCACGGGGGAAGTATGTTCAAGCCCCGCTAATCGACAATTCAACATTGGATTATCCGCAAGCACTGTGCCGATCCCTGTCACAATAGCATGATGCTCACGGCGCAAGATATGCCCAAAGTTGCGCGCTTGCACTCCCGTAATCCATGGTTGCGCCGTATGTTTGGTGATTTTCTCATCCTTAGATGTCGCAATTTTTACACTCACCTGCGGTAATCCAGTGCGCACACGTCGCATAAATCCCGCATGAGTTTCTGCAGCTTCCTGCGCACACACACCAAGCGTCACAAGAATTCCTGCTTGCTGCAACATCGCAACACCCCGCCCACTCACACGCCGATCTTCATCGAGCGTGGCAACCACCACCCGCTTCACCTGCGCACGCGTCAATGCACGCGCACATGGGGGCGTTTTGCCATAATGCGAACATGGCTCTAAGGTCACATAGACGGTTGCCCCCTTAGCCCGATCCCCTGCCCGCGCAAGAGCCTCCGTTTCAGCGTGCGGTCTACCGCCATCCGCCGTCCACCCCACACCTACCACGTAGTTTTTCTGCACAATCACACATCCCACGGCAGGATTTTCAGCAGTACGCCCACGTCCACGCCTTGCTAAGGCGATCGCATAGCGCATCCAGCGTATATCTTGTGTTGGGGTCATCATAACTGTTCTATCATTATTCCCCAATCAGATGCCTTGCCCACGCAAGCCCACCCGTCATCGCCACATAAGCAGGCAATTTACCTGCATCGGCAGCAGCGCGAAGCTCAGGATACATCGCACATTGCGCCATTAAAGGGGCATCGGCTTGTTGCGCAAGAGACATCCCTCCACCTTCCCCAAAAATGCGCATTTTTTCCAGCGTTTGCGGATGCTGCACATAGCTCATATTCTCTATCACACCCAACACGGGAACATTGGTTTTTTGAAACATAATCAAACATTTGCGTGCATCAATCACTGCCATTTCTTGTGGCGTTGTCACCAAAATCGCGCCACTTCCCGGCATACTCAGCGGGATTTGCTGCACCATACTCAAATGAATATCGCCCGTTCCCGGAGGCATATCCACCAATAACACATCTAACGGTTCATCTTCACTACCCCAGATTGTGCCACGTACTAATTGCTGCATGGTTTTGCTGATCATTGGGCCGCGCATAATGGCAGCCTGATCACGTTCCAATAAAAATCCCACCGACATACAACGGACATTACCCGCCACATGCGGAATCATCATAGTCCCTTCAAGGCGGGGCTTTCCTGCCCCATCCAGCCCCATCATCAGCGGAATAGACGGGCCATAAATATCTGCATCCAACACCCCCACGCGATAACCTTGTTGCGCTAAAGAAAGTGCTAACCATGCGGTAAGCGTAGATTTCCCAACCCCTCCTTTGCCTGATGCGATCGCGATTACACGACGCACATGCGCCACGGGATGATGATTCCACACCGCCTTTTTGCGATCCGTTGGTGCAGGTGGCGGGGGCGTTTCCGTGGCACGTTCTTCATGATGCGCCGTCAACACCACCGTTACTTTTTCAACGCCTTCCAATGCCCCAAGCGTTGCCTCAATCTTTTGCTGCAAGAGCAGGGCTTGGGCGTGATGCTGTGGCTCAATCGTTACCATGACCCCAACATTCGCCCCACGTATCACAAAGCCCGAGATCAACCCCGCACTCACGACATCAAGAGAGGGATTCCACGGCACAGGGATATGACGCAGCGCAGATCGTAATAGATGTTCATCATAGATGGTGGGCATAGATTCATTGTTCCTTGAGGAGTATTATGCCTTACTATATAGCCCTTTTCATGCAAAAATCCAAGAGGGATATGTCTATAGTCTTGTCACCCCTCATGAGATATGAATGGTTTACTCCCCCGTCTGCGGGGGAGTCCAAGAATCAAGGTTTTTCAACGAAAAACCGCAGATGATTGGGTGGGGGTGAATAGAATGCCCCCACGGTTCAGCATCGGATTTCTTTTGAGAAAGCCTTGCTTCACTAGCTCCCCCGCAGGCGGGAGAGCATAAGACCGAATGCGTAGCGTGCAATATTTACATAATGTGAAGGGTGGTGAGGCTATATAACCCTTCCATTATCCCGCCTATTCGTGTATAAGTGAATTTCACCTTGTTTTTAGCCATGACTTCCTTTTTCTTTTCGCCCTTGCCTAGTTCAAGGAAGCACAGCGCGTACACGGTGTTACACACTCGTACCATTCACACGAAAACAATGAACATCAAACACACACTCCTTTCTCTTGGTTTATGCGCTACTCTCCTAGCGTCTTGCAGTCGTCCTTATACGATTCTGCAAGTTGCATCGATTGTCCCATCTGCGGGCGTTGATTCTATCATCGCCACCTATCCAAACAGCACTACCAAGGTACATTACACCTTGCAACGTGGTTCTGTGGCTGCGTGTCAAATCAAAAAAGGAGACGTAATCTCCGTCTGGATCAATCCAGATAACCACATCACGGAAGTGCGTGGGTGTCATCCTTCATACGATGCGAAGTAAAACATCCTCCGCATAAGATAAATAAAAAGGTTGCTTCATGCAGCCTTTTTATTTATCTACCGCTCGCACATTATTGCATCACACGCACGATAATCATAAAATCAGATAAGACTAATGCCTACCCAATACTTGATAATGCTCGCATGATGGACTATATCCTTGAGTAACTATAGCATTTCACTAGGATAAAGCAATGAGTTGGAATAAAGGCGGCAGCAAAGGACCATGGGGTTCTCCCCCAAGTGGTGGAAGCAATGGCACACATGGCCCTAAAGGTGGAGGCAATCGCCCGCCAGAGCAGCCCGACCTTGATGAATTAATTCGCAAATCACAAGAATCATTGCGCAATGCCCTTGGTGGTGGTGGGCGTGGCAAAGGCGGTGGATATAAAGGTGGCGCGCCCTCAATGCGCCCACTTATTTTAGGTGGCGTTGCCTTGTTCGCTCTATGGTGTGCTTCGGGCATTTATCGTGTCGATGCGGATGAACAAGGCGTGGTGCTACGTTTTGGAAAATTTCATGATATTAGCGAGCCGGGGTTGAATTATCACCTGCCTTCACCGATTGAAACCGTATTCACGCCACGCGTGACCACCATCAACCGTGAAGAAATTGGCTTCCGTTCTGATGGCGGATCGAACAATCGTATCATTAAGCCAGAAGAAAGCCTGATGTTGACGGGGGATAAAAATCTAGTCAATGCCCAATTTGAGGTGCAATGGCGCATTAAAGATGCAGAGCAATATCTCTTCCATATGCGTTTTCCTGATTATTTGGTGAAGCCAGTGGCGGAAACTGCCTTGCGGGAAGTGATGGGCAATACCACCTTAGCGATGGCATTATCTGATAAGCGTCAAGCGATCGCAATGGAAACACGAACATTAATGCAAAAAATCTTGGATGATTACGAAACAGGAATTGAAATATTTGAAGTAAACTTACTCGCCGTGGATGCCCCTGAACCAGTGGTTGATGCTTTCATTGATGTACTCTCAGCGCAACAAGAAAAAGAAACGCTACAAAACCAAGCACAAAAATATCGTGATGGCGTGCTACCCATGGCACAAGGGCAAGCTGAAAAAATGGTGAAGGATGCCGAAGCCTATAAAGAAGCGGTGATCACCAAAGCAAAAGGGGAAGCGGCACAATTCACTTCCATTACTAAGCAATATGAGCGTGCTGAAGATGTCACCAAAAAACGTATGTATCTTGAAACGATGGAAGATATATTATCGGGCATGAATAAAATCATTGTTGATGGAAACGCGGGCAATGGCGTTATGCCCTACCTCCCCTTAAAAGAACTCAAACCTTCAGAACCCACCAAACAAGAGGAGTCACGCTAATGGGCAATAGATTCATTATACTCACGATACTTGGATGTTTCGCAGTGATGGGGGCATTAAACTCTTTTTTCATTGTCGATCAAACGCAGCAAGCCTTGGTGTTGCGCTTCGGAAAGCCTGTAGGTGACCCTATTCGTGAACCGGGACTCAATTTCAAAATGCCCTTTACGGACAGCGTCGAATTTTTTGATCGTCGTACCCTCATCTTGAATGCCGATGAAAAAGCGGTGATCTTAAAAGATCAAGATCGCTTAGTCGTGGATGCCTATGTAACGTACCGCATTACTAACCCACTACGCTTTTATCAAGCGGTGCGTAACGAAACCATCATGAATCAGCGTCTGGATAATATCCTTGAAACCTCGCTACGTGAAGCGTTAGGGCGCGAAAACCTCAATACTTTGCTCTCTCCGAAGCGTTCTGAAATCATGAATAATATCCGCACCAACGTGTCACGCCTTGCCTCAGGGGAGAGCTTGCCCAATGCAGAAACCGCCAAGGTTCTTAAAGATACGGAACGTGCAGGATTCGGGATAGAAATCATTGATGTGCGCATGATGCGGACTGATCTCCCCAAAGAAACAAGCACGCCGATTTATAATCGTATGCGCTCTGATCGCCAAAAGGTCGCAGAAAAATTCCGCGCTCAAGGGAAGAAAGAATCACAAATCATCCAATCTGAGGCGGATAAACAAAAAACGATTATTCTTGCGGAAGCAGAGCGTAGCTCTACGGAATTGCGCGGTCAAGGGGATGCAGAAGCCACACGAATTCTTGGTGAAGCCTATGGTGCAAATCCTGAATTTTTTGAGTTTTATCGTTCAATGCAAGCCTATAAAAAGTCGATTACCAAAGATAATACCACCCTTATCTTATCACCCGACAATAAATTTCTCAAATATATGCAAAAAAATTAATTTAGGTATGATTTTATGAAACGCCCTCCTTACCTTCGCCTTCGCGTTGCGCTCTATGCGCTATGCACTATGGTGCTTGCCCTATCCCACGCTGCCCATGCCCTTGAGAGCTTTGCTCCTGTGGTGGAGCGTGCCTTGCCTGCGGTTGTCAATATCTCAACCAAGCAAAAGATGGAAACACGCAATCCCTTGGAGCAATTTCAGAACATGCCCGAAGGTGAGGGCAATAAAGAACTGCAAGAATTTTTCAAAAAATTTGGTATGCCGTTTGGAACAATCCCCCAAGAAGAGCGTGAAGTGAATTCCCTTGGTTCAGGGTTCATCATTGCCCCTGAAGGTTATGTTGTCACCAACAATCATGTGATTGCGGAAGCATCAGAAATCTTTGTCATTTTACATGATGAAACCAAGTTACCCGCAAAACTTGTCGGGCGTGACTCTAAGACGGATCTCGCGCTCTTGAAAGTTGAATCTAAACGCCCCTTACCTTATGTTGAACTCGGGGATTCCGATAAAATGCGCGTAGGCGATTGGGTGATTGCGATTGGCAATCCCTTTGGGCTAGGCAACACCGTCACGGCAGGCATCATTTCGGCACGTTCACGCAATATCAATGCAGGGCCATTCGATGATTTCTTACAAACCGATGCCGCGATCAATCGTGGCAATTCTGGTGGACCTATGTTCAATCAAGATGGTGAAGTGATTGGAGTCAATACAGCGATTTATTCCCCCTCAGGTGGCAGCGTTGGCATTGGCTTTGCGATTCCCACCGCACTGGCGAAACCCGTATTGCAACAATTACGTGAAACAGGACGCACCCATCGTGGTTGGTTAGGCGTAAAAATCCAGCACATGACCGAAGAAATGGCACAAAGCCTTGGGCTTGAAAAAGCACGCGGCGCATTAGTCTTAGAAACCACACCGAATGCCCCTGCCACCGTTGCAGGCGTAGTTTCGGGCGACATTATCCTTTCTTTTGATGGCAAAGAGATTAACGAAATGCGCGCCCTTCCACGTATTGTTGCAGAAACACCCGTCGGCAAGAAAATATCCATCACCGTATGGCGCAAAGGTGAGCGCAAAATCATCAATTTAACCCTTGGCGAATATCCCGAAGAACAGGACGAAGCTCCGAAAGACACGGGCTATAATGAACGTGAAGAACAAGCAAAAGGAGAAATCCTCCTTGGAATGCGCCTGCGCGATACCACACCAGAGGATGACAAAAAAACCCAAGGCGTATTAATCACCTTTGTTGATCCTCAAAGCACCGCTTCACAACGCGCCGTGGCGCAAGGCGATGTGATTGTTGGTGTCAATCAAGAAGCCATTACGACACTCACGCAGTTCAAAGCGGCACTTGAGGCAGCACGCCAAGCGGGGCGCAAATTTATCCTCATACGCATTCAACGTGGCACACATTCCAGCTATGTGACTCTGCCTCTTGATGAACCAAAAGCTCCTTAAAGGAATCTGTATGAAACGCAGCATCACCATCCATGACTCCCCTCTTGATTATGAGGGAATGCGCAAAGCAGGGCGACTCACGGCAGATATTCTTGATGAACTCTATGATTTTGTGCGTGTGGGTATCAGCACTGATGATATTAATCGCTATTGCCATCAACGCATTGTGGAGGCGGGCGCGATCCCTGCACCGCTTGGCTATAAAGGTTTTCCAAAATCCGTATGTACCTCCGTCAATCATGTTGTCTGCCATGGCATACCTTCTGAGAAAAAATTAATCGATGGCGATATTGTCAATATTGATGTCACCAGCATTGTCGATGGCTGGTATGGCGATGCATCACGGATGTATTTTGTTGGCAATGCCTCAGTGAAAGCGCGTCGTTTGGTGCAAGTCACCTATGATTGCATGATGCGTGGCATTGAGCAAGTGCGCCCCGGTGCCACCACAGGCGATATAGGTGCGGCAATTCAAGAATATGCTGAATCACAAGGTTTTTCTGTAGTACGCGATTATTGCGGACATGGTCTTGGACGTGTTTTTCATACCCTGCCCAACATTCTGCATTATGGTGTACGTGGCGAAGGCACGCGCCTCGAAGAAGGGATGTTCTTCACCGTCGAACCCATGATCAATGCTGGCAAAAAAGAAACACGCCTCAACCCGCGTGATGGCTGGACGGTAACCACCCAAGATCGATCACTCTCCGCGCAGTTTGAACATTCTCTAGGCGTGACGGCAACAGGCTTTGAACTGTTCACGGAATCCTCTAAAGGGCTTCATGCACCACGTTAATCCAGCCTATTGGGAGGAAGCGAAACAGCATCTACGCAGCGATTCGATCCTTGCCCGCTTGATGGATGATTATCCAGATTCAGTACTTCGCAGCCACGGCGATCCGTTTCGCACGCTTGTCAAAGCGATTTTAGGGCAACAAGTATCCGTGGCATCCGCGCAAAGCCTATGGAATCGTTTGCTCGCATTATGCCCTAATGATGAGCTGCACCCCGTGCCTTTGCTTGCGCTGGAAGATGAGCAACTCCGCTTATGTGGCATTTCACGGCAAAAAAGGCTCTATCTTACGCATCTCAGCACCTTTTTTCTTCCCTCAGAACGGCGCAGCCTTGATTATTGGAATGATTTCAGCGATGTGGACGTGATGAAACACCTCACCAGCATCAAAGGTATAGGCAGATGGTCGGCGGAGATGTTTCTCATTTTTTGCCTACAACGCCCCAATATTTTCCCCGTACATGATATAGGCTTGCAGCGTGCGCTTGCCCGATATTACGGCATCACCCCCAAACCCTTTGATGTTGAGCGCGCTGAATTATTAGCGCAATCATGGCAACCCTACCGTACCGTGGCGTTATGGTATTTATGGCGCGCCCTTGATCCAATCGAAGTACAATATTAAGCATTGAGAGTGCTGCATAGTTCTTACTTGTCCATCCCCGTCAGGTTGGGTGAGTTCATAGCTTCTGCGATTGCTTCTGCTGGTGTTTTATACCCTATTGCCTTCTGTGGAAGCAAGTGATTATAG
>RDXO01000006.1 GCA_004292675.1 Alphaproteobacteria bacterium | reverse complement strand
GAGGATTGACCATGTATTTGCACCAGCGGGGCTTCGTTCAATCCGTTGCGCCGTAATCGCGCTTCCGCCATTGTTAGGTAGCGTCCATGTGATTTGTCCGCCTGTTGCAGTCGGAGTAGGTAGTGCTAAGTTTGATACGGCAGATGGTACGGTTGGCTGCGCGGGTTGCGCCCCTGAAGTTGTTGATGCTAACAAAAGAAGTAATGATGACATAATATATCCTTGAAGTTTAAGAAAGTTTCTTAGTGCCAGGGGCGCGATCACCAAACCACCATGCAAAGGCAGCCGATGCCATGAACAACACCCCTTCAACGATTTTTTGATGGATGCCCGCACCCCATAGATGGCTGTTGACGGAACTTTGTGCCGAAATCCAGATCGCCCACACTAAAAGAATGAGTAGCAAAGTGAGGAACGGGCGCACCAAACGCAACACATCATTCACCCATTGGCTTGTCGTGCTTGTTGCGCTATCATGGCTATAGGATGCTTCGCGCATGGCACTATAGGCTTGAGTCTCCGCAATCGCTAATTCGCGTTCCGTCTCATGTTGACGCACACGCATCTGCAACTCGTGCAGCTTCAACTCATGCTCATAATCTTGCTTTTTTTCATAAAGCCCGATGATCTTACTCACCCATGATCCAAGCCCCCCTGCAAGCACACCTAATATCGTTTCAATGATCATAAATCCCCCCTTATATATGTGAATCGCGCACCCCATAGATGGCTGCGCTTTTGCCCCAATGCCGTTTTCTACCTGTGTCAATATGCAGGAATGTTGCATAAAAACCAAAACCCGTGAAACCCGCTGTAAGGGCTGCCTGATAAAGTTGCTCCCTGTTGTGGTTTACCTCAACATTTCGCCCATCTATGGGGTGAAATGAACGCAAAGATACATCAAACGCCTTCCCGAAGCGATGCATACTCATAGGTGCGCCACCTACCTTGGCATTATGGATGGGATCACGATAAGCGGAAGTGATAATTAGTGGCTTGTCGATGATTTCTCTCATCCTCTCCAATCTCGCAATCGCATCATGGTTCACCAATAATGATCCATCCCCCTTGCTTGCCAACTCACGCGGTGTGAAATAGCGATAATGCCATGCGTTATCTGGTATATGGGAATAATGGGCATAAAGCGCATCCACCTGTGGGGTGCGCGATGAGAATAAGCGCGCATCCACCTGTGGGGTGCGCGGTGGAAATAAGCGCGTCATGGCGTGTCTCCCATGTTTTGCTTAAGTTCGCTAATTGCTTCTGCCATAGCGCGAGTACGTTCATCGATGCGGACTAATAATTCTCGGTCGGTGTGCATGTTTGAGGTGCGCTTTTCCAGCACTTCCACCCGTGCAGATATAGCAATTCAGCTTAATATTTTCCCGTTTTTGGGGAAATATTAAGCTGATAAATTGCTATAAGTCATTATAATATATAGCACTACTCAATTTTATTACCCATCCAAGATGGGTAATTGTAAAATTGAAGTGCTATAGTGCTGTCCAGTTGATGGTGTGACTCATGTTAAAAATCCTACCCCCCACGCTTACCACCCCTCAATTTAGCCATATTGTCCAAAGAGGCGGCGGGATAGGTGTTACTGAGAGGAAGAATCGGAGTCCTTTGGTGAAGAAAGAGGTAAGGGATCGAAGTTTTTTTTAATGGTTCCTTTTTGTGGGTTGTTCTGGTGACACCA
>RDXO01000025.1 GCA_004292675.1 Alphaproteobacteria bacterium | reverse complement strand
CCATCCTCAAAAATCTCAAATCCGACCCGCATTATAACCAATGGCGCGACCTCCTCACCATCGATGAAATCTTGGCGAAACGCTTAAGGCAGGAGTGATGTTTTAGGGATAATGTGCGATTTTCATGCAGGATTGTGCGTTTATGCTTTTCAAATGCTTCAGATTGTGGTTAAAGGGAAGATGCTAGAGAGATTGTGGTCGTTCCACAGATCAATGGGGCATTATGTATGTTATTAATTTATCACACTATCGAACACGGATTATGAGCAGTAATAAACGCACTCCCATTTATGAAGGTAAAGCAAAACAGATTTTTGAAGGCCCAGAGCCGGGAACGCTGATTGCGCATTTTAAGGATGACGCAACGGCGTTTAATAATCAGAAAAAAGGACAAATACGCGGCAAAGGCGTGATTAATAATAGGATTTCTGAATATATGATGTTGCGTCTTTCGGAAATTGGCATCCCGAATCACTTCATACGCCCCTTAAATATGCGTGAACAGCTTATCCGTGCGGTTGAGATTGTGCCGTTGGAAGTGATTGTACGCAACGTGGCTGCGGGTAGTTTTGCGAAGCGTTTCGGCGTGCCTGAAGGCAGCGCGCTGCGGATGCCTATTGTAGAATTTTGCTTGAAAAATGATGAGCTTGGTGATCCATTTGTAACAGAAGATCATATTTTCTCGTTTGATATTGCTGATCCGATGGAAGTGGATGATATTCGTTTGATGTCCATGCGCATCAATGATTTTATGAATGGATTATTCCGTGGCGTTGGATTGCGCTTGATCGATTTTAAGATTGAGTTTGGGCGTATCTATGATGAAGAAGGGCGTTCAAAGATCATTCTTGCGGATGAAATAAGCCCCGATTCATGCCGTCTATGGGATGTGGTAACGGGTGAAAAATTAGATAAGGATCGTTTTCGTCAGGATATGGGCGGGGTTGAGGAAGCCTATCAGGAAGTGGCGAAGCGTCTTGGTGTGCTGCCAAGTGCGCATATTGCTGAGTTGGATGATAAACGTGTTGAATTATAAAACTGGGATTTTTAAGATATAAATTGATGAGAATGATAAAGGTGAGATTATGAAAGTCTATATCTATGTGACGTTAAAATCTGGAGTATTAGACCCTCAAGGGCAGGCAACAGAACATGCGTTGAAACATTTGGGTTTTGATGGTGTGTCGTCTGCGCGTATTGGCAAATATATTGAGCTTGACGTAGCGGATACAACGCAAAAAAGTGATGTCGTTGCGATGTGCGAGGGTTTGCTTGCGAATACTGTGGTGGAATCCTACCGTATCGAAATGTCGAGGGATGCGGCGTAATGATGAAAGTTGCAGTCATTGTATTTCCGGGTTCAAACTGTGATGGTGATGCACAATCTGCGCTTGCCTCTATGTTTGCAGGGCGTTGGGGGCGTGAAGTCAAGGGTTCTGTGCAGCGTGTGTGGCATAAGGATACCCAATTACCCGATGTTGATTTAGTGATTCTTCCGGGTGGCTTTTCATATGGCGATTATTTGCGTTCAGGTGCTATGTCGGCACGCGCTCCCATTATGGAAGAAGTGCGCGCCCACGCTGCACGTGGGGGCTATGTCATGGGGATTTGTAACGGATTTCAGATTTTAACTGAGGCTAAGTTACTGCCCGGCGCGTTGATTCGTAATCGTGATTTGCGCTTTATTTGCCGTAATGTGCATGTGCGCGTGGAGCATCATCGTAGTGTGTACAGTTCACTCTATCAGAATCAGCAAGTGATACAGCTTCCTGTTGCCCATCATGATGGTAATTTTCGTTGCGATGAAGCGACGTTGAACGCACTTGAGGATGGCGAGCGCATTCTGTTTCGTTATTGCGATAGTGCAGGACGTATTAGTGATGCGAGCAATATCAATGGATCGATCGGTAATATTGCAGGCATTACCAATGCAAAAGGCAATGTTCTTGGCATGATGCCGCACCCTGAACGTGCCTGTGATCCTCTCACGGCAGGGATTGAAGGACGTGTGACGTTCTTATCCTTGATGGAAAATGTTGTTGGCTAGGGCGTAAGGCTTATTCTACCATTCTTATGAAAAAATTAGCCTTCTTTAGGCATGATGTGACGATGAACTATCGTCGATTTTTTTCATGGATTGGCAAAGCAATGCCTCTATGCATTGTTCTGGGTGCTGCGTGGGTTTATATATCCTCGCCGCCTATGATGACGTGGATGCGGAATAAGATTTTTGATCAATATCAAACTATCGAGCCACGCCCTTATGAGCCTATGCCCGTGACGATCATTGATGTTGATGAGGCAAGCCTTGCGAAAATTGGTCAGTGGCCATGGCCAAGAAAATATATGGCGGAATTGCAGCGTCATTTAGTGGAGGCGGGCGCGGCATCTATAGGCTATGATATTGTTTTTGCTGAAGCGGATCATACATCGGCGGATTCCATTTTGCCACTTTGGGGAGATGTTATCCCCATGAGCGAGGCAATGCGATCGCAATTACCTAATTTTGACACGCAATTTGCACACGCGCTTGAGGGTACGCCATCGGTGATGGGCTATGTTTTGGATATGACGGGGCGTGCATTGCAACCTGTGCCTTATGGTTTTGCTTATAAGGGGGCTGATCCTTTAAGGTTTGCTGTGCCGTATTCTGGAGCTATTTCGTCCTTGCCAAGTTTGATGAAGGCCTCACAAGGGCATGGTGCGCTTAATGCGATTCCTGATGATGATGGGGTGATTCGCAAAGTGCCGCTTGTCTATCGTGTGGGGGATAAGATGGTTGCGAGTCTTGCTGCTGAAATATTACGTGTCGCGCAAGGTGCATCTACCTATATGGTTGATGCCGTAGAGACGGGCATCACATCGGTGAAAATTGGCGCGATGACAATTCCGACGGATCGTCATGGGCATGTGTGGGTGCATTATACGCCCTATCAAGCCTCGCGCTATATTCCCGCATGGGAGTTGTTTGAGGCGGGTTTTGATAAAACGCGCATAGAAGGGCATCTTATTTTGATTGGTACATCTGCCGCAGGACTCAAAGATATTCGATCCACACCGTTGAACCCTGTCACCAATGGAGTGGAAGTCCATGCGCAACTATTAGAGCAGATATTGTTGCAGCATTATCTTGAACGCCCTGATTGGATTGATGCAGTAGAGCTTTGCACGCTGCTGGTGTGTGGTGTGCTGGTATGGGTGATTACCTCCTTTGCATCACCATTATGGGGGGCGTTGTTTGCACTGGTGGTGGCAGCATCATCTTTAGGGGTGAGTTGGATGGCGTATAGTCACGATCGCTTATTGACTGATCCTATTTCGCCATTGGCAGTGGTGATGATGGTGTATCTTTGGATGATTGTACGCAGAACAATGCGATCAGAATATGAGCGTATGCAGATTCGTCATGCGTTTAGCCATTATATGTCCCCCGCTTTGGTTGAGCAGCTTGCCAAACATCCTGAGCGTTTGACGCTGGGGGGAGAAATGCGTCCAATGACGGTGCTGTTTTGTGATATTCGTGGCTTTACCACCCTTTCGGAACAGTTTGATGCGGTGGGATTGACGAAGTTTATTAATAGCTTTTTAACGCCGATGACTGCCGAGATATTGAACCATCAAGGAACGATTGATAAATATATTGGTGACTGCATCATGGCATTTTGGAATGCCCCGATTGATGATGATGAACATGCCTTGCATGGTTGTCGTGCTGCCTGTGCGATGGTGAGTGCGGTAGCGCAACTGAATATGATACGGCAGAAACAGAGTTTAGAGGATGGTACGCGCTTTTTGCCTGTTAATATCGGGGTGGGACTCAATAGTGGCGTATGTTGCGTTGGTAATATGGGATCGGAACAACGGTTCGATTATTCGGTGTTGGGGGATAGTGTGAATCTTGCCTCACGGTTGGAAGGACTGAGTAAATATTATGGGGTGACCATCATTATTGGGGAGCGTACCTATCAGGATGTTAGCATGATGGCGTGCATGGAGCTGGATTGCGTGATGGTGAAGGGGAAAACTGAACCGACACGCATCTATGCGTTGCTGGGTGATGAGATATTGCGCGAACATTATGTTTGGGCTATTCTTGCATTAACCAATAGCGCGATGTTGGATGCCTACCGAACGCAACATTGGGACGCGGCAGAGCATCATTTGGCAGATTTGCCGCGTCATGCGGTGGCGTTAGGCTTTTCGTTGGATGATTATGCAGGGCTTTATCGTAACCGTATTGAGCATTATCGCGCCCACCCTCCCGCTGCTGATTGGGATGGGGTGTACCGGGCAACAGAAAAATAACGTATATAGGGCTATGGCTATCTGTCAATGCCAAAAATTAAATGCGTAAGTCCTGTTCTTGAAAAAGAACCAACCTATCGAAACGTGCTATATACTATCTTCCCATGCCACCACCACCCGATGTGCCTGCAAAACGATTCCAACGATCCGTAGAGGCTCGTTTTTTCCCTGTGAGTTTATCACGAATCATTTGTGTTTGTGCTGACCATACAACAGTATCAGGATGCGCTTCTGCTTCCCTAGATGCCTCTTGGAGTCCTGCTAAAAATGCTTGCTGCGCTTCAACCGCAAGATCAGTGGCACGATGATGTTGTGCAACCTGACGGTAGATAAGTTGTACACGCTTGACACGGGCGCGTGCTAGTGCTTTTTTGTCAAGTTTTTCCAAACATATACCTGAGGATTAGGGGAGTACGTATTATATATAATCTTTTTAGCACGATGATGCAACCGTCAAAAAAAGATAGGCACGGTGACATAATGAATGTCAACGTGCCTATCTTATAACTAGTAAAGTCGTCATTCCTGCGTAGGCAGGAATCCAGCAAAAAAGAATATGCTATGGATACCAGCTTATCAAAGGTATGACAAGAATTGAGAGTTAGACAACTCTCAAAGCATTATAAAAAACTATGCGTCTTTCTTCGTGGTTTTGGTACGCACATCAACAATTTTATCAACCAAGCCAAATTTCAACGCATCTTCCGCGCTCATGAAATTATCACGCTCCATGGATTTTTCAACATGGGCGAGTTTTTGCCCTGTATGATGCACATAAAGATTATTCAAGCGTTTTTTCAGGCTTAATATCTCTTGCGCATGGATTTCGATGTCCGTTGCTTGCCCTTGATAGCCACCCGAAGGTTGATGAATCATGATACGCGCATTCGGCGTGACATAACGCATTCCTGTTTCACCTGCGGTTAAAAGCAATGACCCCATAGAAGCCGCTTGCCCAATGCACAAAGTGGATACTTTCGGACGAATATATTGCATCGTATCATAAATTGCCAGACCCGATGTCACCACGCCCCCAGGGGAGTTGATGTACATCGAGATGTCTTTTTCAGGGTTTTCCGATTCCAAGAACAATAATTGCGCCACGATTAAGGTGGACATGGTGTCTTGCACCGGCCCTACAGCAAAAATGATACGCTCTTTTAATAGACGTGAAAAAATATCATAGGAACGCTCACCACGACTGGTTTGCTCCACCACCATGGGAACGAGTTCCGCATAGGCATCCAACATATCATTTTTAGTGAACATTACGCATTATCCTTTTTTTTGCTCGTTTTTTTGGTAGCATCATTATCTTCTACCATATCTGCATCAGTGTCGTCTTTTTTGGAGGAAGATGCAGCTTTTTTCTTAGCAGAAGGCTCTTTTTCGGATGAATTTTTTGCGTCCGTGGCAGATTTCTCGCCGTCCTTAGAAGATTTGTTGGAACGCAAGGTTTCCTCATAGGCTTCTTCTTCGGCAATAATTTCATCCAAGGTGCGCGCCACTTCTTCACGCTTCACGATACCGAGGATATAATCAACCGCTTTTTCTTCGAGAATAGGTCCACTCAATTCTTGCAAAGCACGGGGGTTTTTCTGATAAAATTCAATGACTTTTTGCTCTTGCCCTGGGAAGTTACGTGCTTGTGCAAAGAGTGCAGATTGCATATCTTCTTCGGTAATACGAAGATTATTGCGCCCTGCTAATTGTGAAAGATAAATCCCTAAACGCACACGACGTTTCGCAATGGCGTTATAATCTTCACGCTCAGCATCAATGATAGTTTCATCTTCATTGTTGGCGCGTGCTTCTTGCTTCGCTTGACGCATGATGGATTCAAGTTCAAGTTCTAGCATTTTAGAAGGAATATCGAAATTGCACAATGGATCAAGCGCATCAAACAAATGACGCTTGATATAATTGCGGATGATGCCCTCATGCTCGCGATCAATCATACGGCGCATAAAGGTGGTTAAGCCCTCAAGATCGGGAAAGCCGATTTGCTTGGCAAATTCATCATCTAATTCAGGAGTTACCGCTTCTTGCACTTGATGAATGGTTACATCAAAACGTGCTTCTTTACCTGCTAAGTTCGCTTCATGGTAGGAGTCTGGGAAGGTCACGGTAACGCTGCGTTGCTCGCCTGCTTGCGCACCTATTAATTGATCTTCAAATCCAGGGATGAAATCACCTGATCCGAGTACTAGTGAATAATCGCTACCTTCACCGCCATCAAATGCCTCATCGCCCAAAAATCCTTTGAAATCAATGCGCACTGCATGGCCACTTGCTGCTTTCGTATCTTCTGGAAGATCGTTAAACGTGCGACGACGATCCGTGAACATTTTTGCACGCTCAAGCACTTGTTCATCTGTGATGGTGATGATAGGCGTGCGTAATGTGATGGAGGTGAGGTCTAAATCTGGTGATTCTGGCATAATTTCAAAAGATGCCGTAAAGACTAATGGCTTGTTTTCTTCGTATTTTTCCACAACGTCAATCGCAGGCTGCAAAGCTGGCATGACATTATGTTGCTTATAGATAGCAGAAAGCGCATCTTGCACTGCTTCTTCAAGTGCATCACCAAGTGCATTTGGCGTGTAGCGTTGTTTGAGTAGGCTGAGTGGCACTTTGCCCGGACGAAACCCTGGAATCTTGACTTTTTGACCAATGCGCATCAATTCGGCGTTGATTTTTTCTGCAATATGGGCATGGCTAATCGTCACCGTATAGGCGCGCTGTAAGCCCTGATGTTCAGTTTCGTGGATAATAAAAGATTCAGTCATAAGATGCATCGCTTGTTCTGAGGTTATATATAATTTATCCAAGCTATACCCTATTTTATGATTTGATTGCAACAGCTTTATTTTATTGCTACTATCCTTGCTATGAAAAAAATTGCTGTTCAAATGGATCATCCGCACCAACTCAACCCCAAAGGGGATTCCACGATTGTTTTGATGCGTGAGGCGCAAAGGCGTGGCTATGATCTCTATTATTATCATCCAACAACGCTACGCCTTGCGCATGGTGAAGTGAGGGCGATGCTGCATCCGATGACCCTGCATGAAGATGATGTGTGGTATCAACTGGGCGCGCCACGCATTGCAGCGTTGGATGCGATGGATGTCATTCTTATGCGGCAAGACCCACCTTTTGATATGGGATATATCACCGCTACTTACTTGTTAGATGCATTGCCGCAACATGTGCGGGTGCTGAATAACCCAACCGCCGTGCGTAGCCATGCGGAAAAATTATTGCCGTTGCGCTATGCGGATGCGATGCCACCCACACTTATCACCGCCGATCATCAAGAGATTCTTGATTTTCTTGAAAAGCATCATGATGTGATTCTTAAACCACTCTATGGATGGGGGGGGCATTCAGTGTTGCGCTTGCGATCACATGGAGATAATGTCCATGCGTTGCTGGAAATGCTCGGGCGTACCCATAGCTTGCCCATGATTGCACAACCGTTTTTGCCTGAGGTTGCCACGCATGATGTGCGGGTGGTGCTGATTGGTGGCGTGGTTGCGGGTGCATTTGCGCGTATCCCTATAGCGGGTGAAGTGCGAGCGAATATGCGCGTGGGGGGCGTGCCTGTGGCACATCAGCTCACACCCAAACAAGAAGCCTATTGTGCGCGACTTGCACCCGATCTTCATGCGTTGGGATTATATTTCACGGGGGTGGATTTTATAGGGGATTATCTCACGGAAATTAATGTGACATCCCCAACAGGGCTTCGTACTCTTGAACGGCTCTATGATGCTACGCCCGCTGCGATGTTTTGGGATGGGGTTGAGGTTCTGTAGCTTTTTCTACTGTTGCTTGGCAAGCAAATGGCGTTTTGCTGTGCGCACCAAAGCTCATGTACCTTAAGTACTACTTAAGTTGCGGTTCTCGCAAATCTGCCATTTTCGCTAGCGCATCAGCGAAAAATCAATAGAACCTAGTTTCTGTAAAGCAATGTAGGCGTTGTTACTGGATGCCTGCCTTGTGCCAAGTATGACGCAAACTCATGCAACTTAGGCACTATGCGCTAACGATAATCCTGTGAGGGCATCTTCGATGAGGGCGCGTACTTCACGCTGATCGATTAATACGGCGTGATAGTGCGTTCCTATATCGATGATATGTCCTTTGCTGTCCATCGGGGGGTCGCATAAGAGCATACGATGGATGCGGTGCAGGGCTAAATGAACGCTTTGCATATTGACATCCATCAATAAAATGCCTAAGGCATCATCGCCCATGCGCGCCACCATATCATCGCCGCGTAAGTTGCGCCGTATCACGCGCCCACAATGCGCCAGTAGGGATGTTCGTTGTGCAGAGCCATAAATTTGTACGGATTTATCCAGTTGAATATAGGCAAAACATGCATCAATCTCGCGGGTGCGGACGACTTCCTGTGCTTGACGTAGCATCGTGATCATCGCGGTGCTATCAGGCAAGCCTGTGGCTTCATCATGGGAATGAATAATATCATCCGTGAAGTAACGTGTGGCGTTGAGGGTGCGCGGGGAGAGGATGAGACGAAATATCGCTTCACGCCCTTGCGCCATCATGCGGGTGATGTTGAATCCTATCGGATGTTCGCTGCCATCCGCATGGCGTAGGGTGATGGTGCGCTGTTTACTTAATAAATCTAAGAGATCCGTGCCGTGTATGTCATATTCAAGTTCTTCTTCTAATAATTCTTGCGTGGCAACGCCAAGAATGCTTGTTAAAGGGTGATTCGCCAAGGGTGAGGATAGCCCAAGATGCTGCTGCGCTGCACCGTTCATTTCGACAATCTGCACGGTGCGATCATGGTTTCTTTGAGCGATGAGCAATGCTCCTTCATTATAACGTGATGATGTTTCCATGATAGTTAATCCCCCATATTGCAAAGATTATACCATGGAATTCTTAAAATACTCTATAGTCGGTTGACAAAAAAATGTCTTATGGTTCAATCAAAGTGAGAGCTATAGAGAACTCTCACTTCTTGTCATGCTTGGCGTAAGGCTGGTATCGATAACATAATGTTGTTACTGGATTCCTGCCTTACGCCAAGAATGACGATATTTGATAGTTTAGTGTATTATACAGAAGTCTCAAAATACTCTATCGATGAAGTCCTTTTTTTTCGCCTTGATGGGTGCTTTGCCCAAAAGTTTGTAGCTGCGTTCGTACCATTCGGTTTCGGGGAAATTATGCCCTAGCACCGAGGCATAACGCATGGCTTGATCTTTGACACCTAAGAGAAGGTAGACTTCCACAAGACGATGCAACGCTTCAGGGGCATGACTGGTTGTTTGAAACTCCTCAATCACTGCACGAAAGCGATTGGCTGCTGCAAGATATTCTTTATGCTGAAGATAATAGCGACCAATCATCATATCCTTGCCCGCAAGATGATCTTCGGTGAGATCAAGTTTGAGTTTCGCATCACGGGCATAATCCGTATTGGGGAAACGACGCATCACATCGCGTAGGGCTTTGCGTGCTTTGCGCGTATTGCCCTGATCCCGCCCGACATCGGCTATTTGTTCATAATAGGATAGACCGATCAGATAATAGGCGTAGGGTATGGAAGGATGAGAGGGATAAACTTCTAAGAAGCGTTCTAAGGTAATGACGGCATCATCATACATCGTGCCACGATAATAGGCATAGGCTGCCATAATTTGCGAGCGTGCTGCCCATTCAGAATAGGGATAATGGCGTTCAACATCATCAAATGCTTCCGCTGCTTCTTTGTAGGTTTTCTGCCCAAGCATATCGCGTGCTTCACGGTACAGTTCTTCGACGGGGCGTTGTTCTTGCTCTTGCGTCAGACGCTCACGTTCTGCATCGTCCGAGCAGCCCATTAACCACGCGCAGCCAATAGCTATGAAACCAATGCGGAGGAAAGAAAAATATCGTGTATCACTCATGATTCTTGTTATACTGATTGATGCATCAAAAGAGAAGCGCAAAAATCATTTCTTGTGCGATATTAACCTGAGTTTTGGATAAAGTATAACCTATCCATATGTTTTACTATTGTTTTTTCTTATACTCGTCACTCTTGGCGTAAGGCAGGAGTCTAGATAGAGCTGTTGTTCTGGATGCCTGCCTACGAAGGCATGACGGGTTTGGGCTTTATTGATGCAAAACAATTACTTATGATTATTTTTATCCAAAACTGAGGCTGTATTATGATGGTGACTAACTGCCACCGCTTCCGCCACCACGTAAGAATCCTGTGAATCCGTCACGCGCTCCTTCAAGGAAGCGTCCGCTACGAGAATTGGCAAGGAAACCATTACCCATTTGCGTTAAACGACCCTCCATAGGGAGGCGTGCGCTCATCATGATGCCTACACCACCACCACCAATACTCGTGGCTAAGCTGGGAGCTAAGGATAATACTTGTGATGCAATATAGGCAAGAATCGCCAAGCTAAGCAATTCTTTGGTCATATATTTCACCATATCTTGTGATCCGCCTACCGCCATATTGGTGGGGGTAATGGCAGTTCCTGTGCATCCGATGGATTCTTTGAGCGATGCCGTGCCAGATTCTGGGGCGCATAAGGTACACCAATTATTATAATCCAACCGTTGCCCATCATGATAGACGATTTTATCATAGGGCTTGACGGAATCTAAGATGCCCTTGATTTTATCATCAAATGGGAGCGAAAGCATGGTAGCAATAAAGGCAAAGACGATGAAAATCTGCATCGCAAATCCAAGCAACATCGCAACCCATTTGTCAAAAAGAGTTTTCGTGGTATTGAACAACGCAAAGCCGAAATAGAGCGGAGCAAGCGTAATGAGGAACATAATCCCTGTCATTGCCAGTAAATAACCAAGCACGGTACGCACAAACACCATAGCAAATTGCACCATCACATACACACCAATGGTGAAAAATGGTGGTACAGTCACGGCAAGGGTGAATAAAAGCGCGAGGATATTATTGTCACAACGTGCTGCCCCTTCTGCTTCATTTGCCTCACCTTGTAGCTTCAAAAACTCACCAACACGCTCATCCATCCAACTAAAAATAGACGGAACATCCGATAAGCCGCGAGTCCCTCCTAGGGTGCGGATGACGATCTCCGTACTTTCATTGATAAAGCCCACCAATCCCGTATAGAGAATATCAATGGTAAGCTCTGGATACATAGCAAACCCTGATATAATGGAAATTTTCGCCAAAACAACCATGATGCTTTTGAATGAGAAATCGATGATTTGAAAAGCATACATCGCACCCGTACATGCGACAAAAAGGGTCAGGGCAGCGTAAAAAGGTTCTCTAAATGCTTCAACCATCCCGAAATATACGGAACTTAGCACTTCCACCGTGGTGACTTGATAATGGCAGACAAAGCTGGTAAAAATATGCTCCATGGCTGGACCGCGATCACATTCGCCACGGCTCATATCCACGAGGATCGAAGGCAAAGTTTGGGCGTAGGCTTCCGAGCTGAATACCATCAGAAACGCCAACATCAGCATGAAGATCACGCCGTCTTTTGCTTGGATTGCTATTTTCTGCCTTATGCGATACCCGTCATTCACACGCCTTACCCTTATATGTCATGCTAGGTTGTGTTGCTTTTTCTACTGCTGTTTGGCAAGCAAATGGCGGTTTGCTCCGCTTCCGCTACTCATGTACCTTAAGTACGCTCCGTTGCGGTTCTCGCAAATACGCCCTTTTCGCTAGCACATCAGCGAAAACTCAATGCAAACTAAACTATAGTTAGTATTTTACACTAATTTATTGCAATAGTCACTTACTTTTAATATAAATAGGGAAGTTTGACTTATAATAATTGCGCGTGATACTTCTATGCATTCAGCAAATACGAAATGATAATCGCTTGAAAAACACTTAATCCCCAAAACACCATCTGAAATTCTTTCTTGCGTGTTTTATGGCGCAACTTCTTCTGGCTGTATAATGCTCCTAATGTTCCACCAAAAAACATCAAAAAATGCAGGGTCGATTCTGGTACGCGCCATCGTCGCTTAATGGCAGCTTGCTTATCATAATAGTAAAAGGCAACTGTGATGAGGTTGATCGCGATAGCATAGAGAACGAAATACCACCAAGGCATTTGTTGCAATATGTGCGCCCAATATCTCCAACTATGAAACATAAAAATCAGTATGCATTTCTTGAATAAAATCGCAAGGAAAAAGATAGGTTCTTGCATCTTTAGAGCGATCTTGATATATGATAGTGCTATGATGTTGCATAGACTGACTATTGAACATATTGTGTTGATTGAAAAAGTCACCTTATCCTTTGAGCGCGGACTTACCGTATTTACAGGGGAGACGGGCGCGGGTAAATCGATTCTTCTCGATGCACTTGGTTTGGTGCTGGGGGCGCGGGCGGATGCCTCGTTGGTGCGTCATGGGCAGGATGCGGCGCGGGTGAGTGCAGAGTGGGATATTCATGATCGCGTTGATTTGCAGGCATGGTTGCAGGAAGAAGGCATTGAAGCAGATAGTGTACTTTTGGTGCGACGTGTGCTGAAAAAGGATGGCACGTCAAAAGCATGGATTAATGATCACCCTGTGACAGTTAAATTATTGAAAAATCTAGCGCATCACCTTGTGGCACTGCATGGGCAGCATGATCAGCGTATGTTGGGGGATGCAGGATCGTACCGTGATCTATTGGATGCCTATGCGGGTGCATTAGCGCAACGTCGTGTAGTGGCGGATGCCTATCATGCGTGGTCGCACTCCCAAACAGAGCGAGAGAAGCTGCACCAGCAACTGGCGCAAGCAGAGCGTGAACGTGACTATATGGAGCATGTGTGCAAAGAACTCACAAGCCTTGCCCCGCAGCAGGGTGAAGAAGATGAACTTACGCAGCAGCGCATAGCTATGGTGAGTGCAGAAAAACGCCTACGTGCAGTGCGTGAAGCAAGTGAACAACTTAATGGTGCATCGCCGATTGCTTCGCAATTAGCCCGAACGCATACGCTTTTGCTACGCTCAGAATATGCCGAAGAACCGCATATTGCTCATGCCCTCGACGCATTGGATCGGTGCTTGAATGAATTAGCCGAAGCAGAAACGCATCTTGAACAGTTGTTACGGCATGATCATCATGATGCACGGGCGCAAGAACGGACAGAAGATCGCTTGTTTGCCTTGAAAGATATGGCACGCAAATATCGTACCTCGTGCGATGGTTTGGTGGAATTATGGCAGGATGCACGATCCAAAATCACCGCATTGCAGCACAGCACCGCCTCTATGAACGCGCTTGATGCGCTATGTGCGCAACATAGAAACCATTATCTGCATGAAGCAGAAATATTGCATCAGATGCGCCTTAGTGCGATTGATGATTTATGCCATGCGGTACATGAGGAGCTTGCACCACTGAAAATGCAGGCAACGCGTTTTCGCGTGCAGTGTGTTTTGCAGGAGGAAGCGTGCGCTACAGCGCATGGATTAAGTGAAGTAGTGTTTGAAATCTCTCCTAATGCGGGTACGCCGTTTGCATCACTTGGCGCGATTGCCTCAGGGGGGGAATTATCGCGCTTTATGCTTGCGCTCGCGGTAGTGATGCGCCGTGTGCATCCCCCGCATATGATGATTTTTGATGAAATTGATACGGGTACAGGCGGAGCTGTGGCGGAAGCGATTGGGGAGCGGTTGGCACGTCTTGGGCAGCAACATCAAGTCGCGGTTGTAACGCATTTACCACAGGTGGCGGCGCAAGGTACGATGCATTATCATATACGCAAAACCACGGATGGCAATCAGACCACCACCCATGTGACACGTTTAAGCGAGGATGAACGCCATGAAGAAATTGCTCGTATGCTTTCTGGGGCGCGCATTACGCAAGAGGCACGTCATGCTGCAGCACGGTTGTTGGCGCATGATGAATAGCATAGTGTAACCTTCTTTACCACCCTTCACATTATGTAAATATTTCACGCTATGCATTCGATCTTATGCTCCCCCGCGTGCGGGGGAGTAAACCTTTCATATCTCATGAGGGGTGGTAAGGCAACCTTCCTCTTGCCATTATGTAGTGAAGTTGCTATGATACGCTTTTTAATGCATATAATTACTAGAGAGTGTGAAGAATGAACCAAGCATCTGAAAGTTATGTTGCGATGTTTCACGGAGCGATTGCGCTCGCGTGGCATGATAGCATTTTGGCGCAACAAGAACAGCAACAATTACACACGCTCATTGAGAAAAATATCAAACTTTCTTCGCAGCAGAAGCAAGAACTTGCAGCAGGCATCACGCAGCCTTTGTCGTTAAAAGATATTTGGTCACGCATCACCGATCCGTTGGATCGTGCGCACCTCATCAATATCTCGATGCTGATTTTTTGGAACGATGGGGACTATTGCGATCAAGAAGAACGTGCCTATGATTTTATGTATGAACAACATAATGAAACCCTTGATATTGCAGGGTTGCGCGCTGAAATTGCTGTGATGGCAAATGAATCTCGCACGCGTATTGAACGAGAGGAATCAGACCGCTATTATGCCATGAGTATTCCTGCTCGCATCCTCGCTTATGTAGAAGAACTTATCTAATTATTTGGTTATGATGCAGCGCGATTTTCCTTCAACCTCAGATGGCCACCCTGTCATTGGTGTCTCATGCCATAGTGCCTTGGGTGTATCCACGACTGCCCTTATCACGCAGCTTAAAATGCTTGGTGCTGTGCCTGTGATCTTGGATTGGAAGAATGCAGATGCCGCGCACGATGCCGCGCACCTAGACGGCGTGATAGTGATGGGGTCGCCTCCGGATATAAACCCAGCGGAATATGGACACGCCCCTCATCCTCAATCGGGCAAAATGCTTGGCAATGACACGCCTGTTTTTGTTGATCCGAAGCGGGCAGACTATGAAAATCAGATGATTGATGCTGCACTAGAGCATGGCGTGCCGTTTATGTCGGTATGTCAGGGGTTTCAGCGATTGAATGTACGCCTTGGGGCAACGCTGCATCAACATGTCCCCGAATTGTTGAATAGTGAGGATGAATATCCTACCTGTCAAATAAAGAATGATATTCCGCTTTTTGTGCCGACGAAATGGATCGGCATTAAGCAGGATTCGCAATTAGGAAGGATGGGTGCGCAGAAAGGTTATTTTGCGCCTGATTCTGATGCTTCCGTGGATGAAGATGGGGTTATATGGCATTATGATAATGCGCTGCATCATCAAGCAGTGCAGATGGCAGGGGATGGCTTGATGGTCAATGCCGTCTCAGAAGATGGGCTGATCTATGGGGTTGAAGCTGATCCCGCAGGGAAATATGCAGGGCAGTTTATTCTTGGCATACAATTTCATCCTGAATTTTCTGCAAGTATGCGGAGTCTTGATATAATGGCAGCATTTACTGAGGCAGCGCGGGATTATGCACGCCAGCACCCGCATGAAGAACGCTTAAGCGATGGCGTGCATGTCAGCGCACAACCTAGCGAACGATCATGGCGCAATCTTGCTGAAATTCCTAATACATTCATCGCAGATGCACAAAATGTAGAAAAGGTATGTGTGCGCAAATCATCGATTGAACACGCTTTATAGTGAGTGACGATGCCGCCATCGTTCGATCGGACGCTCTAGGGCATAATGCATCATTGCCCCTGTTGCAATGGAACATAAGATAGCACCGATCATGGCGATGAGATTATTAGGATAGAGTCTCACCAGTTTGAGATAAATAATCCAGTGCATCAGATAAATAGGGTAACTCCACTTCCCTAAATAGATTATGCCACGCCAACACATGATACGCGTGGCGATGCCTGATCCATGCAGCACACACATAATGATGATTGCCCACATCAGCCCTATGGGAAGATGGTAGGTGGAAAATAACGCAATCATTGATGGTGGCAGCCATCCATGCCCTAAGAGCGGGCTAAAACATAGGATGCAACCCAACAAACAGAGAATAATCACATCAGCATAGCGATGCATCCAAGTGCATCGATCATGGATCAAGGCACTTGCACTACCGCACAGAAAGCAAGGAAGATACCACAAAGTGACAATGCTATTATTGGGCGTATCCCAGAAGGGGAGATAATATTGATGGATTATTATTGTGATGATGCACCACCCAATCATTGCAGTGCAACCATAATGCTTGTGTAGCGTGCGCAACCCCCATGCAATCAAGGGAAGCCATGCATAGAATATACATTCTACGGGAATAGTCCATAAATGCCCCGCTCCTTGTTGGAACAGTAGGATACGCACGACATCATCCCATTGCTGCATATCGGGCATGTTGAGGGCGTGATAGAAACATACTGTGATACAAAATAGCGGAATAATCCGTATGAAACGGGCGAACGCATAGTGCTTTAAGGCAGAAAGCCCAAATCCAGTATAGCGAAATTTATGTGTTAATAAAAACGCACTTAACACAAAAAACAGCCAAACACCTATCTTGCCCATCCCCACCATAGAGGGGGCAGCATCGTGAGAAAATAACAAGAATGCATGTGCAATGAGTACAATCAGACAGGCAAGCCCACGTATTCCATGTGCAGCATTCCATAGGGGAATTGGTTTATCCATTCTAAGCGCGCTCTATCATTTTTTCAATTTCTTGCCCTTCAAACGGAAGACATAGCCAATGATTTTTGCCACGGCTTGATAATGCTCCATCGGGATTTCTTTATCAATTTCGGCATGGTCATAAAGGGCGCGGGCAAGAGGCGGATTGCGGTATAAAAGAATCTTATGCTCGTCTGCAATTTTACGAATACGTGCCGCTACCTTATCCACGCCCTTGGCAACGACGATAGGGGCAGACATGGTGCTAGGATCATAGCGCAGCGCGATAGCATAGTGCGTTGGGTTGGTGATGACGACATCCGCTTTGGGGACATTGGCAAGCATATTTTTTCGCACCCGCTCCATACGAATTTGGCGAAGTTTGGATTTAACGTGCGGATCACCTTCTTGTTGACGATATTCATCTTTGACTTCCTGCTTGGTCATGCGGAGGTTTTTTAGATATTCAAAGCGTTGATAGAAATAATCGAGTAGGGCAATCACAATCGTGACTAGTGCGATGGCAACAGAAATACGGATGGACATGCGATAGAGCAGATCCATCATCGCATTCATATCATAAGAAGCGAGTGCTGCAATGCGCGGAAGATGCGCTTCTACGGACGCATAAGCCACCCATCCGACAACCGTAATTTTCACGATCCCTTTGATCAGTTCGATAACGGAGCGCAAAGAAAACATCCGCTTCAACCCTTTAAGGGGGGATATTTTCTCAAATTTAGGGGTGATCCGTTCACTAGAGACGTTAAAACGTGTTTGCATGAATCCCGCAGCAAGTGCCGCAACGGTGGTGAGGGCAAGGGGAATCAACAATAATAAGCCCATTTCATAAAGTATATGGCGTATGGCAAGCCATGTGCCACCATTGCCTTGGGTGAAATCTTCGGGGCGTGCGATGAACGGCGTGAATTTGATCATAAATTGCGGCATCATGTACGGGAACACGCCCATAATGATGGCGCATAATGAGCCAAGAATCATCATATTATTCACTTCGCGTGAGAAGATGATTTGCCCTTTTTCGCGGGCATCGTCAAGCCTTTTCTGGGAAGGTTCTTCCGTTTTTTGGGAATCATCCTGTGCATCATCACCTGCCATAGAATCAGAGTCCCTCCATCCATTCGCTGTAGGTAGTAGAGAATACCTCCACCCATTCCGTGAGAATACCCACGGTGGTGATCATCAGAATAAAAAAGCTGATATAGAGCTGTAATGGCATAATCACGAAGAATACTTGCATATTCGGCATGATGCGGGATAATGCCCCTGCTGCGAGATAGATGAGGAGACCAGATACAATGCTGGGAGCAGCAAGCTGAATGCCGATACGAAAGACCAATGCCACCGTATCAACCATATAGGATGCCATATCCTCAAGAGGCGGGGTATTTGTGGGCAGCAAAATAGAATAGCTATCCGCAACGCCACGTAGCAACATATGATGCAGATCAAAAGCAAAAATGAGCATCAGCGCAAAAAGGCTGAAGAAGTTACCAATGATAGACCCTTGCGTCACTTGGCTTGAATCAAACTGTGTGGCAAGCGCAAGGCTGGATTGATAGGAAATGATCATCCCCGTCACGTGCATGATCGCAAGCAGCATACGCGCAAGCAGCCCCAACATTAATCCGATGAGAATCTCGCTTATTAATAACACCACCAGACTTCCGGGGCTAGCAGGCACAGAGGGCAGATGTGGCTCTAACAACGGTGCCATCACCAGTGAAATCGCTAATGCGATGAGTATGCGCGCCCGTGGATAGACATAGGATTCACCAAAGCCCGGAAGCAACATAATGGCTGCACCAAAGCGGGAAAAAATGAGCAACACCGCAAAGATATTTTGGATAAGATAGCCTTCAAGCACATTGATGGTCATAAGCGATGCATCCTGTGCCAATGCAGGTATGATGAGGGACGTTCATGCATTATTGATCCTCGGATATATCATCTTCACTTTGAGGCGTGGACATGCGATCCATCAAATCAAGATAAAAATCGCCAAGCGTTTCTCCCATAAAAGGCAAGGTAATCAGCATCGTGATGAAGATTGCCAAGATTTTCGGCACAAAGGTGAGCGTCATTTCTTGAATTTGGGTGAGTGCCTGAAATAAGGCAACAATCAAACCCACAATGAGCGACGCCAACATGACGGGTGCAGATATGATCAGCAACACATAAATGGCATCACGCCCAATATCTAATACTTCCGCACCGTTCATCGCACACCTCTCATGATACTGATACCGCGATAGCCTACACAAACTCACGCCAACACGCTATGAGTTCATGCAAAAAATCATTAGATCGGCATCTTTAGAATATCTTGATAGGCATTGATGATACGATCACGTACCGCAACGACTGTACGTAGCGTTAAATCCGCATTATTCACTGCTGTCACCAATTCATGCATTTCTGATTGATTAGCT
Source organism: Alphaproteobacteria bacterium (assembly GCA_004292675.1). Taxonomy (GTDB): domain Bacteria; phylum Pseudomonadota; class Alphaproteobacteria; order Rickettsiales; family UBA998; genus RDZH01. The sequence continues at coordinate 31,758 of RDXO01000025.1, read as the reverse complement.
AGGGCTTGCGCGCTTGTGCTTTCACCCGTATAGCCTGCACCACGGGCTTTATCCAACGCATGTCCTACTAAATCCTCAAAGGATGGTTTGAAAGAAGGTGTCGCTTGCGATTCGCTTGGCGTGCCGCCTTGGTTTTGGATTTTTGAGGCATTTTGATAGGCATTGCTTGCCTGAGAAAAAACAGAATTGACAGTACTCATAATCTAGGTTTCCTTTTAGCGTAAGAGATCAACGGTGCGCATCAACATAGATTTTGATACTTCCACCATATTCAGATTGGCTTCATAAGCGCGACGTGCTTCTTTCATATCCACCATTTCAATCACAGGATTGACATTAGGCATCAACACATAGCCATCATTATCCGAAGCGGGATGACCGGGATCAAATTTACGAGGGAAGGGGGTTTTATCAACGCCATATTTATTCACCTCCACCATATCCGCATCCATATCACGATCAAGATGATTCTTGAAGGATAGGACTTTGCGAGCATAAGGACGACTTCCGGGAAGTTCACCCGTGGTATCGACATTCGCCATATTTTGCGCCACTACACGTAAGCGATCACTTTGGGCTTTCATGCCTGATGCAGCAATATACATTGAATTTACGAGATCAACCATAAAGAACCTCCATAGAAAGATGATGATGCCATCAATGACAAGAAAAAGTTAAAAAACTTCTAACGATTATCCCCAAGTGCCGTTTTGAACATAGAGCTTGTCTTGCTGTACAAATTCGTCACAGTGGCATATTCAAGTTTGTTGTGCGCCACCATTGCCATTTGTTCTTCCAAGGTGGAAGAATTTTCCACAGGAGTGGTTTCATAGGTTTTGCGCTGTACTTCAGTGCGGAAATTTTGCGTACTTCGGATGCCCTCCATGCTCGCGCCACCTGTGGAAGCGCGCATTTTTAAGCGACGTGATTCCGCCATCGCTAAACGATTGAAATCAAGGTCATGAAGCTGTTTGGCTTTGTAACCTGGCGTATCAATGTTCGCAATATTTTGCGCCAACACATCTTGTTTTTCCGAAAGATAGGCCATCTTCGTGGCCATCATGTTCATAAGTTTGATTGATGAATAATCCATAGCATCAAGTATAATGCAAGTTATGTGCCAATCGCTGGTATAGCACTTCAATTTTACACTTACCCATCGTGGATGGGTAATAAAATTGAGTAGTGCTATACATTATAATGACTTATAGCAATTTCTCAACTTAAGATTTCCCAAAAAATGGGAAAATCTTAAGTTGAATTGCTATATGCTTCCTGTCCAATCTAACCCAATATCCACCGCTATCACAGAATGGGTGAGCGCGCCCATCGAGATGAAATCCACGCCTGTAGTAGCATAATCGCGCAAGGTTTCATAGCGTATCCCGCCTGATACCTCCAAGGGAACGCGCTTTTGCACCCATTCTACAGCCGCCCGCACATCCATAAGACTCATATTATCCAGCATGATAACATCTGCACCCGCGTCTAATGCTTCACGCACCTGATCCAGATGATCACATTCGACTTCAATTTTTGTTAGGGCGGGTACGTGCGTGCGTGCGCGCAGCAATGCCTCACGGATGCCACCAGCAATGGCAATATGATTATCTTTGATCATCACGCCATCGTCTAAACACAGACGGTGATTGCGTGCGCCACCACAGCGCACCGCATATTTGGCAAGGTGGCGATAAAGTGGCAGAGTTTTACGTGAATCCAGCAAGGTGACACCCGTGCCAGCAAGAAGTTGAACGCATCGTTGCGTGTGGGTTGCGATACCGCTAAGATAGGAAACTATATTCAGTGCGGTGCGCTCTGCACCCAAGATGCTGCGAGCATTGCCCGATATACGCACGAGCGACGTACCGGCATCATAGCTGTGCGCATCCTGCGCTAATATCTCAATCTGTAGGGAGCTATCATGGTGGGCAAATATTTCCGCTGCAATGCTTATACCCGCCAGTGTGCATCTATGGCGTGTGACCATGGTGCATATGGTATGTGCATCAGAGGGGATGAAAATGTTTGAGGTGCAATCACCCCGACCTATATCTTCTTCCAAGCCCGAACGAATCATATGATGGATGTTCGCACGTTGCGGGAGTAAATCAGGAACGAGCATCGATGGAGGCATAATTAGCCCCGACCGCGATACATCGGCACATCCAACGGCGCAACCCAAACATCAGCAGGTTGTTTGCCCACTTGGAAAAAAACATCAATGGGAATGCCACCCCGAGGATACCAATAACCTGCAATGCGCAACCACATAGGTTGGATGGCTTCAGCAACGCGCTTGCCAATATCCACCGTACATGCCTCATGGAATGCGCCGTGATTGCGGAAAGAACCAAGAAATAATTTGAGGGATTTGCTTTCTACAATGAACTCACGTGGCACATAATCGATCACGATATGTGCAAAATCAGGCTGTCCTGTGAGTGGGCATAGTGAGGTGAATTCAGGGCAGGTAAAGCGAATGGCGTAATCGACATTCATGTGCGGATTTCGCACTCCTTCTAACACCGCTTCTTCAGGAGATGTGGGAAGTGCAGTATGGTTGCCAAGCTGTGTGAGAACGGTATAATCAGTCATAAAACTTTCCCCCCATTCCATAATATTATGCAATGAGGGGAGAATCCTCTACTTACGAATACCTAAACGCTCAATCACTTTTTTATAACGCGTGTGATCGGTGCGGTTCAAATAATCCAACAAGCGACGACGTTGTCCTACCAAAATCAACAATCCACGGCGTGAATGGAAATCATGCGTGTGGGTTCTGAAATGCTGAGTTAGGTTGGTAATGCGTTCGCTCAAAATGGCTATTTGCACCTCAGGTGAACCTGTATCGCCTTCTTTTGTTGCGAACTCTTTAATTAATGCGCTTTTGCGCTCAGACGTAATCGACATCGTAACCTCCTAATGGTTTAAGTTAAACTGACGCAAGGGAAACACCACACGATCTTCTCGGAGTACGAGCGCGATCAACCTACCTGCATGATAGGCTTGATAAAGCTCATGTCCGTCTTCTTGAACATACCCCGTATTGCGCGCAAAGGCACTTGGCGGGACAAAACAAGAATTGCCGTGACGTAGGCGTTGTGCTTGCGTAGCATCGAGTGTAACCGCCGGGATGTCGTCTAGCGCACACTCAATAGGTTCAAGCCACGCATCCATCGATGCGTACATATCGCTTATAGCATAATTCGGTAAATCGTCCAGTGAAATCGCATGATCCACGTGAAATCTTCCTACTTTCGTGCGTCGCAGCGCACTGACATGTCCGCATGATCCAAGCATCGCTGCAAGATCCCGTGCAAGAGAGCGGACATACGTGCCTTTGCCACACTCGACTTCCAACACTACCTCATCAGCATTGAGGCGTTCGATGAAGGAGCAACGCGCAATATAGACGCTGCGCGGTTGCAACACGACATGTTCACCAGCGCGTGCTAAATCATAGGCACGTTCCCCTGCGATTTTGATCGCGCTATAGACGGGTGGCACTTGCGAAATCGTACCCTCAAAGTGCGGTAATGCTGCTGCAATCGCTGCATCATCAGGGCGCACATCGCTATGGGTCATGGCTTCGCCTTCGCGATCATCGGTGGTTGTTTGCGTGCCGAAGCATACCGTGAAGCGATAGATTTTCATCGAATCCATCATATACTGCACCGTTTTTGTTGCCTCACCCAGTGCTAAGGGCAAGACACCCGTTGCTAAGGGGTCTAACGTTCCTGCATGTCCAATTTTTTCAGGCGCAAGAAGATGTTTGACTGCACCAACCGCTTGCGTGGAGGTCATATCCAAGGGTTTGTCAAGATTGATCCAGCCGTTAATTTTATGTTTGGGGCGTTTTATTTGAGGGCTACGAGGCGCACGCGCATTAGGGGAAGGGGCATTCATGAGGTGGTATCATCTTCGATAGGTTGAATAGCTGCTTGATGCAAAAGATCATGGATTTTTTTCGCTTCATCAAAAGAATGATCGGCGCGAAAACGTATCTGTGGTAGAAATTTCAGATGCAAGCGTTGTGATAATAGATGACGAATGGCGCGGCTATAATGTTTGTTGAGTAAAGGCAAGAGCGTATCGAGCTTGTTGCTCCCAAGCGTTGCGATATAGGCAGTAGCTATTTTGAGGTCAGGACTCATACGCACTTCAGATACGGTAATGCTTACACCATCCATATCCAGTGCGTGTACTTCACCACGCATGAAAATATCAGCTAAGGCGTGGCGCACTTCCTCGCCCACCTTGAGCATTCGCGGTGAAGGGGCTTGCGATTGCGACATGAATCTTACCCTTCCACGCGGCGTGCGATTTCTTTGATTTCATAGGCTTCAATCATATCACCAACCTTAATGTCATCATAATTTTCAAACGCCATACCGCACTCATAGCCTTGACGTACCTCACGCATTTCATCTTTGAAACGCTTGAGTGTTTTCAGCTTACCTTCATGAATCACCACATTGTCGCGTAACAAACGTACACCCGCGCCACGGCGTACTTCGCCATCAGTCACGTAGCATCCCGCCACTTTACCCACTTTTGTGATGACAAATACGTCACGTATTTCTGCATAGCCGATCATTTCTTCACGACGTTCAGGTGAGAGCAATCCAGATAAGGCATCACGTACATCATCCACTAGATCATAGATGACGGAGTAATAACGAATGTCAATGCGTTCGCGTTCTGCCAAGGCTTTCGCGCCACCCACGGCACGGACGTTGAATCCAATAATGATTGCACCCGTTGCATAGGCAAGCGACACATCCGATTCATTGACCGCACCCACTGCCGAATGGACGATTTTGACCTTCACCTCATTGCTAACAAATTTCTGCAAGCTACCAATAATCGCTTCCACTGAACCTTGCACATCACCTTTAACAATGACATTGAGTTCTTTGATTTGCCCTGCGCCCGCTTCAGAGAAGAGTTGATCCAGCGTTTTCGCTGTAGCAATCGTATGACGATCACGTTCTCTTTTAGCGCGGTATTCGGTGATGTCACGGGCTGTTTTTTCACTTTCGACGACAGCAAATACGTCACCTGCCATCGGGGGTTCTGCCAAGCCTAACACCTCAATAGGCTGCGATGGGGTTGCCGTGACAAGACGTATCCCTTTATCATCAGAAAGAGCGCGTACTTTACCCCAACTTGATCCAGCCACGATAATATCACCAATATTGAGCGTGCCTTTTTGCACCAACAAGGTAGTGGTTGTGCCACGTGTTTTATCAATCTGCGCTTCAATGACAACACCTGCGGCATTGCGATTCGGGTTCGCCTTCAGCTCCATAATCTCTGCTTGGACGAGAATGGTTTCGATGAGGGTTTCCAGACCAATTTTTGTCTTGGCGGATACTTCAACCATGGGGACTTGCCCCCCAAATTCTTCCGCAACGATTTCATACTGCAACAATTCATTTTTGACGCGTGCAGGATCAGCGGATGGCTTATCCATCTTGTTGATTGCCACAATAATCGGCACATCAGCAGCGCGGGCATGATTGATCGCTTCTTGCGTTTGTGTCATGACACCATCATCAGCGGCAACAACAAGCACCACAATATCCGTTGATTTTGCCCCGCGTGAACGCATGGCGGTGAACGCCTCATGACCAGGCGTATCAAGGAAGGTGACTTTTTGACCATGCGCCTCAACTTGATACGCACCAATATGTTGGGTAATCCCCCCAGATTCGCCTGCGGCAACGCTCGTTTGACGCAATGCATCGAGAAGGGAGGTTTTTCCGTGATCCACGTGTCCCATAATGGTAACAACAGGAGGGCGCGCACGCAATAGTTCAGGAGCATCATGATCTTCAATGAGGATATTTTCCACATCAGCATCGGTAACACGCTTCGCTTTATGCCCTAATTCTTCAACAACAATCTCTGCGGTATCAGCATCAATCGATTGCGATGCACTGGCGATGACACCCATTTTCATCAAGCTCTTGATGACATCCGTGACACGCTCCGACATACGATTGGCTAAATCCTGCACAGTAATATGCTCAGGGAGGGTGACTTCACGATAGACTTTATCTTTCGCGCCACCCATATCTGCTTCACGACGTGCTTTTTCACGTTGACGCTTGATAGAGGCAAGAGAACGCATCCGCTCCCCTTGGTAATCCAAGGCATCGGAGACAGACATTTTTCCAGAAAAACGACGATTATCTTCCGTGCCTTTCAGCTTCATTTTCTTTTTTGCTGCTGCGTCGGCATCATCATTTGCCGTGGCAACGCGTCCGTTGTTTTTCGTGGCTGTATCACGGTTCGGTGTGGCATCGGCTGCTTTGGCAGGACGTTTTGGCGTTTCTGCGGGGCGTGCGGGCGGGGTGATAGCGATGGGGTTGATTTTTTTCGATTGCACAGGACGAACAATAGGTTCTCCTACGGGAGCTGGTGCAGCAACAGGTTCTTCCTCTACGGGAGCAACCACAGGTGCGACTTCCTCATAGGATTCTTCTTGTCTGCGCCGTTCTTCTTCGGGGCTGCGCAATTCGGTTGCTGCTTTTTCTATCTGGCGTTTATCACGCACAGCAAAATCATTGAGATCAACTTTGAACGGAGCATTGCCAAAAGGGGATGTGTTGCCCGTTTCTTTTTTGGTTGTTCCTGCGTCACCTGCGCCTTCTTCGCCGGGCTTACGAGAGAATGTACGTGTTTTGCGCACTTCTACTGTCACCTGCTTGGAACGTCCATGCGTGAAATTTTGCGTCACCTTTCCGCTCTCCACCGTCTTGGTGAGTGAGAGTTTGTTCGGTTTTGCCATGGTGAGCGTTGGTTTTGCTGCACCTTTATCGTCGTTCTGATCCGCCATGATTTCTTGTCTTTAATCCCGTTACATCGATGCGTATATTCTATACGCTCTATAGCTTATAAACTAAGATGCAGCATAAATCTAGTGTTGCGTTGTATATAATAGTCGATTTTTTCTGCAAATGCCCCTGATCGTACCCCAAGAAACACTTGCGCGTGTCTTCCCACTGCTGCGCCAAGGGTAGCGCGTGTGCCAAAAGAATGGCAAGCGATGGATGCATGGGCAGTATGAGCGCGTATTTTTGAGGCATCGGATGCGCCTGCATCTGTTGCGATGATCACACAATCAAGCTGCTTCAAGGTGAGGGCGCGCATGACATCCTCATAGCCTAACACTAAATCCCGCGCTTTTTGTGCAAGGCTGATATGGCGAAAGGCTGCTTCACGGTAGGCGTGTTCCCCTTGCGTTATGAGGGTGGATGCATCGACCGCACAACCAAACCATGCGCTGAAGGCATCATGGCGGTGCATTCGCTCCCACACATCGGGATGTTCCCCAATCCAAAGAGACTGAGGAACGGGGAGTTTTTCCGATAAATCAAGCACGACACGCCCATCTAGAATATGCACGCATCGTACTAATTGGGCGCGAGGTTTATGCTTGCGGTGTTTCGGATGTTTCACCATCGAACCAATGCTCCAATTCACGCGCTTTCATAATCATCGATTCAACTTCGTGGAAGCTCATGCCACTTAAGCGTTTCGGCACTAATTCAATGAACTCATCGGTTGCTAAATCCGCAAGATCTTCACGTGTTTTTACGCCACCTTCTGCTAGGGTGATGATCAAATCACGCTTACCTTCTAAACCTTCCATCTTCAATAAATCTTCAGAAATACCAAGAGCTTCTATCTTATCATGGAAGTGTTTTTCTTGCGTTTCAAGCCAATCACGGGCGCGATTGCGTAATTCATTAGCAACATCTTCATCAAAGCCTTCAATTGTTGCGAGATCCTCAAGTGGTACATAGGCAACTTCTTCAATGCTGGTGAAGCCTTCCGTCACAAGCAAATGCGCGATCACTTCTTCCACGTTCAATGCTTCAACAAACACGCCAGAGAGACGATCAAACTCGCCAGTACGACGCTCAGATTCTTCGGCATCGGTGAGAATGTCAATACTCCATCCTGTCAACATGGAGGCAAGGCGCACATTCTGACCGCGACGACCAATCGCCATGCTCAACTGTTCATCAGGAACAACGACTTCAACGCGGTTCGCTTCTTCATCCAACACTACTTTGGTGACTTCTGCGGAAGAAATAGCATTGACAATATAGTTGGCAGGATCGTTTGAATGTTCGATAATATCGACTTTTTCACCTTGCAATTCATTCACTACAGCTTGTACCCGCGCCCCGCGTACACCCACGCACGCTAGCACTGGATTGACACCGAATTCTTTTGCACGTACTGCGATTTTAGCGCGTGATCCCGGATCACGTGCCACGGAGACGATTTCGACTGCGCCGTCATAGATTTCAGGCACTTCCATCGCAAAAAGTTTGCGCATGAACTCGGGATGGGTGCGCGAGAGTACGACTTGTGAACCAGCGCGCTCGCTGCTCACTTCTGAGATATAAGCGCGAATACGATCGCCTGTGCGGAATATCTCACGCGGGATGAGGTCTTGTTTACGGATAAATCCTTCAGCATTACCAAAATCAACGGTGACATTGCCATATTCCATGCGCTTGACAACACCGCTAATGATCTCACCAACGCGATCCTTATATTCATTATATTGACGCATACGCTCGGCATCACGCACCTTCTGCACAATCACTTGCTTTGCGGTTTGTGCGGCAATGCGCCCAAAATCGATGGGGGGTAGAGGTTCTTTAATTTCTGTGCCTAACTCATAGGTGGCATCTAAACGCTTTGCGTCACTTAGTGACATTTCGCGCATTTCATCTTCGATTTCTTCCACAACGGTGATAACGCGGAATAATTGTATTTCCCCTGTTTTATTATCAATATAGGCACGAATATCACGCTCAGTACCGTATTTTTTTCGTCCTGCAATCTGCACGGCTTGCGCCATCGCGTCAATGACGGATTGGCGATCAATCTGTTTTTCGCGTGCTACAGCATCTGCAATTTGAATAATCTCTGAACTACCAAAACTTAAACCAACCATGTGTGCGACTCCTTAGATGTTGATATGATGTTTTTTCTGTTGTTTCTTAATGGGTAACACGTCCTTCGCGGTGTGCTTCCAATAATGCATCGTTTAATATTAGTTTCGCTTTTAGAATCTTCGTATGGGGGATAACGTGTTGCGTACCATCAATTTCTATGGTGACATGACGCGCTTCTATCGAGGCATCCACCAACATGCCTTTATAGCGTTTGCGTCCTTCGATCGGCACAGTAGTCTCGGCTTTGATTTCAAAACCAACAAAACGCACAAAATCTTCGAGCGTAACGAGTGGGCGATCAATCCCTGGGGAGGTGACTTCTAAATGATATAATCCCGTGATTGGATCGTGTACGTCTAGCAATGCAGATACCGCATGGCTTACATTCGCGCAATCATCCACGTTAATCGCTACGCCATCATGGCGTTCGATCATGATTTGCAATGTCCGCCGTGAGGTGTTATCGGCAAAGGATACCATCACCAAGCGAAATCCCATGCCTTCGATGGTAGGGCGTAGTAAGGTTTCAAGGGTGTGTTGTAAATTCATGAAAATGTCTGAAGTGTTAGCACCAACGCGCCTTAAAAAAAGGGCAGGGTATAGAACCCCGCCCGCTTTTTGATATTCGCGTTTGATTTATTGATTTATTTATCTATCATAGTTTGTACGGTGGTTCAAGGATAAAATGCAGCCTCGCCCTAAAGCACTTGCCACCCCTCATGAGATATAAATGGTTTACTCCCCCGCAGGCGGGGGAGTATAAGACCGAGTGCATAGCGTGAAATATTTACATAATGTGAAGGGTGGCAAGCCTAAAGCATGACAAGACTTGACTTTTCTTTGAGCGAGATTATGTTGAGGCGTATGAATCCTTCTTGCACGCTCCCACACACTCATTCTTCCACGGCAGAAATCTTTGGTTTTGACTCGCATATGCCTGTGCCTATTTTGGCATTGGATGATGCGCATATCCCTGACATTGATCCGCATTATTGCTTTCATCCTGAAACAACGATGGCGATTATTGCAGGGTTTGCCTATGGGCGTAATGTGTTGGTGCAAGGGTTTCATGGTACGGGTAAATCCAGCCATATTGAGCAAGTGGCGGCGCGCTTGAGGTGGCCGTTGGTGCGCATTAACCTTGATGGGCATATTAGTCGGTTTGATTTGATTGGGCGTGATGCGATTGTGCTGCGCGAAGGGGTGCAGGTCACGGAGTTTCAAGAGGGATTGCTCCCATGGGCTTTGTCACGCCCTGTGGCGTTATTGTTCGATGAATATGATGCAGCACGCCCTGATGTGCTGTTTGTGTTGCAACGTGTGTTAGAGGCATCGGGAAAACTCACTTTGTTGGATCAAAATCGTGTGATGGAGCGTCATCCTGAATTTCGCTTATTTGCTACCGCGAATACGGTCGGGCTTGGGGATGCAACAGGGCTGTATCATGGCACGAATCCGATCAATCAAGGGCAGATGGATCGCTGGCAGATTGTTGTGGCACTCAATTATCTATCCTTGGAAGAAGAGGTGCGTGTTATTTCTGCACATGTGCCGTCGCTTGCAGAACAAGAACGCTGCCTTATGGTGACATTTGCGCAACTGGTGCGCACTGCCTTTGCCAATGGGGATATTTCCACCGTCATGTCCCCCCGTAGCGTCATCCATTGGGCAGAAAACCTACAGATTTTTCATGATCGTGAGGTTGCTTTTCGTCTGACATTTGGCAATAAATGCGATCAAACAGAAATGCCTTTGATCCGTGAATTGTATCAACGGGTGTTTGATGTTGCGTTGTAGCATCTGACTGTGGTATGTTTGCACGGCAACATAGAGGATGGTCGTGTATGCATCAAAAAGATTCGCTATTTTTATCTGATCCGCACCATATTTGTCGTGCATATTCGGAGGGGCGTATAGGTTGGCGTTTTGCTGTGCGTGCCTTAAGGTTTGATAGTTACGAAGAATTAATCACCGAGATGCGCAATCACTCGTTCAGCATTCCTATGCCGAAGGAAGATGACTCACGTGCATTGATGGATCGTCTTGAACAATTACTTTACCATGAGGATGAGCGATGAGCGATGAAGCTACAACACAAGAGCGTAAGCCTATTGGTCATCTCTATGTTTCGGTGGATACCTGCGCCGAATTGGGGGGGCAACCCTACCGCGTGCTAGAGGCGTTGCGGGATGTCTATGCGATTACGAATCGTCGCACACTCACAGTGGTGGAAACGGCGCAAGGATTATTAGAAAAAACGGAATTTACCTCACCTGAGATGTTGGAGGTGTTTCCGCACTCTACCAGAAAATTTTCTGAATTTGCGCGCAATAATCCTGATATGGTGCAGATTATTGAAACGGAGAATTGTAAAAGATTTCGTGACACATTAGAAGAAATTATTTTTCCAGAAATGGTCGATCGCTTGGTAGATGTTGCTGAAGCTGCCATGACCAAAATGCAAGAACATGTATGGGCGCATTTGCAACAACAGAACATCACCACCCTCATGGGCAGAGAAATTAGTTGTGCTGCGGATGTGCCTATTTGTATAGAATATGGAGCAGCGCACCAAAATCAGCGCGAACGACCGCTTGTGTTTGTACCAAAAGAAGTCAATGATGCAGCAAAGATTGTCCTGCCCATGTGGAAAGCAGAGATGCAAAAAGATCCTAGTTTAAGCCGTGCCACCAAGCGGGATCTGCAAAAAAATGATATGGCAGTACTCATGCGCGCCGTACAAGAAGCAAAGGCGTGTACCCATACGATTTTAGCGAAACTTGAACCCGAACTTGCCGAGGCAATGGGGGAGATGCCTGCACCGATTCTTGCCCATTATGAAGAAGAAGGCAGCATCCGTCTTGAGATGCTTAGGGAACATGCGCATTTATATCACACTATGGCGTTTCCTGATGCGGATAGTTTGGGGGAATTAGAAAGTACGGTGCAAGCGGTGCGCTTTACCACCCTATGGCCGTGGACGCATAAAAAAATGTTGCATGAAAGTGCGGCAGGGCGATTGGACGCTGAACATCATAATGCCGCGGATCGATCGTACCTTAATTTATTTACGGCGCATTTGCCTGATATGAGTCCGCCTGCTGATACGCTCTATGTGTTGCTTTCGCACGATATGCCACTGCGTCGACAATTCCTTGAAGTCACCACAGGGGTAGCGGAATATCTTCCGGGGAAAAAAGGCACTAAAGAAACCACCTATGGTGCAAGTGCTATTTATCGTCAAGAGCATATTCAGGATCGCCCCCTAGAGGAATATCCACATGAGGCAATTTTGGTGGGAGCGGAATTTGTGGAGCTGATGTATAAAGAAATCGTGGCATCCCTTGCGCCGTATATCACGAAAGAGGAGCGCAACACGCTGAGTAATATCATACGTGCGAACCATCCGAAACACAGCACGCATGTTGCTGCAGCATTGCATCATGTGATGGATGGTGTATCCACCTTGCCCGATAGCTTGCACGCCGCACTTACGGTGTTGACGGATGAAATTAATGACCTTGAGACCTATGTAGCGCGTGATATTCAAGCCTTTGGTGAGATGGATAAGCGCGGAAATTATCAGAAACAAAAAGCGACACGGCTTGCACAAGGTTATGAGAGGTAGGCATTGTGATTTGCTGATTATCGTCACTCCTGCGAAGGCAGGAGTCTAGTAACAACAGTAACGTATGGATACCCTTCTTAAGCGGGTATGACAATTCGTTGGTTTTATCGGTAATTATAGAACGGAAGCACTATCACTTCCCATGCATCACTTCAGGCTGTGCAACTATTCTTTGTTGATAGCCAAGATGGCTTAGATTTTCTGTTTGTGGCGTATCTTGTGTGTTGGATTGCTCATGGGGTAGAAGCTGCACGGCAGCACTCAGAAGCCCTGCGGTGGCAACACCCGCTGCTAGCCCCGCCCAAATATTATCAGTGCGATGCTGTACTGCCCATGTGGCGAGTGCGGAAGTACCATTTGCAAGAGCGCGTAATGGCGTAGGTTGCAGTTGTATTTTGTCGCTAAAAAAATGACTTGTGAGTGCCATGCTTGATGCGCTTACAGCCAGACCAGCCGCATAAGGAGCAGATAATGTCAGAAACCGAAAATTATCACTATCTTTTACGTGTGGATACACCAAGTCATGGGTTGTCATCCAAACGGAACTTAGAGAAAAATCAGCCCAATCTCGCAAAAAACCATTCATTTTTGTCATGTGCTTATGATGGCGAAATCACGTTCAAAACACAAGAAAATTTTTTCAAATATTGCGCATTTTTTATATTGACACACACACACACATGTTGCGCTATAAACACTCTCGTTACTTTCTCTAAAAGCTAACACTTACCCAATTATCTATGCCCACTGTAGGCATATTAGCATCATGATTGCTTATGACATTTCCGAAGTCATGCAAATGTTCGATGATCCTCGTGATGAAATCATCGGCGTTACGCTGAATGATAAAGCGCAGCTTGTCATGCGAGTGTGTTTCGAGCATGTTGCAGTTGAAGGTGTGACGCATGTTGTCTTGGAAAAAATTGCTCATGAGATTGATCGTATCTCAAAGCAAAAAGGCATCTCGGATGATGCACTTGCTTCCAATGCGATGAAGATTTTCACCGTCTTCAAGTTGCTTACGTTCACTCCTGAGCTTCTTGAGAAACTTGACGAGGAGCTAGAAGCATTGCGCGAAAGCAAACGTCGCTGAGGCATGATTGCTTGAATGATCACCACTACGTTTCTTAAAACGTAGCTAGTGACGAAAAAAGAGGGATTGAGTCATAACTCAACCCTCTTTTTTTTTGTGTCGCTGTGTTAGAGCTAACAGTGTCTCTATTCCCTGTTGCTGTGCGTCATAAGATATGCTAGACGAACGTGTGAAAATATTCTATATTTCCTCTGATTAAGCACAGCTAGATAGAGATAATCATTATGAGTACGAATCCATTTTCTGATAATCAACGTTTTTTTGCTCCGCTTGGTGCAGATGACCATGCGCGACTTGATACGTTCTACAGTCAAATGCGCGAGGCGCAAAAGACGTTTACAGGATACCCGTGTAACCAAATCTATGATTATTCCGATTTAATGCGCTTTATGGGGCTTTCATTGAATAATGTCGGTGATCCCTATGGTGATAGCACCTTCCGTATGCATTCGCGCCAGTTTGAACAAGAGGTGATCGCATGGTATGCAGGGCTTACCCACGCACAGCCCGATGAAACATGGGGCTATGTCACCAATGGTGGCACGGAGGGCAATTTATATGGCTTATATCTTGCGCGGGAACTCTACCCTAATGCTATTTTTTATTTCTCACAAGAAACGCATTACAGCGTTGCTAAGAATTTGAATCTGCTTAATGTGCGCAATATCATGATTGCCTCCCAAGAGAATGGTGAGATGGATTATGATGATTTGCGCGAAACCATCAAAATGCATCGTGATGTACCTGCGGTGGTGTTGGTGAATATCGGCACAACGATGAAAGGGGCGATTGATAATGTTCAAGAAATCCACGCGGTGTTGCAACGCTTAAAAATACAACATAGTTATATTCATGCGGATGCGGCATTAAGCGGTATGATTTTGCCCTTTGTTGATGATCCGCAACCCTTTCGTTTTTCTGATGGGATTGATTCCATTTCTGTGAGTGGGCATAAACTTATTGGTTCACCGATGCCGTGCGGTATTGTGCTTGCCAAACGTAAAAATGTTGATGCGATTGCACGCTCGATAGAATATGTGGGGGTGTTGGATACCACCATCACAGGCTCACGTAATGCGATTTCTCCGATGATTTTATGGTATGCCATGAAATGTGCGGGCGAACAAGGCTTTCGTAAGATAGTCGATGAGAGTATCCGTAATGCTGATTATGCGATTGCCGCCTTTGCGAAATATGGGATTCATGCATGGCGTAATCGCAACTCTATTACGGTGGTGTTTCCTCGCCCGAGCATGGAGACGCTTTATCATTGGCAAATGGCACCAGAACATGCTATTGCTCATGTCATTACCTTGCCGCATGTCACCTATGAAACGATTGATCGTCTGGTGGCGGATGTCGCAAAAGATCATGCTAAAGATAAACAGATGAGGGTATCCTAATGAAACAAATACAGATTATTGTTCCAAATCGTACAGGTGTTTTGGATGAGGTGCTGGAAGTGCTTGCGCACGCCCATATTAATGTTGAATCTGTTGATGTGGAATCGATGGGAAGTAATGGCGTGATTGCGTTGATGGTTGATCATTATGAAGATGCGTTTAAGCTGCTCTCTCATGCGGGTTATTCTGCCGTATCCGAAGATGTTTTGGTGCTGACTGTGCCTGATAAGCCGGGTGCGCTTGGTAAAATATCGCATCAATTACATGAAGCCAATATCGGTATTCGTAGCTTGCGCATCTTGTCGCGTTCTGAAGGGCATACAACCGTTGGGCTTGTGTGCGAAGATCATGACGCTGCATCAAAATTATTGCATGATGCATTGGCAGTAGCACGTTAATTTCATTCTTTGACTATGAGATATGACTATGGATATTCTGCCTAGCCGCCAAGGCTTTTTGAAACTTCCTCCTGAAGATGCGGTGGGTTATGACGATGCGCGTGCCGTCATTGTGCCGTTTGGCTTGGAAGCCTCGGTGAGTTATGGCGGAGGTACATCGCGAGGGCCGCAGGCGATGATTGATGCGTCTCCTGAATTGGAATTATTTGATGAAACGCTCTGGTGTGAACCGTACCGTTATTTGAATCTGGTAACGCTGCCTGCTCTAAAACGCTTAGAAACCATTGCACAAACTTTGGATGCGGCAGAAGCGGTGATTGAACAATTATTGGCGGATGGCAAATTTCCCATGACGTTTGGGGGAGAGCATAGCATCACGGCAGGTACGATACGCCCCTTTGCGCGCCGTTATCCTGACCTTGCGATCCTACATTTTGATGCTCATGCAGATTTACGTGATGGCTATATGGGCGAGCATTACAGCCACGCTGCCGCATTGCGCCGTTGCATTGATGATGATAAAGTGCAGGGCAGGGGGGAGCATCTGACGTTGGTCTCGTGTGGGATTAGAAACATTTCTGCGAGCGAAATTCCGTTTTATGAGGCTAACAAGCATCGCATCCATATCTATTGGGGCAAAGATATGGCTGCGTGGAATGTGAATGAAATTGTTGCGCATCTACGTGGGCGACATGTGTATCTGACGTTTGATGTGGATGGTCTGGATGCAAGCCTGATGTCTGCCACAGGTACGCCTGAGCCGGGAGGGCTGTTTTGGTCGGATGCCATGGCGATTATCCGCGCCGCCAGTGAGGTATGCACTATTGTTGGGGCGGATGTGAATGAATTAGCACCGATTGACGGCTTTCATTGTTATGATTTTCTTGCAGCCAAACTTGCTTATAAAATTATGAGTTACGCGCTATACTCATCGTCCACGCACGATGCGTAGTATCTAAATGGGGAAACGATGAGTATTTTGATAAGATATACCCTTAATTTCACGTACAAGGACTCAACTCCTTGAAGTGAAATGGGTATATATGCGCGCTTCGCTGCATAAACTCTTGTGTTTCATCTTTTTTGTGCAAGAAAAGATTGGTAAAAACTTATATTCACCATAATAATTAGGATAATTTTAATAAAGCTATCTCATAATGTTCTTAAATAGACTATGCACTATAAGGAGAATAATTATGCATTCTACAGAACAACATTCGCGCAATGCGGGTTTTACTCTGATTGAATTATCCATTGTTTTGGTGATTATCGGGTTGATCGTCGGGGGTATTTTAACAGGGCAAGATATGATTCGTTCGGCGGAAATTCGCTCAACGATGACACAGATTGAAGGCGTGAGTACGGCAGCAAATACATTTCGTGATAAATATAATGGCTTGCCGGGTGATTTAATTGCACCGAAAGCCGCACAATTCGGTTTGGTGGCGCGTAATGGTCAGGTTGGGCGTGGCGATGGCAATCGCTTTATCGAAGCATGTGGGCAAGGTGTACGCGATTTTGCGTGTGAAGTTGGGGCATTCTGGTCTGATTTATCACGTGCGGGTATGGTCACAGGTGATTACAGTCTCTTTGCAGATTTTAGTGCGGATACAGGTGTTGCAGCGGATATAACGGGTGCAGATATGGCGCGTTATTTACCCGAAGCAGAGCTTGGTCAAAATAATTTTGTCACGGTGTTTAGTGCAGGTGGGCGTAATTATGTGCAGATTGCTCAAATTACAGGGATCACGGCTGCAGGTGCGTACACGCTTGGTTATGGGATGACACCGCAAACAGCGTTTAACATTGATGAAAAAATGGATGATGGTAATCCCTTCCGTGGTAATGTGATGGCAACATCGGATGCGGCGACTCCCGGAACATTTATCGCGGATCTTGCTGATCCTATTGCGGATGTGGTAACAGCTGATGCTGCTGCTCCGACTGCGCCAATGTGTGCAGGTTTGCAAGGTGCGAATATGATTTACAATACCGTCACTGAAGATGATGCTGCAGCGATGGTGTGTCAGATAGCAATTCGTACATCGTTCTAAGCGATAGCGTGTGTTTCGATAGGTTTGTTTTCCTTTAACATGAGGGGGGGGGCAAACCTATCGGTTTTTTGTGCTATAGATCATAGGGTTATAAATCATATGGTTAGTGCGCGACGCACACCATCAACGTACCATGCA
This sequence comes from Alphaproteobacteria bacterium, assembly GCA_004292675.1. GTDB lineage: Bacteria > Pseudomonadota > Alphaproteobacteria > Rickettsiales > UBA998 > RDZH01. Next base: position 14,054 of record RDXO01000025.1, on the reverse strand, counting down.
AAAATGGATGAATGTTGCATTTATACACCAATCAATGGCTTTGTGATATTTTTTGTGCATTCTTATTGCGGGATGATGCATAAAGCACTTGATTCTAGGGGCGCAATAGCTGTAAATAACCACATTCATAGAATTTTTTCAATAATTTTTAGTATTACAAAGGGGTTTTAGATTATGAATATTGTTACAAAATACGGCGCGATTTTCTCATGCTTGTTTGCACTTGCAGCGTGCGAAACACCGTCAGAAGCTGATACAACAGGTGTTGGCAATGAAAACACCACTCCTACAACAGGCGATTCTGTTGGTTCTAGCACCATGCAAGAAGCATTCAATCAACAAGCTGGTGATCGCGTATTCTTCGCATTGGATAGTTCAGTAGTAACGTCTGAAGGTCGTGCGACTCTTGAGCGTCAAGCACAATGGTTGAACCAAAATCCTTCAGTAGCTGCTGTGGTTGAAGGACATTGCGATGAGCGTGGAACACGTGAATATAACTTGGCACTCGGTGAGCGTCGTGGTAATGCAGCACGCGATGTGTTGGTTGCTGCGGGTGTAAGCCCTGCGCGGTTGACTGTCATTTCTTACGGTAAAGAGCGCGCTGCTGTGATGGGTTCTGATGAGCAATCATGGGCGCAAAACCGTCGTGCAGTGACTGTATTGACTGCACAATAAGGGGCCTTGGTTACAAGGATGAAAACCACGCTGGGCAAGAGTTCAGCGTGGTTTTTTTATGCGCGTGGACATGATGAGTCATGGGGATGCCGAAGAATGTATTTTTTTCTGTACCCATGCTAGAAAAATCGCTATGGTACAGCATAGTGCTATAGTCGTTTCTTGACATGAAAAATGAGGCATTTTTTGGTCAAACGACTATATAATCTTATGTGCGCCTAGCAACCCTAGGCATCACATCAATGATATGCTTTGGAATCCTTCATTTTAGTTGTGTAATATATGTCTGGTATTTTTTCGCTCAAACAACGGATTAGTGATTTATTGGGTACGCAACGACGCTTGCCACCCCCTGATTATAGTGGTTTTCTGCATAAGCATTTGCTGGGGATTGAAGAGCTTGAGGCGAGTGATATTCAGCGCATTCTTGATTGTGCGGAGCATTATATTGCACGCAATCAACAACAAGATAAAAAACACGCTATCCTCAAGGGGCGCACCTTAATTAATCTGTTTTTTGAGTCATCCACCCGCACGCGTACCTCATTTGAGATTGCAGGCAAGCGTTTGGGCATGGATGTGATCAATATCTCGATAGCAACATCCTCTGTTTCTAAAGGCGAAACTTTGCTTGATACGGCGCGTAGCCTTGCTGCTATGCACGCCGATGCGATTGTGGTGCGCCATGCTGAGAGTGGTGTTGCACATATGTTGGCACATCATGTACAGGGTGCGGTGATTAATGGCGGTGATGGCGCGCATGAACACCCAACGCAAGCATTGCTTGATGCACTGACCATTAGGTTTCATAAGGGGCGTTTGGATGGTTTGCGGGTGGCATTATGCGGGGATATTTTGCATAGCCGCGTCGCACGATCCAATATCCTATTATTGAAAAAAATGGGCGCATCGGTAGTGATGGTCGCTCCAAGCACGCTTCTTCCTGCCGCGCCTCAATCATTTGGGGTGGATATTGCCCGTTCGATGCGTGAAGGCTTGGATGGTGCGGATGTGGTGATGATGCTCCGTGTGCAGCATGAGCGCATGGAGGGCAAATTTGTACCTTCAGTGCGCGAATATTTCGCACGTTTTGGGCTGGATCGCACACGCCTTGCTTATGCTAAGCCTGATGCGTTGGTGATGCATCCAGGGCCGATTAATCGTGGTGTAGAAATTGATGGTGATTTGGCGGATGATGTTGAGCGTAGTGTGATTTTACAGCAAGTAGAATTAGGCGTTGCGGTGCGTCAAGCCGTGTTGGAATTATTGGTTTAAGGGGAGAAAAAACTATGGTTGGTGCTAATTTTGCGATGAATCTCTTTGATTTAATCGTCTATAGTGTATTTTTTATTGTGGTCGCCGTATCGCTTTATCGTGGGTTTATCAGCGAAATGATGTCGCTTGTCACATGGTTTGGTGCAGGTTTTATTACGCTTTTGCTCGCAAGTCGCTCTAGTGCCTATATGATGCAATATGTTGATAGTAAATTTGGTGCGTCCCTTATCGGTATTATGGGAACATATTTTATCGCGGTTATTGTGCTTGGATTGTTCACACGGGTGATGACGAAATATCTCAAAAACGGTTCCGATGTAGGCTTTCTCGATAATGCTTTGGGCGGTATGTTTGGGGTAATCAAGGGAAGTTTGATCGTGTCTCTTGGGTTTCTCATGATGACGTTGGTGTACCGCGAAGAGGGGTATCCTGAATGGGTGCAAACATCGTCCACGCTGCCTATGGTGCAAGAAGGTTCGCTGCTATTGGTGCGCCTCATGCCTGAATATTTGGGGACGATTTCTTCGCTTGATCCTGAGGAATCTATGTATATGAATCCCCCTCCTGTCGCACAGATCGATCAAGGGATGAATCAAGAATTCACACCGATAGACAGCACGCAAGAGCAACCGCAAAATAAGCTGGAACATCTGATTCTTGATTTGACACAGAATCGTCAATAAGGTGAACAATAAGGTTCTAAGCGCGCATGGCTTGGAGTTGTTGTTTTTCTTCTACTCTGCCTTCGTGCTGCGTTTCTTTGAGGTTTTCGGAAGGAGCGGAGTTTTGCGCGACTTCTGGTTGTTCCTCCGTCTTGTCCTTATGGAACACGGCACTCAAGCCTTTGCTGATATTTTCAAATGCGAAGGCGGCACCCAAGCTATAGAACATCTCGGAACTCAAAAGCGCACCAATATTTTGAAACCATTCTTTGCCTTCCATGACATAAGAAGATTTTGGATCTTGTGCATCCTTAAGATGCTTCGGATGATATGTATCAGCAAAATTCTTAAATAATGGTAATGACTTATTGTCATAAAGTGCGCCAAACGCCCCTTTTCCTACACCTTCAATATATTTACCTGCTCCTCCAAAGCCGACCTTCGGGTCCGGATTGGCTTCGACCCCTGCGATTTTGCCAGCCGTGTGCTTAATCACATTATTTTCTTTCCACCACGATATATGTAGGGCATAAATAGGCAAAAGTGCCATCGCCCTGCCGATGATAACACTTGCTGCGGATTGGCGAGGTGAAGAGCGATCAATATATTCGTAGCGTGCTTCACGTTGTTCTTGTTTGATGTTCGCTTCAATTTCATTTTTCGGGGCTTTTCCAAGCATCGCCTCAATGGGATCGGCGATCTTTTCATCCATCCAGCGTGTCACAGCCACCTTATTATCTTCCAGTGCTTTCACGGGAAACATTAAGAGCCAACCGCCCGCACATAAGGCTATGATGCCCGCAAGTGACTGCGCCGCATCCCCAATGACTTGGCTGCGACTTATATGTTGCATGACTTCCTGTTTTAGCTCACCTTGAAGCCCTATATTGATATTTGCTTTGTTGATATCATAAAAAGCTCGGGTATATTGTCCTTTTGCAACAAGTTCCTTGATGGGGGCATCTGCCAACAAGCTAGGCAAATTATGCTTCAAGTCATTGGCTGCTTTGATGATGTCTTCTTTGGTGAAGGTCTCTTTGTTGGTGACAAGAAAATTACTAAAGGCTTGCCCCTGTTTGCTTCCCCAATCGATTGCATCACTGAACATGGAGAAGAGGTTATGTTCTTTGCCAAACAGATTAAGTGTTGGTGCCAAAGGACGATACTGGGCAAAATCGGCTGCGACAATCGAAAGAAATGAATTGAGAAAAAAGTTGATCCCATAATAATTGGTGAAATCAAAAATCTTCTCCCCTTGAGTTTTCTCAGGGATTTTGCTCTTTTCATCAGTTTGTGTGTGTTCTAATGCTTCCATGGAAATAAGTGTAGCCTATTCATAGGATGTTGTGTGTGAATTTTTTATGACAGCCTTATGATTCTGTGGTATATAGCCATGAAAAGAACATAAAAGGAACGTGCATGACCCCTAAATCTCTATTTTTATGCCTCATTATGACCCTTAGCCTTGCTTCCTGTGGCGGAACTACATCAATTAGTGACCTTGAGCCACCAAAAGGCACGCATATTATGGGAAAAGTCATCAGCAAGGATGATGATGAATTCACCATTCAAGATGATACCGCTACCCTCACGATTGAGGCAACGGAAGTCATCGTCGGTAAGCTGATCATTGGTGAGACTGTCGGCGTGTTTGGCAATTTAGATGAGGATGATCTGGGTGAATTTGAGGCATATCGTATTGTGCGCGCTGATGGCACAGAACTGAAATTGCTTATTGATTAAGCTGAGCAACCTGTTTAATCCGTTCAACCATCGCAAAAAAACCATTGCTACGGCTGGGGCTAAGATGTTCTTTTAGCCCCAATGTTGCAAAAAAGCCGCTAATGTCCAAAGAAATGATCGTGGCGCGATCTTGCCCTGAGGCGATACGTATCAGTAATGCCACCAGACCGCGTACAATATGCGCATCGCTATCAGCACGGAAATAATGCAATCCGTCGCGCATCTCATGGATAATCCATACTTGCGAGGTGCATCCGCGCACTTTATAGGCATCGGTTTTATAGACATCCTCCAATGGGGGCATGGATGCGCCCAACTCGATGAGGTAGCTATATTTATCTTCCCAATCCTCAAAGAGAGAAAAATCATCAAGGATGCTGTGCATGGTAGGGGTGAGTTGTGTCATAAGGATATAGAAAAGGTAGGAAGAATTTTTTCTGGATTCCCGCCTTCGCGGGAATGACGAGGAGTTGAGAATCAACGACCTATCATCGAAACCCAAGCCATAAATAAGGAGATAACAGACAGAATAAAACAAACATCACGAATGCCATGAATAACATGACGCATATAATTTTAGAAAATTCTGATGATTTATTGGACATAAAGTTTACACATGCAGTGATGGTGGGGGTGAGTGTCATGATAGTGCTTTGGTGAAATGATAACCACGAATGATGTAGCCTTCACGCATATAAAATTTATGCGCTTCATGAGAGGTAGTGTAACAATCTAGCCCCATTTGCTGACATCCAAGCCGTCGTGCCTCTTCTTCCACCCATGCCAAAAGTTTTTTACCAATGCCACTACTGCGCCATGTTTCATCCACAACAAAATTATCTATATCAATGAATTTGCCACACCAAAAGCGTGTGCCATACCAGAAGCCACATAATCCACGATAGGTATTTGTTTCATCAACATACGCAATGCAGCGATAGCCTTGCGCACGCATCTGTGGCACATAATCGTGAAATAGCTCTAAGGTCATCGAGGGATTGAGTTGCTGCACTAAGGGCAACATAGCCAAAAAATCGGCTTCTGAAGTGAGTTCACGAATGGTCATGATCGGCTTGCGTAGGAAATATACTCATCGCCCACGCACGATGCGTCGTATCAAAATGTGGAAACGATGAGTATTTTTGAGTAAGGTATACCCTTCATTTCACTTGGCAGACTCAAGTCCTTAAAGTGAAATGGGTATATATAAAAAAGGATGCACCCCCCTCAAGAGAGCGCATCCTTTGCATTATTACGCCGCTTGGCTTTTCTCAATCTGCTGACGTTGTGCTTTTGCTGCTGCAACCATCGCTTCAAGAGCAGGGCGAACTTCTGCCCAACCGCGAGTTTTCAAGCCACAATCAGGGTTCACCCAAATCTGCTCAGGTTTCAACACATCCAAGGCTTTTTGCAATAAATGCTCCATCTCAGATTGGCTTGGTACGCGTGGGCTATGAATATCATACACGCCGGGTCCAATTTCATTCGGATATTTGAAGTCCACAAACGCATCCAACAATTCCATGGCGGAACGTGAAGTTTCAATCGAGATCACATCCGCATCCAAATCGGCAATCGAATGAATAATATCATTGAACTCGCTATAGCACATATGCGTATGAATCTGCGTTTCATCCTGCACACCCGCTGCTGAAATACGGAAGCTCTCTACTGCCCATGTGAGATAATCCTTCCAATCTGCATGACGTAATGGTAAGCCTTCGCGCAACGCTGGTTCATCAATCTGAATGATGGTGATGCCTGCTTGTTCAAGATCCACAACCTCATCACGCACCGCAAGCGCGATTTGCTTGCAGGTGGTTGAACGCGGTTGATCATCACGGACAAAGCTCCATTGCAGCATCGTCACAGGTCCGGTCAACATGCCTTTTACAGGGCGTTTTGTGAGGCTCTGTGCAAAGGCACTCCAACGTACTGTCATTGGGTTTTTGCGCGATACATCGCCATAGATAAAGGGAGGCTTCACACAACGTGAACCATAGCTTTGCACCCAACCATGTTGCGTGAACGCATAGCCATTAAGTTGCTCGCCGAAATATTCCACCATATCGTTGCGCTCAAACTCACCATGCACAGGCACATCAATATCGATCTCTTCTTGCCAACGAATCACATCCGCTGTTGCCTGTTCAAGGAAGGCATCATAGGCTTGCTCAGTGATTTCACCCTTTTTGAACTTCGCGCGCATCGCACGAATCTCTTGCGTTTGCGGGAATGAACCGATGGTTGTGGTGGGTAATAACGGCAAGTTTAATGCAGTGCGTTGCTTTTCAATACGATCATCAAACGCGCTGTGACGCTCTGTATCTTTGGCACTCAATTTTGCCATGCGTGCTTGCACCGCTTTATCATGAATACGGATCGATACCTGACGATCCGCAATCGCTGCTTCATTATTTGAGAAAGCAACGACATGCTTATTGCCATGCAAGGCATCACGTAGCAGCACGATCTCATCAAGTTTTTGCGTTGCAAAGGCAAGCCATGATTTTAGCTCTGCGTCCATATCTGTTTCCAGCGCAAGGTCAATCGGGCTATGCAACAAAGAGCAGCTTGGCGCGATGATGATTTTATCAGCACTGTAACGCTCTGCTGCGTGTTCTAGGCGGTTTAATGCTTTGGATAGATCAGTTTTCCAGATGTTGCGCCCATCAACCACACCGAGTGAGATAACCTTCCCGTTCGCATGGGCAAGCACGTCATCCATTTGTTCGGGAGCGCGCACTACATCCACATGCAATCCCGCCACAGGAAGCGAGGTGGCAAGGGTTAAATTATCCTTCAGCGCACCAAAATAGGTGGTAAGCATGAGGGAACATCCTGCATTGCTAAGGCGTGCATAGGCGGTTTTGTATGCTTCTTTTGCGGCATCGGATAAATCCAACACCAAGCACGGCTCATCGATTTGCACCCAGCTTGCGCCTTGTGCGTGCAGCTCTTTCAACACCGATTCATAAACGGGCAAGAGATCGGGCAAGAATGACAACGCATCCAACCCATCTTCACCGTAGCATTTGCCGAGTAACAAGAACGATACAGGACCAAGAATCACAGGACGCGCTGCAATGCCTGCTTCTTTTGCCTCAACAAAATCTGCAATAACTTTGCGTGAAGAAAGCGCGAATTTCATGCCTTTGCGAAACTCAGGCACAATATAATGATAATTCGTATCAAACCATTTTGTCATTTCCATGGCAACGACATCAATACCATCCTTTTGGCTGCCCCGCGCCATCGCAAAATAGGTATCCAAAGACACATCACCCGCAACTGCACCATAGCGCGTTGGCACTGCACCGACCATTGAGATAGTATCAAGCACATGATCATAAAGCGTGAAATCACCCGATGGGATAATATCCACACCAGCGTTTTTTTGCAGATTCATATGACGCATCCGCAATTCTTTTGCGGTGTCGAGTAGGGCGGTGCTGCTAAGTGCGCCTTTCCAATATGCCTCGACGGCTTTTTTAAGTTCGCGTGCTGCTCCAACGCGAGGGAATCCGAGATTTGCTGCTAATGCCATGATGTGCTTGCTCCACTGATTGATGAATAATTCTACCATAAGTGATACGCTTATTTTTTTGCGAGTGCAAGAAAAACTTGCGCATTATACGGATTGTTCATGTGCAATGCCAAAAATGATGTTCTTTGCGCAAATGTGGTGAATAGGCAACAATAATGCGTGAACGCGCATGTAAATGCAGAACATGCAAAAAGGGTGTTGACATTGTGGGGCTAAAAGCATTTATCTAGTGTGCAGGGAGTGCCAATATATAAAAATATTGCGTGCTTACGATAACAACTTTTTCAATAAAGGTATAAAAGATATGGTAACTTATAATTTTACGGAATCATTGGGCAAAACTCTAACATTCGCTGCTGCTGCAGATGTGTTGGATTTTGGTTCTATTGATTTGACAACGCTTGTGATTGCTGAATCTGAAGGTTCAGTGATAATCAGAAATGCAGCAGGTCAAGCAGTAACGCTTGCAGCGACAACGCTTGCTCAGCTTTCTTCAAAAGTGACAGCAACAACAGCAACAGCTAACTTGTCATATACTGGTGGTGCAGGCGCGCTTGTGTTGGGTGATGATTCTGTTACTTCAGCAGCAGATGCTGGTGCAAACACGATTGATGTATCAAGCGCAGCAGGAAATCACGTGATTTTTGGTCTTCGTGGTGCAGATACTATCACAACTGGCAACAGCTCAGATAAAGTCGTTGTTTATGGTGGTTCAGGTCAGGCGGATACAGCAGATGGTTCTGATACCATCACAATCGGCAATGGTGATTCAACTGTATATGCCAATGCTGGTAATGACATCGTTGCTATCGGCGTAGGTGACAGCAAAGCGTCATCTGTGTTTGGTGGTTTGGGTAATGATTCAATCAGAACAAGCAGCTCATCGGGTACGGTAACATTTGCAGGTAATGCTGGCAATGATACGATTGATTTGAACGCAAGCAACTTTGCTGGCAATTTCACTATCTATGGTGGTAATGGTCTTGCAGATTCAACGGATGGCAATGACAACATCTTGTCTGGTACTGGTGGCGGTTTGATTTCTGCTAATGCTGGAAATGACAACATTAAACTGTACACGCAAAAAGATGTATCTGTTTATGGTGGTTTGGGTAATGATACCATCACTGATGAAGCATCTGTTGCTGGAAACATCTTTGTTTCTGCAGGTTCAGGTGCGGATTCTGTGACATTGAACACCTTGGCAACAGGCGCAAACGTGACTGTCTATGGTGGCAATGGCATGTTTGATGGTACAGATGGCGCAGATTTAATCGTGTTGGAAACAGCGGGTACGGTGAATGCAACTATTTACAGCACTGCGGGTAATGATACGATTACTGCTTCAGCAGGCACAATCAATGCGACTATCTTCACAGGTATCGGCAATGATGCTGTGACTACAGGTGCTGGTGCGGATTCCATCACTGCAGGCAATGGCAACAATACTATCAATGCTGGTGCAGGTGATAATACGATTGTAGCTGGTAACGGCAACAACACCATCACGGTTGCTGCGGGTGTAGATTCAGTTGTTGCTGGAACAGGCAACAACACTATCAATCTTGGCACAGGCAATGATACGCTCGTGACTGGCAACGGTAATAACAGCATCGGTACATTCAGTGGTGATGTTGATTTCCGTCTTGGCTCAGGCAATGATACTGTAGGTGCGGCAACGGGTACTGATAATAATATCGCTAAAAACAGCTTTATTGATCTTGGTGCTGGTACAGATGCATTGGTGCTTGATACTGTGACGGGCGCAAACAACACTATCATTGGTGGTTTGGGCAATGATGCCATCACGATTACAGGTATGGCAACGGCTGGTTCTTCTGCAACGATCTGGGGCGGTGCTTCTGCAACAGAAACAGCAGTTGAAACAACGAACATCACCATTAGTGCTGCGTCAACTACAACTGTCGTGGATATTTTGGGTACGGCTGGTGTGAACACCATCAACGTAACGGGTGAAGGTACGGCTGCTGCGAAGTTCAACATCACTACAGGTGCTGCTGCTGATGTTATCACGACTGTTACAAGTGCTGATAGCATTGATGCAGGTGCAGGTAATAACACGCTTTCTACAGGAACGGGTGCTGATACCATCGTTGCAGGTAATGGCAATAACAGCATCACTACAGTTGCTGGTGTTAAATCCATCACGGTTGGTAATGGTACGAACACTATTTCTGCTACAAGTACAGGCGCAAAAACTGTTGCTACAGGCAATGGCAATAACACGATCACCACAGGTGATGATGCTGATGTGATCACTACTGGTTCTGGTACTGATGATATTACGGCTGGTGCTGGTGCTGATACAATCACTGCTGGTGCTGGTAATGATATTATCCGTGGTGGAGACGGTACGGATTCCATGATCGGTGGTGCAGGTGGCGATACGTTCTTGTTTGGTGCATATGCTGGAACGGATTTGAGCAACGTTGTAACAGACTTTGTAACAGGTACAGATAAGTTGGATATTAATGCCATCACTACAGCTACCACTGTTACGACTGTGACTGGATCTCTGACGACAACTGCTGATGCTGTGTACTTCTTGAGTACAACAACAGCGGGTGCGGCGGATAGTGCTACAGCTTCTGCAGCTGCTCTTACAGCGGCTGCTACTTGGACTCAGGCGACTGCTGTGGCTTGGGTGGTTATCTCTGATAATGATTCATCAGCGTTATATCGTCTCAATGATGCCTCTGCTTCTGCTGGATCAGTCACAAGCACTGAATTAGGGACAGCTATTGCAACCTTCACTGGTACAATGGTTGCTGCAGACATCGTTCTTGCGTAGTTTGTTGTAACGTCTTTGTGGAGACTAAAAAAAGTGGGATGGTTTCGGCTATCCCACTTTTTCTTTGTTCTCCGCCATATTCCCTCCCCTGCATGCGGGGGAGGGTTAGGGTGGGGGGCTTCTCCTTTTTACCTGTCATACCTGCCAAAGCCTTAAGCATCACATCAAACAACCCCCCATGCGCACCCATACCCCCACACCTACAGAAAACTACCTCAACGCAACATTTGCGTGCGAAGATGATGCGATGCGCACTGCTCGCTTATGCGGTGATGCGCTGCGTGCGGGGATGCAACTATCCCCCTATGAAGGGGCGTTGCTGGCATGGTTAGCGCGGTGCGTTCAGGCGCAACATATCTTAGAAATTGGCAGTTTTGTCGGTTATTCCACCCTATGGCTTGCCCGCACCCTTCCAGAAAACGGCACACTCATCACCATAGAAAAAGATGCACAGCACGCTGCACTCACCCGCACCCATCTTGACCATAGCGATTATGGCACAAAGTGCGAAGTGCGCATTGGCGATGCCCTTGAACAGGTGCAACATCTCACATCACACAGCTTTGATCTCATCTTCATTGATGCAGCCAAGGGCGATTATCACGCCCTGCTTGAGGCAACCGATCCCATGCTGCGCATCGGCGGGATGGTGATTGGCGATAATAGTTTGCTCTTTGGGCATATGGCAGGCGCGCCGTCACAGCGTGCATCGAAACGCGCCATTGAATCCATGCGGGCGTTTAACACCACCTTAGCCACATCAGAAAAATATGACGCGATGCTCCTTCCCACGCCCGAGGGTCTCACTATTGGCATAAAGCGCGCTTAAGTCCATGCATTTTTCGCATGGCTGGTATGCAACAAATGCATTTTTTTTCGCAGATGCAGCAATTTGCACCGATCTTGCCATAAAACTGTAACATTCAGCGAGTAAATTCCGTGAAACAAGGAGGGGTATGTATCAGCGCATACCATGCAGGGAGCTTTTATGAAATATCATTTTGCACAAGAATCATCGTCAATAAAAGATTGTGAAATATTCAAAAAAAGGGGAACGGTTCAAGCCAAAATCATTCTTCCTGATGATGAAAAAATCTGTGAATACACCAAGCAGACGTTGGATGGCTTAGGGTATCGCACGCTAAGAAATGTCGAAAAAACTCCTGAGGGAGGGGTACGTTCCGTACTGACATTGCATAAAACCGAGGGGGCAGAAGAGCTTATCCGAGATATGTATCGTTATAACCTTGTGACAGGTGATTATAGTGCCGAACTGACGGAGCATGAACAAAAAGAGAATAAAACGTTCAAGCAGTGGGTGCAAGATAATGTGTTGTCACTCTCAGGCGCGCTTTATGTGACGGCGGATAGCTTCTTGCTCGCTTCAGGGCTTATGCGTAATGACATGCCCGAGGTGATGAATGGGATTTTGTGGCTGTTGCCGAACGCAAGTTTGGTGTTAGCAGGGAATCAAGACCCGAATAGCGTCTTAGGCTTTATGAAACGTGACTTTTTGGAGGATTTGGAGCGCAATAATATCGCAGTTCCTTCCGATGCACGTGCCGTGTTAGAGCATGGCATGGCTGATCATGGCTTGAAAAATCGTTTGACTGAATTGATTTATAATGTGGGCCCATCGGTGAATAATACTTTTGAGTTGGTCGGTGGCTCGCAGATGATCATGGCGGGGCTAAAACAAGGTAATATGGGGAAAACGGGCGCGGGTGTCTTGGTGGTGACAGGCATGGGTTTGAGCCTAGTGCTGGATGAAAAGAAAAAGGCAGAGCAAGGTGCGGATAATATCGGTGTTGGTAGGGTTGCGAACCCTTCTGCATTGAATGATAATGCCGTTGGTATTCAGGCTGACGGGGGAATCATCACGCCCAAAGAAGAAAAAGGCTGGTTTTCTGATATTACCCCGCAATGGTGGCCAGGTCAATTAGGAAAGCTGAATAATATCTTGAATATTACGGGCGCATTGAATGAAATTGTATCATTTAATCTTGCAGCTAAGCCTGGTGAAAAAGGATTTGCTAAAATAGGATTTGCTCATGAGAAAGATAGCAGTGAGATAGGTATAGGGTGGCGTGGGCAAACGACGCAAAAAGGTAGCGATGAGGCAATCCATAATAAAAATTGGTATCATAATCGGATTCAAGAATCAGAAGGCTTGTTGCGTTCAGCAACGCGTATGCGTGAGGATTATCTCACAAATGATAGTACGCATACTGTGCAAGATAAGGGTTATCAAGACCTTCTTATGCAAGAAAAGGGGCTGTCTGCTGAATTGGGTGAATATCGAGCAAAATGCACCAGTGCCAAAGCGTCTTTTTTGAACCTTGCTGCAGGCTGTACGTTCTTTATCGCCAATAATCTTTATGCGCACTCGCATAAGGAAAATAGTTCGGATCTTGGTGCGATTAATGCGGTGGATACGATGGTTTCTGTTGCAGCAACGATTGTAGCAGCGCAACCCGAAGAAAAGCGTGAGATTATGACGGATCGCTTGGCGGTGATTTTGGCGCAGGGTAAATATATGCGCACCTCGATTGATGTCGTATCTGATCTGATTGCGGATAAGGTGGCAGGTCTTACCGCATCGAAGGGAACGCCTGAGCCTATGTTGCTGGAAGTATTGCCACAATCACATCAGCGTATGGTTGATCCAATCGGGGCATTGCAACGGGCGTGATATAGCACGTTTCAGTAAGTTTGTTCTTTTTTTAAGAGCAACCCTACTAAACATTCGTGCCATCATTCTTATAGTTATAGCGCGACCTAGCTGATAAGTTCTTGAACTAACTAACCTATCGCTACGCGCTATAGCTCCACAAAGCAAAAGAGCCTGTCCCCAAGGTGGGAACAGACTCTTTTGGTTAACTTACCACGTGATTAACATTTGGTTAAGTTTTGCAACGTAATTTTGGACAGTGCGATTGGTATGATTCCGAAGAACATACATATCTAAACGTGCCCAAATGCGCATATCATTGACCAGTGGCACATGTGTCCATCCCCGTGCCATAATGTGGCAGAATGTAATCAACTGGCTAAAGGAGAAGGGCTATGGCACAGATACAGCAACATAAGAACGCAACGACCACGCCTGCGGTTCGGCATTCCCATGCTATGGGCAAGCCAGATGGAGCAGGGATTTTCTGCTTCCATCTGGGCAAGCTATAAGCAATGGGAGGAGCGCGGATGCCAAGTGCGCAAAGGTGAGAAAGGCACGCCCATTGTTTATTGGGGTACGGTTGACATCGAGCCTGATGATGACAACGAAGATGCATCAAAACGTATGTTTGTTCGCTATAGCCATGTGTTTAATGCGGATCAGGTC
>RDXO01000013.1 GCA_004292675.1 Alphaproteobacteria bacterium | reverse complement strand
CAGAATCTATGAGGGTTTCTATGGTGCATCCACAGGCGCAATCAGTGATGCAGACCTGCAACCAGTCCATGATTGGTATAAAGCCAAATACGGCATAGCTTAAAAAGGAGATCAACATGACACTACCAACATCACTTCGCAATATCCACGGCACAAGCCACACACTCACCATCCATGATGCCAACAGCATTCTGCGTTCACATAACGCAAATGCCGTGACGATTACCATCCCACCTGATAACGATGTGCCGTTTGAACTGGGAACAATCATTGTGGTTGCCAAAGTAGGTACCGGGAACATCACCCTCGTCGCAGCTAGTGGTGTGATTTTGCAAAGCGCGGATGCCACAATCACGGCACAATTTACCCAAAACGGATTGGTTAAGGTAGGCTTTAATCAATGGCAATTTGGCTAATCGCGGAGAAACCACGCTACTATAGTGCTAATAGGCAGTGTCCAAAGAAACGCTTCCGCCTGCGACACCATCATGAAGTGCGGCATCCATCCAAAGATGGATAGGTGGATGGCAAGGTTGAAACATAGCACCGATCCACCATAGCGTTTTACTGTGTCGAGATTGTGTCGCGCATTTGCCAAAAAAGGTACAAAATAGCGAGATTTTGCCCTAGTGCCATGAAGTGATTTTTCTCTGAAACCCGCATAAACACTTGCTTTTAATGGTGGGTCAAGGCGGACTTGAACCAGCAAAGCACGCGTTAAGCGTGTTTGCATCACATACAAAGTAGCACGCGTTAAGCGTGTTTGCATCATAGGATCAAGAGGCGGTCTCAAGTCCCGCCTAAGCACATAGGGAGTTATTTATCGAATGGTGGGTCAAGGCGGACTTGAACCGCCGACCTCACGCTTATCAGGCGTGTACTCTAACCAGCTGAGCTACTGACCCACATAAAGAGAGTATGTTTATAAGGATTTTCCTAAAAAAGTCAAACATTAAATGCAACAATACCTAAAAAATGATACCCCCTCATAAATTATGATAGTATAATCGTTCTTTGACCTAAAAAATGAGGCATTTTTTAGTCAAACGACTATAATTGCACTGATTTTCCACAACCACATTTGCCAAGTTCATTGGGATTGCGGAAAATAAAACCACTGGAAAACAGCGCATCTTCATAATCCATCTCACTACCAATCACTTTCAGCAACGCGGCTGGATCGATAAAAACACGCACGCCTTTATCCTCAATCACTTCATCATATTTCACCATTTCCGTAGAATAATCAAAGACATATTCACTTCCCGAACAGCCACCTTTTTTAATACTCACACGCAACCCCAAAATTGGTTTTTCGGTTGATTGCGCCTCCTCCATAAGCGAACGTATATAATCTGCGGCGCGATCGGTAAGTTGTATTGCTTGCTTTGTCATAGGATATTACCACATATCTAGGTTAAGTTTAGCTTCATCAGACATCATGTCTTTATTCCAGCGCGGTAGCCATACCAAATTCACTGTTACCTCCTGCACATGCGGCACTAGGGCGCGTATGCGTTTTTCTACTTCAATCGGCATCGCCCCCGCTACAGGACATGCGGCTGCGGTAAGTGTCATATCAATTTCCACCGCATCATGATGGATTTCCAAACGATAGATCAATCCCAAATCCCAAATATTGGTGGGAATCTCAGGATCGCGTACTGTTTTTAGCACTTCCAGCACTTGGGTGCAGAGATCGGGTGCTGCTGCAATCAAGGCGCGTTGTTCGTCACTCACCTGCTGACTTTGCAATTCAGCAAGCAACACATCATCTTTAGCGGCGGCAAGAATATAATCGCGTAACTCCATGCATCCTACCCAAACATCTTCTGCACCTTATGCAATCCACGTGCAAAGGCTTCAACATCCTCAGCGATATTATACATCGCAAACGAGGCACGCGCCGTTGCAGGCACACCAAGACGCGCCATCAGTGGCTGGGCGCAATGATGCCCTGTGCGCACCGCAATCCCGCATTTATCCAGCACAAAGCCAATATCATTGGCATGAGCATGGGCGTGCGTAAACGATACTATCGCACCGCGATGTGGTGCTTCTCCCATCATGCGAAAACCCTGCATGGAATGCAGCACATCCCGCGCTGCTTCTGCCAACTGCACCTCATGGCGGGCTATCGCATGGCGATCAAACGTACTAAGATAATCCAATGCTGCCCCAAAGGCGATCACTTCGGCAATCACGGGCGTACCCGCCTCAAAACGCAAAGGAGGAGCTTGAAAATCAGATTTTTCAAATGTCACGTTGGTGATCATCTCACCGCCCATTTGATAGGGGGGCATAGATTCGAGAAGATTATATTTACCATACAGCACCCCTGTACCATTCGGAGCATAGAGCTTATGCCCTGAAAATACAAGAAAATCGCAATCCATCTGCTGCACATCCAGCACATCATGCACCGCTGATTGACACGCATCAACCAACACCACAGCCCCCATTTTATGCACTGCACGGATGATGCGCTCTACGGGAAGAATCGTCCCCAACGCATTTGACATATGGGTGATGGCAACCATTTTAGTACGCTCTGAGAGCATAGCAAAGAACGCATCTTCGTCCAATGCTCCAGAATCAAGGATCGGCGCAACACGCAACTCTGCCCCCGTGCGCTTCGCCACCTCTTGCCACGGCACGATGTTCGCATGATGTTCAATGGCGGTAATGAGAATTTCATCGCCTTCTTTGAGGTGCGTCATGCCATAGGAATGCGCAACCAGATTAATCCCCTCCGTTGCCCCACGGGTGAAGATAATTTCTTTCTCAGACGCTGCATGAATAAACGCCCGCACCTTCTCACGCACCGCCTCAAATTGCTGCGTAGCGCGATCACTTAGGCTATACACCCCACGATGCACATTCGCATAATTGTGCGCATATGCGTGCATCAACGCATCGAGTACGGCTTGAGGTTTTTGCGCACTGGCAGCCGAATCAAGAAACACCAAAGGATGCCCGTTCACTTCTTGATGCAAGCACGGAAATTGCGCACGCACTGCATACGGGTCAAAATGTGCAACAGTAGGAAGGCGGGCAATGTGCGTCATAAAGATTCCATCATGGGCAAAAGATTGTGCATCATCGCACGGGCATCATCATGCTTCACCGCATCCAACATTTGGGCAATGAACGCATGTTGTAACATCTGTTGTGCGCTATGCTCATCAATCCCCCGTGCAGTAAGATAATAGACTGCCATCGCATCGAGCGCGCCCGTGGTTGAACCATGCGAACATACTACATCATCGGTGAGAATATCTAATTCAGGGCGGCTCATTACCTGCGCTTTTGGTGAGAGCAACATGCTTTTATGGAGCTGATGCGCCTCAGCTTTCACGCCATGCTTGGGTACTTCTACACGTCCATAATATACGCCCTTTGATGCATCATCCATCATATGGCGTACATGCTGATGGCTAGTGCAGAATGGCGCATCATGGCGCGTTAAGTAATAGAGATCATGATTCTGTTTCTCTTGTCCTACGGCAATCGCACTTTGTGATGCTGTAGCATGATCCCCTTGCATCACCACGCGCACTTCATGGCGTGTATAATGCCCCCCGACATGCACAGCATATCCATCATAGGTGCTGCGGCTACCTAACTGCACGAGGCTGCTATGTATCAATGCATCACTACGCGTTGCATCATTCAGCACATAATGGCTAAACGAGGATCGTTCCGTTTGCTGCACATAATTCATATGATGCGCGCTATGCATCGCACTATCCGCACCGCCAACAAAACGCTCAATCAACACGGCTTGCGATCCCGCACCAAGATGCGCCCACATACTCGATGCATGAAATTGATTCCCCGCCTCAACGCTTCGCATATGGGTGAGTTCAATCGGTTTATCCAGAATAACGCCTGCTGGCACGTCCAATACTAAGCCATGGGTTGTGTGCGCTTGCGCGAACGCTCTATGCCCTTCATCTGCTCGTAACTCTGGCACGTCCCATAAGGGAGCATCGATTGCACGCCATTGCATCTGCTGAGGCAACGCGCTCAAAGAAGGCATAAACACCCCATCCAGCAAAACCGCACGATAATGATCCACCGCCTCAAGTTCAATCATCTGTTTGGCTGGCATAGAGGCAGGATTCTGCCATAATGTAGCAGGCAAAGTGCGTACACTGCTATATTTCCACGCCTCAGACTCTGCACCTGCAAAACCATGCTGCGCAAAAAATGCTGCGGATTCCTCACGCCATGACGATGCTATGTGCTTCATACGTTGTGCGCTTGCGTTCATGCTGCCTCCGCAATACCAAAACTTTGATAGCCTTCGCGCTCTAATTGCTGCGCCAACTCCGCCCCGCCTGATTGCACAATACGCCCATTATTCATAATATGCACGACATCGGGTGTCACATAATCTAACAAACGTTGATAATGGGTGATGATGAGAAAACTACGCTTAGCTTCACGTTGGCTATTAATGGCATCGGCAACCACACGCAATGCATCGACATCTAAGCCCGAATCAGGTTCATCAAGAATCGCTAAGGATGGTTCAAGCAACAACATTTGCAGCATCTCAAGGCGTTTTTTCTCGCCCCCCGAAAAACCTTGATTGACACCACGCTTCAGCATCGCATCATCCATCTGCACGGCACGCGCTTTTTCACGTACCAGCTTCAAAAAGCTCGGCGCATCCAATGGCTCAAGCCCACGATGGGTGCGCACCGCATTCAACGCACTTTTAAGGAAGTTCATCGTTGTCACCCCTGCAATCTCAACAGGATATTGGAAGGCAAGGAATAATCCCGCACGGGCGCGCTCATAGGTTGCCATTGCAAGCAAATCTTCTCCATGAAACATCACGCTCCCTTGCTGCGCAACGTACCCCATACGCCCCGCCAATAGGTGCGACAACGTACTTTTACCCGTGCCGTTTGGTCCCATAATCGCATGGACTTCACCTGCTTTGATGGTTAAATCTAAACCTTTCAATACTTGCTTGCCATCTAATTCGGCATGTAATCCCTGAATTTCTAACATAATCTATCCTACTGCCCCTTCTAAACTGATACTTAATAACGCCTTCGCTTCTACCGCAAATTCCATCGGCAATTCGCTTAGCACTTCTTTGCAAAAACCACTCACGATGCTTGAAATCGCATCCTCAGTACTCAAACCACGCTGCATACAATAATAAAGCTGATCCTCGCTGATCTTGGAGGTCGTTGCTTCATGTTCCACATGTGCCGTGGCGTTTTTTGTCTCAATATAGGGAATCGTTGCCGCACTGCACGCACTCCCAATCAATAATGAATCACACTGCGTGAAATTGCGGGCATGATGCGCAGTGGGCTGCATTCGTACCAAACCACGATACGCATTACGGCTTTTTCCTGCGGAAATCCCTTTTGAGATGATGGTACTGCGCGTATGCTTGCCACGATGAATCATCTTCGTGCCTGTATCGGCTTGTTGCCTACCATTCGTCACCGCCACAGAATAAAACTCACCCACGGAATAATCCCCATGCAAAATGCAGCTTGGATATTTCCATGTGATGGCTGATCCTGTTTCAAGCTGCGTCCATGATATTTTGGAATGATCCCCTTTACATATCCCACGCTTGGTCACGAAATTATAAATCCCGCCCTTGCCCTCCGCATCCCCCGGATACCAATTCTGCACGGTGGAATATTTAATCTCGGCGCGCTCTAACGCCACCAATTCCACAACGGCAGCATGAAGCTGATTTTCATCACGCATCGGCGCGGTGCAACCTTCCAAATAGCTCACTTTACTACCTTTTGCAGCAATGATCAGCGTGCGTTCAAACTGCCCTGTATTGGCTTCATTGATACGGAAATAGGTAGATAATTCCATCGGGCATTCTACCCCCTCAGGGATATAGACAAATGATCCATCGGAAAATACGGCTGAATTCAACGTAGCGAAAAAATTATCAGTGTACGGCACAACAGTACCAAGATATTCCCTCACCAAGTCAGGGAAGCGATGCACTGCCTCAGATATAGGGCAGAAGATTACCCCTGCTTTTTCTAACTCTGCCTTAAAGGTCGTACCAATGGATACACTATCAAACACCGCATCCACCGCCACACCCGCCAATGCTTTTTGCTCATTTAACGGAATCCCTAATTTCGCATAGGTGCGCAAGATTTCTGGGTCAACTTCATCAAGGCTATCCAATTTTGGCTTGGATTTTGGTTCGGAATAATAATAAATATCTTGATAATCGATGGGTGGCATGTTCAGCTCTGCCCAAAGAGGCTCTTTCTTTTGTGCCACCAATTTCAACCAATGTCGGAACGCTTTTAATCGCCATTCCAGCATCCATTCAGGCTCACCCTTCTTTGCAGAAATATAGCGCACTGTGGATTCATCCAAGCCTTTCGGTGCTTTTTCAGATTCTATCTCAGTGACAAAACCATACTGATATTCACGCGCCACCGCTTGTTCGGCTGTGATCGGTTCAAGGGTTCGGGCGGCATTAGTTGGACTTGGCGACATAATGATCCTTAAGTCGAATTTGTTGTGTAGGAGTAAGAAAATCGGCAAGCGTGAATGACGCAAGTGTTTCCTGCAAAGCTGCATTAATACGCGCAAAACCTTTTTTGGCAATGCATTGCGCCTCAAACGTACAGGCGCACATCGCGCCAAGCGTTGGGCTACATTGCGTGATGGAAACGCCCCCATCAATCGCGGAAACGATGTGCAGAATCGTAATCTCATGAGGCGGATAACTCACCTGATACCCACCTTTAGAGCCGCGCACGGATCGGACAATTTCAGCACGCACCAATAATTTGAGGATTTTCATAATCGCAGATTCGCTAATATCCGTATATTCGCTTAATGCACGCGCACTCAAGGCACGTGAGTTGCTTTCCCCATCACTCATGTGACAAAGGATAACCACGGCATAATCAGCGAGTCGGCTCATTCGTATCATAAGCGCAATAGTACTGATTTAGTTCTATTTGTGCAAGTGAAAAATATGTCATTTATGGAATTGCCATTGCGCGCACAAAACACCAAAACATTTCAATGATTTAACAAAAAACTCTAAAATAAACACATTTTTCTCTTGACTGATGCAAAAAAAAAAACGGTATAAGTGTGGCTTACCCTAGTTTACACGATTTCGTACCCATTTATTTGTTGAATTGAGCCTAAATATCTGCTTCAATTCACAATTCTGTGCGTTATAGTGAAACTTCGGTACACTTCCCATTTTTTGCACACTTAAAAGTCCTATACGGCACAAAAAACTGTGAGTAACAATCAAGGGCAATCTGGTCAACATGAATATTACATGCTTGAAGTTGATGCAAAGCGCATCGATAAATCAAGCAAATCTTCATGGAATCAGTTGGAGTTAGCGTGGATTAGCTTGAAAAATGGACGTGTGGGGCGTTATAACCAGCACATGTTTCTTTTTTCTCTGCAGTTCACCCTGTTTTTGGTGGCAGTGACAATCGCAACCTTTGGTTTGTTCTTTTCTGTAACGGGGTCTTTGGCTCTTGCTATGGTAGCACATGCCATTAAGGATGCGGTTCTGATGAGCTTTTTGCGCTGGAGCTACAAGGCGTGCGGATACGGTGCTGACAAGAACGAAATTCCCCAGTGGAATCAGTTCGCGCTAGCGTGGCATTTGCTGCATTACCAACGCAAGCCTCATGCCTACACACATCACCTATTTTTAGGTGGCGTGGTTATTTTGGCTGGAGGAATTGTGTTGGCGGTGGCACTTGCGATCGTTGGTCTTTCTTTATTTGGCGGTATCGTGATGGCGGTTGGTGCGCTCTGCATGGGTCAAGCATTGGACAATATGTTCATGTTTTGGCTGGTGAAAAACGGCACCAATATTTTGCGGGCATTTTATCGACATGTGATTGAGAGTTATCAACAACATGTTCGTGAAATGCGCACTCCTGAAGCTGAAGCACGTGCAGGGTTACTTCCTTTCACGCGTAAAGCTGAAGTGGTCGGCGCGCATGGCGATGATCATTAATAGGTCATAGCGTGCGTTGTGTCGGGTTGAATATTCATATATCCAACCCGATATAACGCGCTACCGCTTCGTTCTTTTACTACCTTAGTGGGTGCGCAACCGCGCATCCACTTTTTTTTTGATTATTGTGAAAAAATACGCTATCATCCTATGGTGACGAGGTATGCACATGATTGACCTGAAAAAAGCGAACTTTTTTGAGAAGATGCAGTATTTAAATGCAGATAGTGAGAATTATGTACTACAGGGAGAATTCACAGATTTTGCCAAAGAATCATTAACAAACAGCTTCACTATTGCACTCAACGCCCTCTATGGCTTAAACGGACTTGGTCGCCCATTAAACATTGCAGGGTTTGTCACCGCTGCTGTAGGCAGTGCCACATGGATTGCTGCGACTGGACCTATGAAAGTAGCACAGGCTGTTGCTGGTGGTACGCAACAGATGCAAACTGTAGAAGCCATTGAAAATACTTATCATGGCATGTCACACATGTTACCCCCTGATCCCTTGGATGAACTGTCTAAGAACCCCAATCTAGGGCAAAATATTGGCACAGCTCTACTTATGGTAGGAACGTTGGCAATCATGGCAAATAAATTCAACGCTGCTCTTGATTATGCCATCATCGAAAAAGAAAAACGCCGCGATGCAACCGCCACACCAAGCACTACCCTAGACAACCCTATGCTGATGGATCGTATATCCCCCGCGCACACCGTTGCGCATATCCTCTAAAAACATTATGCGTTAAATAAGGGACGTTGCGCATCATTCATAGTGATATATCCATCCTAGCGACGCTTTCTTATACCTATTCTACCGCTTTTGTGCTAGGCTTTAAGCGTTATCCAATTAGAAGAGCGGGCACATGACTGAGTATGATAATGCAGCACACCATCAAGAATTAAACGCGATTCATATGATGTTGGACAAAATCCCTGTGCCTGAATCGATTCGCCTCACCCATAGCTTTGAGGGAAAATCTCATGATATTATCCTCAAACGCATTGGCTTCAACCCCGCCATGGCACTGAATGTTTTTCGTAGCTTCGGCTTTGCAGGCATTCAACACAGCGCACCAACAGTCTATTTTTGGAATGTTATGGGCGCACCTAAAGAAGTCTGCAATGATTTCAAGGCACAGCATGGGGATCGCATTTTTGATCTGGTGCAGCAAAGCATGAAGCTCCGCCGTTTGAATAGCTAGTACTGCACCATTAAATCTTCTGCCCCGTTGCAGCCCAATCTTTTACAAATTGCTCAAGCCCGCGATCTGTCAGTGGATGTTCAATCAGTTGACTCATCACTTTATACGGAATAGTGGAAACATCCGCTCCCATTTTTGCTGCACGCACCACATGCAAGGGGCTACGAATGGACGCAACTAAAATCTCTGTTTCAAAGAAATATTCCTGATAGATAGTACGAATATCTTGAATCAAAGCTAAGCCATCCTGCCCAATATCATCCAAACGCCCAACAAAAGGAGAAATAAACGCTGCACCCGCTTTTGCTGCCATCAAGGCTTGGCTTGCAGAAAAACACAACGTCACATTCACCATGCGCCCTTGCTCCGCAAAATAACGACACGCCTTGAGACCATCCCATGTTAAGGGGACTTTAATAGCAACATGTTCTGCAATCTCCGCAAGCACGCTGCCTTCGCGTTTCATGCCTTCCAAATCCGTTGCGCCCACTTCGGCACTTACAGGACCATCGACAAGGGTACAAATCTCCGCAATCACTTCTTTAATATCGCGTCCCGATTTCAAAATTAAACTCGGATTGGTTGTCACGCCGTCAAGCAATCCTGTTTCATTTAATTCTGCAATTTCTTTAATATCTGCGGTATCAACAAAAAATTTCATGACAATCATTTCCTAGTTCAATGAATAATGGTAAAAGCACTAAAGTTGCGCTGCGTGCAGTTTTGCCTCTAAGACAAGCACATCATGCGCCTTCGCCTGACGCGCACCATCATCTGCCTGCGCAAGCTCTTCTTTAGCGAGTTGTAATTTTTCTACTATGGCATCGCGCTGCAAATCTTCCAAAGGGCAGAGAAATTCTGCAAGAATCGAGCATTGATCACCCGTTACATTGGCATAACCACCCGCAATAAAATAACGCTGAGACTTCGATGCATTGAGCATGAGGTCTAAAACTCCGGGGCGTATCATGGAAACAAGCGGGCAGTGTCCTGCAAGAACCGAAAAATCGCCATCCGCTCCGGGAATCGAAACACGCTCTACCTGCTCAGCAAACATCCGCGCCGCAGGAGAAACAAGTTCAAGATGAAATGTTTGTGCCATAAATACCCGTATGTAGCCTTATGCAGCTTGTGCCATTTTATGTGCTTTTTCTTCCGCTTCTTCAAGCGTACCCACCATGTAAAAAGCAGACTCAGGAAGATGATCCATCGCGCCTTCAACAATAGCTTTGAAGCCAGATACGGTATCTTTACGCGCTACCAATTTCCCCGGCGCGCCCGTAAATACTTCTGCCACATGGAATGGTTGCGAGAGGAAACGCTGAATCTTACGCGCACGCGCTACGGTGATTTTATCTTCTTCTGATAATTCATCCATCCCCAAAATAGCAATAATATCTTGCAGCGATTTATAGGATTGCAGCACTGCCTGCACACTACGCGCCACCTGATAATGCTCTTCACCAATCACGCGAGGATCAAGAATGCGTGAGGTTGAATCAAGCGGATCTACCGCAGGATAAATTCCTAATTCCGCGATCTGACGTGACAATACCGTTGTTGCATCTAAGTGTGCAAATGTCGTTGCAGGCGCAGGATCGGTTAAGTCATCCGCAGGTACATACACCGCTTGAATCGACGTAATTGATCCTTTAGTTGTGGACGTAATACGCTCTTGTAGGGATGCCATATCAGTGGCGAGGGTTGGCTGATACCCTACTGCAGAAGGGATACGCCCAAGCAAAGCGGATACTTCCGCGCCCGCTTGCGTAAAACGAAACACGTTATCCATAAAGAATAATACGTCTTGATTGGCAACATCACGGAAATATTCCGCCATGGTCAACCCTGTGAGAGCCACACGCGCACGCGCTCCTGGGGGTTCATTCATCTGCCCATACACCAACGCTACTTTCGACTGATCCATATGATCAAGATTAATAACATTGGATTCAATCATCTCATGATAGAGGTCATTTCCTTCACGTGTACGCTCACCAACGCCCGCAAATACAGAAACACCACCATGTGCTTTGGCAATATTGTTAATCAATTCCATGATGAGTACAGTCTTACCGACACCCGCACCACCAAACAAACCAATTTTTCCACCTTTCACATACGGCGCAAGCAAGTCAATCACTTTAATGCCTGTCTCTAATACTTCAGCTTCTGTTGATTGTTCAATGAATTCCGGTGCTTTCGCATGAATGCTGGCATGACGCGTTGCTCCGCAATAACCACGCTCATCAATCTCTTCACCTACCACGTTGAAAATACGCCCTAATGTCTCTGGTCCAACAGGTACGGTAATGGGCTTGCCTTGATCGACAACCTTCGCACCGCGTTGTAAACCATCGGTAGAATCCATCGCGATGCAGCGCACCACCCCTTCCCCTAAATGTTGTGAGATTTCCATCACCAAACGACGACCATCCACATCGGTTTCAATCGCATTCAATATCGGAGGCACTCCTTGGTCAAAGCGTACATCCACAACAGCAGATATAACCTGTGTGACAATTCCTTCTAGTGCTGATTCGGTAGGTGACTTATGCATAATGTTACTCTCTTAATTTTTTGTTGGCTTGAGGAAAAAAAGCTAAACAGCTTCTGCTCCTGAAATAATTTCAATTAACTCTTTAGTGATCGCGGCTTGACGTGTGCGATTATATTGCAATGTCAAACGTGCAATCATATCGCCCGCATTACGTGTTGCGTTATCCATCGCCGTCATACGCGCTCCTTGTTCTGATGCCGCATTTTCAAGCAAAGCACGAAATATTTGCACCGTAAAATTCTTCGGCACTAAATCTTCAAGGATTTCTTGTTGCGATGGTTCAAACTCAACCATAGACGCTTCAGGAACAAGAACATCACTCAAGGGATCATGCACCAAAAGCAACGGCATAAGCTGCTGCACATGCACTTTCTGGGCAATGGCAGAAAGAAACACGCTATAAATCATATGACATACATCAATATGATGTGCATCAATCAACGCTTGCACCCGCTGCGCGACATGTTTCGCATTATCATAGGACGGATTGCTACGATACAGACCTTCAATCCGTTCAATAATCAGACTACCAAACTGCGATTGTAATTGTTCCGCGCCTTTTTTACCAACGCACAGAACGCACACTTTTTTCCCCTCACGCTGCAAGCGGATGATTAATTGCCGCGCTTCTTTCACAATCGAGGCGTTAAAGCCACCACACAAACCACGATCCGCAGTGGCAACCACCACAAGATGCGTGTGATCATGCCCTGTGCCACGCAAAAGAATTGGGGATGCATCCATACCATCCATGCGCGAGACAACGGATTGCAACATTTGTTCAATCGATTCCGCATAAGGGCGTGCTGCCTCAGCCTGATCTTTTGCACGACGCAATTTCGCAGCCGCCACCATTTTCATGGCTTTGGTAATTTTTTGCGTATTTTTTACGCTACCAATACGAACTTTTAAGTCTTTCAGCGATGCCATAGTGTATCATTCCTACTAATGCGCATTCACCATCTGCACAACATATTCAATCACATGACGCAAATCCGTTTCGGTTGCCTCATCAAGTTTTTGTTGCGCACGAATGGAATCAAGAATATCAGCACGTGCATTACGCAATTCACGAAGCAATGTTTTTTCAAACTCACCCACAAGTTTTACAGGCACTTTATCAAGATAGCCTTTCACACCAGCGAAAATCACACATACTTGCTCTTCAACAAGCAAAGGAGAATATTGCGGTTGCTTCAGCAATTCCGTTAATCGCTGCCCACGCGCCAATAATTTTTGGGTTGAAGCATCAAGGTCTGATCCGAATTGAGCAAAGGCTTCCATCTCACGATATTGCGCGAGTTCTAATTTAATCGAACCAGCCACTTGTTTCATCGCTTTAATTTGCGCTGCAGAACCTACACGGCTGACCGAAAGACCCACATTCACCGCAGGGCGCACACCTTTATAGAACAAATTCGTTTCAAGGAATATCTGTCCATCGGTGATTGAAATCACATTGGTTGGGATATAGGCAGATACGTCACCCGCTTGCGTCTCAATGATGGGAAGTGCGGTAAGCGAGCCTGCACCCACTTCATCAGACATTTTCGCAGCACGCTCCAATAAACGTGAATGAATAAAGAACACATCTCCCGGATATGCCTCACGCCCCGGCGGACGACGCAACAATAAGGACATTTGACGGTAAGCTACTGCTTGCTTCGACAAATCATCATAGACAATCGTGGCGTGCATACCATTATCTCTGAAATATTCTCCCATCGCACAGCCAGTATAAGGAGCAAGGAACTGCAAAGGAGCAGGATCAGAGGCGGTTGCTGCCACCACGATCGTATATTCCATCGCACCCGCTTCTTCAAGTTTTTTCACCACTTGCGCAACAGTAGAGCGTTTTTGCCCAATCGCAACATAGATGCAAAACATTTTGCCTTTATCATCTTTCGCTGCCATATTCGTTTTTTTCTGATTCAGAATCGTATCGACTGCAATCGCCGTTTTCCCCGTCTGACGATCACCAATAATCAACTCACGCTGACCACGCCCAATCGGAATGAGTGCATCAATCGATTTAATCCCTGTTTGCACTGGTTCATGCACCGACTTACGGTACACAATACCCGGAGCTTTCATCTCAACGCGACGACGTGCCGTTGTTTTAATCGGCCCTTTACCGTCAATAGGATTCCCCATCCCATCAACAACGCGCCCAAGCAATTCTTTGCCGACAGGAACATCGACAATATCCCCTGAGCGGCGCACCGTCATGCCTTCCGTGACCAATCGATCTTCACCGAATACTACAATACCAACGCTGTCTGTATTCAAGTTAAGTGCCATCCCTTTAACGCCACTCTCAAACTCGACCATCTCACCCGCTTGAACGCGATCAAGCCCATAGACCATCGCAACACCATCGCTGATGGAAATAACTTGACCGACTTCTGCACGATCCGCTTTCGATGCAATGCCACTAATGTGTTGCTTCAACACATCTGAGATTTCTGATGGACGAACTTCCATAGTGTAACTCCTTAATACCCTAAATCACTCTTTTATTTATTCTTAAACTTATATTTCTTGATAGTTACGTACCGACTCTATACATAGTTTGCGCGGCAAGCGCAAGTTTTCCTTTCACGGATGCATCCCATTGCAATGAACCATAACGCACCACAACCCCACCAATCAAGGAAGGATCAACGCGCAATTTAGCAACTGCACGCACGCCCATCTCACGACCAATATGCGTAGCAATCTCTTGCACATTAGCATCGTCTAACGGAAATGCCGATGTTATTTCAATCTGCGCCACACCAGCCGCTTCACGCACGCACGCCTCAAACGCATCGCCCAAGAACGGCAACGCCGCCAAACGATTATTCTCAGCCATAGCCACCAATAAGGATTCTATTAAAGGCAGAACATTCATATGACGCGCCAAAGCACGCATAGCAGCAATTTTACTCGCCCGATCTATCACAGGGCTTGAACATACCACACGCACTTCATCTGATGCGGCATAGGCATCAACCAGCGCGCCAATCTGCGTGCGCATAAGCTCCGTATCGCCCACAGACGAACTAAGCGAAAACACGATGCGCGCATAACGCTGCGCAATGCGAGTAAAAGAAACCTGTTTACGAGCCATACCAACTATCAGAACTATGTTCACTAATTTTTTTGCACTTTAGAGAAGGCTGCACCATTTTGCAAGTTCTTTATCATGATCTCCTCTGTTTTTTGATATTATACGAACTCATGCGTAGCGGAACACGCCTATCGTGACGCGCTATAACTTATATATTTATAGCGCGAACTCACGATAGGTGCGTTTACTATAAGCGCAACTAACCTATCGTGACGCGCTATAACTCACATCTCTCATAATGGCAACGCCACACGGGGACTACGACCAGCATTGAGCCATAACGTCACTAAGAGGCGCGTCACAAGAATGGCAGAGAACATCGAGGTGATGATGCCCAAGGAAAGCGTCACCGCGAATCCTTTAATAGTCCCAGAACCTAAAAAGAATAAAATCATCGCAGCAATTAAGGTGGTAATGTTAGAATCTAAAATAGTAGCAAACGCACCTTTGAATCCGCGTTCAATCGCCAAAGACAATGCGATACCACGACGGAATTCTTCCTTAATACGTTCATAAATCAATACATTAGCATCCACCGCCATGCCAAGGGTAAGAACAATCCCCGCAATACCCGGCAATGTGAGGGTTGCTTGAAGCAACGTCAAACATGCGAATAATAAGAGCATATTGACGCACAATGCCACCGAAGCAAATAAGCCCAACAAACCGTAGCTGATAAGCATAAATGCCACCACCAACACCACCGAAACAATCGATGCCACCATACCTGCCGCAATAGAATCTGCACCAAGGCTTGGACCAACCGAACGCTCTTCAACAATACGCACATCTGCTGGAAGCGCACCTGCACGTAATAATAGGGCAAGATCGGATGCGGATTGAGCGGTAAACCCCCCCTCAATCACCCCCGTACCCTCAAGGATGGGTGAACGAATCTGAGGAGCAGTGATGACTTTTCCATCCAACACCACAGCAAAACGCTTACCAACATTTGCCTGAGTAATCTCACCAAAACGACGTGCGCCTTGATTATTAAAACGAAAACTCACAATCGGCTGCCCCATCTCATCAACACTCGGATTCGCATCGACCAACGTATCGCCCATAAGAGCTGGAGTGGGATTAAGAGCATAGGGAATTGCCGCTTGTCCTTCTTGTTCCTCACCATAAAATATCTCCGAACCCATCGGCGCATTACCATTCATGAGAGCTTCTGGAGTGGCACGCTCATCGACAAGATGAAAATTCATTTGTGCGGTTGTTCCCAAAATCTTCTTCACCTGATCGGGGTTAGACATTCCCGCCACTTGCAACAAGATACGATTATTCCCCTGCCTTTGGATCAATGGCTCTTTCGTACCTGTTTCATCAATACGGCGGGATAAAATCTCGATAGTCTGCGTCACTAATTGCGACGTGCGCTGCTTCATCTCTTGTTCATTGACACGCACAGTAAAACGGGTATCACCTTCTGATTCCACCTGCACACCACCAAGCACACGTTTTATCCACGCTTTTGGCTGCTCATCAAGCATCCATGTTTCTTTGCGAATCTCAAGATAAATGCCATCAGTGCGCGCTTCTATGGCGTTATAACCAATTTTCTCAGATCGCAATGCCTGACGTAATGTGCTGCGCATATGCGCCAACTGATCATCAAAATATTGATCATTATCTACTTCAAGCAATAAATATGACCCACCTTGCAGATCCAAGCCAAGATTAATGGAACGCTCAGGCAACCACGATGACCATGCATTTTGCTGTTCTTGCGATAAAATAAGAGGAGAAACAATATAGGAAGATAGGATGCACAGCACCGCGACGATCAAAAATGACCATGAGAATTTTCTAGGGGCATACGATACAGACATGACATCAACTAATTATCGTTCGCGGATTTTTGCTTTTTATTCTGCATTTTCGGTGTAGATTGCGCTGGAGATGCACCATCCTTACCATACACATTCGCAAGTGTAGAACGTGCCACTTGAATCGTTACGGCATCAGCGATCTCTACATGCACGACATCATCCTGATCATCGACCTTCATCACCTTACCGATAATGCCACCACTTGTAAGCACCTTATCACCGCGCTTTACGGCACTCACCATCGCACGATGCGCTTTGAAACGCTTTTGTTGCGGACGAATAATCAGCACATACATAAACGCTGCGATCGCGAGAAGCGGAGCAAATTGCATAATAGGAGAAGGCGAAGCAACAGCACTCACTGCCCCTACTTCTTGCGCAAACGCTGCAGAACTAAACATACGCACCTTCCCTATTTTATAGGCTATAACTATTTCAATTTTTGCTCTTTAAATTCCACATGCTTGCGGATTTTTGGATCATATTTACGGAAGCTCAACTTTTCAGGTTGCTTACGCGGGTTACGTTTTTTTACAAAGAAGAAGCCAGTACCAGCAGTACTTACGAGCTTCACCAACATGGTTGCTTTTTTTGCCATCGTCGTTACACTATGCTTAATGGTTAAATATTCAAACATGCATTCATAACCAATTCTCATCAATAGTCAAGGATTTCTTTGCATCCTCAGTGATTTTATGCAAAATTAGACAGATGCCCACAAAAAAACGCCCATCTTCAGCCAATAAATCCACGCATTATCATCGCGGTTGCGTCGCAGAAGATGCTGCGTGCGCGTGGCTTTGTGCGCGAAACTACACGATTCTTGCACGACGTATGCGCACCCCCTATGGCGAAATTGATATTATTGCACGCTGCAATGACGTGGTGGCGTTTATTGAGGTAAAAGCGCGCCCTTCATTAGACGATGCATTCCATGCCATCACACCAAAACAACGGCAACGCATCATCAACGCAGCACTGCATTATCTAAGCATCAACCCTATAGAGGTCGATATGCGCTTTGATGTCATTGCCATCAATCATCAGCACGATATTATGCATCTACCGAATGCGTGGGAGGCGACTTGATAAAATGCGTTATCATGAACAGGAAGATTTTTTCTGCTTTTCACTATCAGATTTTAGCTGCCCACACGCTGCCAAAATATCTTCACCGCGTGGCGTGCGCACAGGTGACATATACCCCGCCTGCTCAACAATCCTCGCAAAACGTGCAATGCGTTCGGGCGAAGAACGCGTATATCCTGATCCTTCCCATGCATTAAACGGAATCAGATTCACCTTGGCAGGAATCCCCTGAATCAAGCGCACCAATAAACGCGCATGATGTTCATGATCATTAACCCCATCCAGCATCACATATTCAAACGTCACGCGCTGGCGGGGATGTTTTGCGGCATAATCACGGCACGCATCAAGCAATGGGGCAATCTTCCAACGCTTATTCAACGGCACTAACACATCGCGCACATCATCTTCTACGGCGTGCAGGGAAATGGCTAGATTCACCCCTAAATCATCAGCGCATCGCGCAATGTTCGGCACATGCCCCGATGTTGAAAGGGTGATTTTTTTTCGTGGAAAAGCAAGCCCTTTAACATCCATTGCAATCAACATGGCATGGCGTACATGCTCATAATTAAAAAGCGGTTCTCCCATACCCATCAGCACAATATTCGTCAAGCGACGCGTCGTTGGGTCTTCTGGCCAATCATTGAGTGCATCTTTCGCTGCCATAATCTGCCCAACAATTTCAGCGGCAGTGAGGTTACGCACTAGATTTTGCGTTCCCGTATGGCAAAAGGTGCAGGTAAGGGTACATCCCACTTGCGATGAAATACACAACGTACCTCGGTCTGTTTCAGGAATAAAGACGGTTTCCGCCTTATTGCCATCCTCAAAAGCAAAGAGCCATTTTACCGTACCATCGTGTGATCGTTGTTCACGCACCACGGTTGGACGCTGCATATGCGCATGGCGCACAAGCTGCTCACGATCGGATTTGCTGAGATTGCTCATTTCCATCACATCGGATGTACCTTTTTGATACAACCATTGCCATATTTGTTCGGCGCGAAATGGCTTCATATCGAGTGATGCAAGCGCGCCCTTCATCTCGGCACGCGACATGCCTAAGAGGGCAAGTGAGGGGGGTATTTCTTGTAATGTCATCTCCCCATCATACGGGCAACCAGCCCTTAATGCAAGCACAGCATATACTCATTCCTATATTTTTCTTTAATCATTGCGCAATTTTGAAAATACGATAAAGTATAATATCATCTATAACCACCCCATGATCCACCCATGAAAGAACGCCATATTATCGAACAACTTTTGATGCCGTTAGCATCCTCTCCTTGGGCATTAGGGCTTCGTGATGATGCTGCCTATCTTCCCTCCCTGCCACATGGCATTGTCATCACCACGGATATGCTGCAAGAGGATATTCATTTTTTACGCACAGGCACGCCAGCACAGATTGCCCACAAAGCCTTAGCGGTAAACCTTTCGGATCTCGCTGCAATGGGAGCGCAACCTCATTCCTATCAACTCGCCCTCGCCCTCACCGATGCCCAAGATGAAGCATGGCTACGCGCTTTTTGCGCCGCTTTGGAAGCACAACATCAACGCTATACTATCGCACTCACGGGAGGGGATATTATCCGCGCATCCCCACGCCTCACCTTATCCATTACCGCTATGGGATGCACAGACACACCGCTTTTGCGCAGCAATGCACGCATAGGGGATGGCATCTATGTCACGGGAACAATCGGGGATGCTGCCTTAGGGTTACACCATGCGCGGGGTGATGTGCATCTGCCTGAACCCTATGCGAGCTATGTCGTGGAACGCTATTGGTACCCATCCCCAAGGCTCAGCATGGGTATTGCCCTAAGGCATTATGCAACCAGTGCGATGGATATTTCGGATGGACTGATGGTAGATATGCGCAAATTATGCGATGCAAGCAGTGTCGGAGCGCGCTTATATTATGATCTGTTGCCATTATCCGCTGCAGGGCATTATGCCCAACGTCACCATGCGCAACTATGGCAACATTGCTATTCGGCAGGTGATGATTATGAATTACTGTTCACGATGCCCACCCTCTATGAAGCAGATGTGCGTGCGCTCTGCCCTGATGTGGCAATCACTTCTATTGGGGAAGTCGTATGTGATGCGTCCGTCATGCTTTTGGATGCCAATGGAGCAGCAATCAATCCTCACTATGCGGGCTATGAACATTAGCATTTCTGGGGGAAAGCATCCTCACACTATAGGTCTTCATTGTTGAAGAACCCATAGTGCGAAAGATTACCTAGAACGCAACTGCGTTGGCTCAGGTTTTAACGGCACACCTTCGCTGAAGTCGATGGGGTTGTGTATCATAAGATACAAAAACCAACCCCAACTTGAAGCAGCAAACATGATTGACAAAAAGGTTTTCATGGCGTGTGAAAAGATAAGTTTAAGTATTCATACTACCACAATATTCTTGCAATTTCACCATAATTCGTACCCATCAACCAAAAAAAGCGACCACACCCCAAGGCATAGATCGCTTTTTTCTAAATCTACGTACTATTTTATTCAGCAGCAGCAGTGGCAGCTTCCGCTTCTGCAGCAGCGCGTGCAGCATCTTCAGCATTTTTGCGAGCTTGCGCACGTGGTGGAAGATTGCCTGATTTTGGCTTCGCAATATAACGCGGAGCTTCGTTCCATAAGCCTTGCGCACGCAAATAACGTGCTACGGCTTCCGTTGGTTTTGCCCCTGTGCCGATCCAATAACGCACACGATCCGCATCTACAACAAAGCGATCCGCGCTATCTTTCGGGAGCATAGGATTATAAATCCCTAATTTTTCAATAAACGCGCCATCACGTGGCGCACGCACATCAGCGGCTACTAAACGGTAAAAAGGACGTTTTTTTGAACCGCCACGCGCTAATCTGAGATGTACTGCCATAATATTATTTCCTTGAGTCTTACGATAAAGAGCAACACTTAAAGCATAGTTTGAACAAAAAATCCAGCATTTTCTTAACCTCAATCATAAAAAATGCGCAATGTAAAAACAAACACTGCTAGGGCATGTGTAAAAATCCTTGACATTTCAGAGCTATTGCTGCATAAATGTGTTAAAATTATCACAAGGGATAAAACTTCATGACCGCTATTGCACCCCGTTCCGATTCTGCCTTTACACTCCCCGCAAGCATCCTACGCGCCTATGATATTCGTGGCATTTATGGAGAAACATTGCATGATGACACAGGCTATTATGTCGGGCGTGCATTTGCAACATGGATGGCACGCAACAGCACTAATCCACACCCAACCATCGTCACTGCACGCGATGGGCGCGCAAGCTCCCCTGCCCTCACCAAAACACTCATACAAGGCATGGTGGATGCGGGTGCGCACGTTATTGATTGCGGCATAGGTCCTACGCCTATGTGCTATTTTGCGACTCTTACTTTGGAAGCCGATGCGGGCATTATGTTGACAGGTTCGCATAACCCACCGACGCATAATGGCTTCAAAATGATGATGAAATCACGCCCGTTTTTTGGTGATGATATTCAAGCATTAGGATCACTCATTGCTTCTAATGATTTTAATAGCGCGCAAGGAACAGTGACGCATCATGATATACGTGCAGCCTATGTTGATCGTTTACTGCAAGGATTGCGCATTGAAGGCGCAAAACCGCTCACTGTTGTATGGGATGCAGGTAATGGCGCAGCGGGTGAAATCACGGAACTTTTAGCGCAGCGTTTGCACGGCACGCATATCACCTTATTTACCGAAATTGACGGCACGTTCCCAAACCATCATGCTGATCCCACAGAAGAAAAAAACATGCAAGATCTTATCGCAGCAGTACGCGAACATAAGGCAGATTTTGGCGTAGCTTTTGATGGCGACGGCGATCGCATTGGTGCGGTGGATGCAAGTGGCACGATCCTTTGGGGCGATCAGATGTTGACACTCTATGCCCGTGAGATATTATCACGCAAACCGGGTGCAACCGTGATTGCCGATGTGAAGGCAAGCCAAACACTCTTTGATGATGTCCTCGCGCACGGGGGCAAACCGCTCATGTGGAAAACAGGGCATTCCTTGATTAAATCCAAAATGAAAGAAACAAAAGCAGAAATTGCAGGTGAAATGAGTGGTCACATCTTCTTTGCTGATGGCTATTATGGTTTTGATGATGGGTTATATGCAGCGGTGCGCTTACTCGACTTAGTGGCACACAGCGACCAAACATTAGAGCAAATGCGTACCAGCATTCCCCACACCTACAATACGCCAGAGATTCGTGTTGATTGCACCGAAGAGCGTAAATTTGTTATCATTGAAGAAGTGCGCACCCGCTTATATCAGATGCGTGAGGCTGGTGAGGCATTGGAAATTAACGAAGCCGACGGTGTACGCGTCAGTTTCCGTGATGGTTGGTGGTTGGCGCGTGCCTCCAATACACAAGCCGCCATTATTGTACGTTGCGAAGCGCAAAGGACGGAAACATTAGAGCTGCTCAAGCAGATGGTACGCGATCAAATGCACGCTAGCCATGTATCCGTGACTCTGTAAAGATGCACGCACGCATCCCTACCACGCTCGAGACTATCCAGAACGCACGGCTTCATGCGAACAAGAAACTAGGGCAGCATTTTCTCACCGATGAAATGCTGCTCTCCTCTATTGTACGTTGCGCTGCTTTGCCTATGGGTGTTCACGCTATTGAGATCGGATCAGGACCCGGAGGCTTGACACGCGCCTTGCTTGCTGAGGACCATGTTGCACACCTTACCGCTATTGAATTAGATGTGCGGTGCGTTGTCGCATTGCAGCCTTTAATGGAGCATTATCCGCAACGCTTCACCCTGCACCAACGCGATGCCCTAGATGTGCGCTTGCATGATCTCACCCCCGCACCGCGTGCGGTTGTAGCAAACCTGCCCTATAATGTGGGTACGACGCTCATCATTCATTGGTTGAAGGAAATTGCCACTTATGGTGCAGATGTGGTGGATTCAATCACTGTGATGCTGCAAAAAGAAGTGGTGGAACGCATGGTGGCACGCCCTGATAGTGCCGATTACGGACGGTTCAGCATTCTCTGCCAATGGCTGTGCGAGGTGGATTATTGCATGGATGTACCGCCTGAAGCCTTCACCCCTCCCCCTGCGGTGATGTCCTCTGTGGTGCGCCTTGTGCCACGTGCGCAACCTGCCTTCGCCGCCTCGTGGGAAGAAGTGGAAGCGTTCACCCACGCCGCTTTTGCGCAACGCCGTAAAATGCTACGCAAGAACTTATTGGCATGGCGTAGTGATGCCGTGGAGCGTATGGAAGCGTGCAGCATCGATCCTACACGCCGTGCCGAAACGCTTACACAAAAAGAAATTGCTACACTGCTCATAAAATGATTGACAGAAACCGTAATTTCGCTATATTCACTATCTCATAAAATTTCAAGGATACTAAAGCAATGTTTGCAATTATTGAAACAGGTGGAAAACAATATTCCGTAACAAGTGGCAACAAATTAGCAGTTGCGAAAATCGAAGGTGACATAGGTGACGTGATTGAATTTACACGCGTGCTTATGGCAGGTAGCAAAATTGGTACGCCCGTAGTTGAAGGCGCAACCGTTACCGCAACCATCATCAACCAAACGCGCACCGATAAAATCTGGGTATTCAAAAAGAAGCGTCGTCAAAATTATCGTCGTATGAACGGTCATCGTCAACATCAGACGATTGTTCGTGTTGATGCGATTGCAGCATAGTATAATAATAAATCATAAGGAGTAGAACATGGCTCATAAAAAAGCAGGTGGTAGTTCACGTAACGGTCGCGATTCAGCAGGTCGTCGTTTGGGTGTGAAAAAATTCGGTGGAGAGCTGGTCATTCCGGGCAACATTCTTGTGCGTCAACGTGGCACAAAATTTCACGCTGGAAAAAATGTTGGCATGGGCAAAGATCATACCTTATTCGCACTGGTTGAAGGGCATGTAGAATTTGCTGTAAAAGCCAATGAACGTCAATTCATTTCTGTGATTCCCGCGCCCGTTGCTGCGTAAATAGCTAGCGTGCTATGCGCGTTTTGTTGATCGCATGAACGAGACAAGCAATGCTTTGTGTGTTGCTTGTCTTTTTGCGTGTGGCGTGTCGATTATTGTCCCGCCTGATTTTATATAGTCGTTTCTTGTCATTCCTGCGAAGGCAGGAATCCAGTCAAAAGCATTGCGTTGGATGCCTGCCTACGCAGGCATGACGAGTGGTGTTCGTATTTAAGTTATATTAACTTGCATTATGCTTCATTCTATGCTATAAATAAAACTGAAAATCTTTCATGCTTGATTATCCTCTATAGTTATATAGAGCAATTATCAAGCCACCCTGTTCTTTATTTGCAAAGCAAAAAATCATGATTACTGAATTGAAATCTTATCCCATTGGCTCAACTCACGAAGTTCTAATCGGTGACAAATGTTTTCCCGTTCGTTTACAGACCTACTCTGTGACCAAATATGAAACTTTTGTCCATTTGCTCGGCGATGAGGTGGCTATTAGTTTATCTACGAAACCGAGACACCCTAATGTTGCTGACGGCTATGTCACAATAATAGGTACTAATTCCGTACACAGTTTCGACCTGTGCGGATATTTTGACGAAGAGTCTAAGATATACCGATTTTACACAGAGGATGAGACCCCAGTGCGCCTCAAGAAAAGTTTTCTTCAACGAATCCACAATTTCGTAAAAAACCTTTTCTAGCTTAGTCACAATCCGTTAGGTACTGTTCTTTCTCAAGAACATACCTAATGGATGTGATATTTTCATATGAATACTTGCGTTAAAAAGACAAGCGATGCTTTATGTGTTGCTTGTCTTTTTTTGTTCATCACGTCATAGAATATATATTAACTTGCATTATACTTCATTCTATGCTATAAATAAAACTGAAAATCTTTCATGCTTGATTATCCTCTATAGTTATATAGAAAAATCATCAAGCGACCTTGTTCTTTATTTGCAAAGCAAAAAATCATGATTACTGAATTGAAATACGCTCCGATTGGTTCTTTTCATGAAGTCGTTATCTTGGAAACTTGTTTTTCCCTTCGTTTGCAACGATACGTTGTAGACGGGAAAGAAACATTCATTGTGTTACATGGGAACAAAGCCGACATCGCTATTTTTGTGACTCTCGGTTCCGCCCACGGAATCGCTACAATCAAAAAGGATAATGGTTCGTTGAGTACGGTTCGTATAAACGGATACTATAACGGAACATCTCAAATTTTTGAGTTACGGACAGATGATCAAGATTCTGTCCACCTCAAAAAGAGTATTTTTCAAAGGTTTTTCAACCTCGTGAAAAAAATTCTAATAGCGTAACCCATGATCTATGAGGTATGTTCTTTCCCAAGAACGTACCTCATAGGCGCGTTATTATCAATATCTGGCAAGCATCTCCTCATAGGTTTCACGCGGACGAATAATCGTCATACGCGTTCCATCCACCAGCACTTCGGGAATTTGCAACCGTGCATTATAAGTGGAACTCATTGATGCACCATACGCCCCTGCGCTACGGATTACCACCAGATCATCTTCGTGCAATAAGGGTAAGGGATGATGACGTAGAAAAACATCGCTTGATTCGCATACTGGCCCGACCACATGTTGCGACACATGCGTAGCGTGATGATGCGCTTCTGATACGGGTACAATTTCATGATGTGCGCCATACATGGCAGGACGCATCAGATCATTCATCCCCGCATCAATGATCATAAAACGATGCGTCACATCCGTCTGGGCATCATGTGCCTCTTTCGTATAAATCACTGAAGCCACCAACACCCCTGCATTGCCTGCAATTAATCGCCCCGGTTCAAAGACATAATGCGCCTCTAATCCCTGCATCGCCTCACAAATCATCGCACCATAGCCATCAGGTTCAGGCAAGGCTGCATGTTCAGGATGATAGGGAATGCCCAATCCACCTCCTAAATCGACCACATCAATCGGCATAGCTTGGGCGCGCATCTCCAGCACAAAATCCCGCACCCGTGCAAATGCCCGTGCAAATGGTTCAAGCTGGGTGAGCTGTGAACCTATATGCACCGAAATTCCCTGCACTTTAATATAGGGCATAGAGTGCGCAAGCGCATAAATCTCAGATGCTTGTTCAATATCAATACCGAATTTGGAATCTTTACGCCCTGTGGTGATTTTCTCATGCGTCACCGCATCCACATTCGGATTCACCCGTAGCGCAATCGGGGCAAGCACGCCTAAGCCTTGCGCCTCCTCATGCAGCACATGCAGCTCTTGCGCGGATTCTACATTAAATTGAAATACCCCACATTGCAGCGCAAACCGCATCTCTTGGCGTTTTTTCCCCACCCCTGAAAAGACGATGTCCTGTGCAGGAATCCCCGCTGCAAGAGCTAAACGAATCTCCCCTTCTGATACCACATCTGCACCAAGCCCCTGCTCTTTGAGCAAACGCAGCACATGCGGATTCGGATTCGCTTTTACCGCAAAGCATATTTTTGGTGGCACACGATGGTTCAACCCTGCAATCCCACGCATAAACACCTGCGCATGATGCCGTAATGTTGCCGCTGAATAGCAATAAAATGGTGTTTCCACCAATGTTGCCAATGTATCTAACGGCATATCCTCCGCATGATAG
Source organism: Alphaproteobacteria bacterium (assembly GCA_004292675.1). Classification (GTDB taxonomy): domain Bacteria; phylum Pseudomonadota; class Alphaproteobacteria; order Rickettsiales; family UBA998; genus RDZH01. The sequence goes on along the minus strand of RDXO01000013.1, from coordinate 94,532 downwards.
ATGCCATGCTTATATTGGAAGTGATCCACGCTTTTTCTCCTGTTGTTTTTCATATTCTGGGATGTCCGATGGGCGTATCACGTCTTTTTTAATACCGCACGCACTCACCATCATCATCACTATTATAATCATCATCCATCGCATATTATCAGCCCTCCAATCCATAAACCTCACGCGCCCGCACAATCGCTGCACGCACCATCATGGGTGCTGTCCCACCATAGCTGGTACGCGATGCTACTGAGGAGCGCACATCCAATACCTGCAACGCATCGTGGGTAATCCGTGCATCCACGGTTTGCATCACCTCAAGTGGCAATTCCCATAACGCGCAACCGCGCTGCTCTGCCTGCACCACCACACGCCCTGTAATATGATGCGCTTCCCGAAATGGTATGCGAAGTGTACGCACCAACCAATCGGCTAAATCCGTTGCGGTAGAATGCCCTGCACGCGCTGCTTGTTCCATCTTTTCGGCATTGACCCCGAAATGATCCACCATCCCACGCATGGCACTTAAAGACAAATCCAATGAGGCGATTGCATCAAAAATCGGTTCTTTATCTTCCTGTAAATCCTTATTATAAGCAAGTGGCGTGCCTTTCAAAAGTGTAAGCAAATGCACCACATGCCCCATACACCGCCCTGTTTTCGCACGGATAAGCTCCGCCGCATCAGGATTGCGCTTTTGTGGCATGATCGAACTACCCGTGGTGAACTGCTCTGGCAAATAAATCCATCCGAGCAAAGGTGAAGACCACATCACCAATTCTTCCGCAAAGCGAGAAAGATGCACCGCGCACATGGCAATGCTGCTGCTTGCCTCCACCACAAAATCACGTGAGGCGACTGAATCCAATGAATTATGCGTTGGTTCTGTAAACCCCAATAATCGTGCCGTTTGCTCGCGATCAATCGGAAAAGACGTACCCGCCAATGCGGCTGCCCCAAGAGGGCATTGCGCCATACGCTGGCGCGCATCGCGCATCCTTCCCTTATCACGCTCCAGCATCTCTACATACGCTATCAGATGATGACCGAGCGTCACGGGCTGTGCAGGTTGAAAATGCGTGCATCCCGCCATGATGGTTTCTGCATATTCCTCAGCACGGTTGCATAAGCTACGTTGCAAGGATGTGATGCGATCCACGATATGATCCATCGCTTCCATCACATAGAGTCGCACATCCGTGACCACCTGATCATTACGCGAACGGGCAGTATGCAACTTGCCTGCTACCTCCCCAATCAGCTCTTTTAAGCGAGCTTCCACATGCATATGAATGTCTTCTAGTGCGGGATTCCACACCATCTGCCCCGATGCTATCTCCTGCGCAATTTTTGGCAACGCATCACGAATCTGACTTGCTTCTTCCTTAGAGATAATCCCCGTATCCCCAAGCATCGTCACATGGGCAATCGACCCCGCAATATCATGAGCATACAGCACATGATCCACATCTATCGAGCAATTAATACGCTGCATGAGGCTATCGGGAGCGGTGCTGTAATGCCCCCCCCACATCGCATTGGGTGTGTTATCATTTTTTTGGTTCATCACTTCATACCTTGGCACATCAACCATTCTTTACACACCATCGGCACATTAGTTGCAAGCATAATATAGTATTGAAGTGCGATTTTTTGCATTTTTCCACTGGATCGTGGGCGCAACAATGGCTATAGTGTCGCGCATGACGAATACATTGCGTGCTATACTACACATGCTGAATCAGCCTCGCAATCATTTAAGCGATATGCTGCCAAGTGCAAATCGCATGAATGATATGGGGCGATCGTGCGAGCAGTTCATAAAAGACATATTTTCTGAATTACCGAGTGATAGTGATGAACAAACAAAGCTGCTGCGCTATGCTGAGGTATTTTCTTACTCTGGCAATCAAAACCATCCTCCCGATCTAATTTTGAAGAATGGTGATGCGATAGAAATTAAGAAAATTGAATCACGTAGTCCAAATCTTGCGTTGAATAGCTCCTATCCGAAACATAAACTCTATGCCACCAATAAGCGCATCCTTGCTTCGTGCAAAAATTGTGAATCTACGCCATGGGATGTGAAAGACATTGTCTATGTTGTAGCACATGCGAAAGATAAAAAAATCAATTCTCTATGGATGATTTATGGAGATTGCTATGCAGCATCACCTGAAACTTACGAACGCATTCATAATCTTATTTCCGAAAATGTCTACGCCTCAGAAGATATTGATTTTATTGAAACGAATGAATTAGCTAAAATACAAAAAATTGATCCGTTAGGCATTACCGATCTGCGTGTGCGTGGCATGTGGAGCATTGCCCATCCAAGCAAAGTATTTGCCTATTTAGAGATACCGCATCAGCAAGAATTTTCTATTTATGCCTTAATGTGCAAAGAGAAATATCTTTGTTTTACTCCTGAAGATCGCACAACTTTAGAGCAGCATCCTCATGCACAAGTGCGTCATGTTTTGATCAAAAATCCTGATAATCCTGTGCAGCTTTTAGATGCGGTACTGATTGTTGCCCTATGAAGATTATCTCGTTATTTTCTGGTGCAGGAGGGATGGATCGCGGCTTTGAAATGGCAGGATTTCAAACTATTTGGGCGAATGAATATGATAAAGATATTTGGGCAACCTACGAAGCCAATTTTCCACATGTCGTGTTGAACCGTAAATCTATTTGCGATATTTCAAGCGATGAAATACCCGATGCAGACGGACTTATTGGCGGGCCACCATGTCAAAGCTGGAGTGAGGCAGGAACATTACGTGGCATTGATGATAGCCGTGGTAAATTATTTTTTGAGTTTATTCGGGTGCTTGAAGCCAAAAAACCGAAATTTTTTGTGGCTGAAAATGTGTCGGGTATGTTGGCCGCACGACACGCACCTGCATTGCACCACATTACGCAACTTCTCACAAATTGTGGATATGATTTATCCGTGATGTTGCTTAATGCGGTAGATTTTAGCGTACCACAAGAACGCAAACGCTTATTTTTTGTAGGTTTTCGTAAAGATTTAGCTGTGCGTTTTCATTTTCCCGATCCTATCATTCACCGCAAGACACTACGTGATGCGATTGCAGATTTGAAAGAGAATGCCTTGCCCGCGCACGAACAAAATAAAACAAATGGCTTGGATTGCATCATCCCAAACCATGAATATATGGTAGGCGGATTTTCAAGCATCTTTATGTCGCGCAACCGCGTGCGCACGTGGGATGAACCATCCTTCACGATTCAAGCAGGAGGCAGACACGCACCCATCCATCCGCAAGCACCGAAAATGCACCCCATAGGCAAGGATCGCTTTTCTTTTGTATCTGGAAGCGAACATCTTTATCGTCGGTTATCGGTACGCGAATGTGCGCACATACAAACATTTCCGCCGTCGCATATTTTTCATTACACCCATGTTGCCGCTGGATATAAAATGGTGGGCAACGCCGTACCATGCCAACTTGCCTTTCATGTGGCACAAGCGATTAAAGAACAACTGAACCACACTTAGTGCTTTTTCCACTGGATCGTGGGCGCAACAATGGCTATAGTGTCGCGCATGAAGGAACAAGAACCCACCGCTAAAGCACCACATAATCTTGGATTAGTACGCCATGAAGATAGGGTGCAGCCTTTTATGTTGCATAATTCCGTAGTGCGCGGGCGTATGGTACGGCTTGATAAAACACTGAACACGATCCTTGAACGCCATGCCTACCCTCCTATAGTGAGCCATATGCTTGCAGAATTATTGGTGCTTGCCTCCATGCTTTCTGCCAATCTTCCCGAAGAAGGCATCCTCACTTTTCAAGCAAAAGGGGATGGGGCGGTAGCATTTTTTGTAGCGGATGTGCGCCATGGTGGCTGCGTGCGCGCTTATGCCAATATCCGCGAAGATGGTCATACCTATCTTGAAGGATTAGATGCGACATCAGCAAATCTGCGCGATGTGATGGGCGGAGGCTATCTTGCCATTACCCTAGATTATGGTTATGGCGATCCGTATCAAGGGATCGTACCGCTTGAGGGACAAAATTTTTCCGAAGCACTCACCCATTATTTCTTGCAATCACAACAACTTGATGTGATATTTTATACCCAAATCCACAAACACACCTCTGATCACGGGGCGCATCATTGGGTGATAGGCGGTATCATGCTTGAGCGTATGCCTGAATTAAGCATGGCAGAACAAACCGCCAGCGATCAGCTAGAACCAGCAGATATGGCAACGGATGCACCCGAAGATCATTGGGAGTTTTGCCAATTATTGGTACACACCATCACCGAAGAAGAATTATGCGATCCGCATCTTGCGCTCTCTGCCTTGCTCTATCGTCTGTTTCATGAGATCGGCGTATGGGTCTATGATACGCACACCATTAAAGATGAATGCCATTGCAGCCCCACACGCTTTATCGATGTATTGCGCACCATCCCTCGATCTGAGCTTGAAGAAATGGCGATTGATGGCTGCATTGAAATGACATGCCAATTTTGCAGCCGCACCCAGCATATTCCGTTAGAACAATTATAGTATTTCTGCATAACTCTCACTTTCTGTCATGCCTGCGTAGGCAGGCATCCATAACGATCCGTGATCGCTGGACTCCTGCCTACGCAGGAGTGACGAGCAAAAGGAATAAGTAAGTAAAAACAAAAGCATACTTCGCTTCTTATGCAGAATACAGTTTACCTACGCCAAAAACTTGGTACAAACAACACCAATATGGTGAATAATTCCAAACGCCCAAGCAACATCGCAGCAGATAATATCCATTTTGCACCATCAGGCAAGCTAGAAAAATTACTTGCAGGCCCAATGATTGCACCAAGCCCCGGCCCAACATTTGCCAATGCTTGCGCGGTGGCACTCATGCTTGTGAGAAAATCAAGATCATAAAGAGATAACGCCAAAGATAGCACTAAAAAACAAAAAGCAAACAATAAAAAGAAATTCAATACAGAGGCAATAATAGGATCGGTAAGCGGTTTGCCTTCATAGCGCGGCACATACACCCCATGTGGTTGAATAAGCTGTTTAAGCTGCACATACACCACAGCAAAAAACACTTGAAAGCGAAAAATCTTTATACCGCCAGCGGTTGAACCCGTACATCCCCCCACCACCATAAGCATGAAAATCGCATGAGTTGCAAAACTTCCCCATAAAGCAAAATCTTCCGTGACAAAACCCGTGGTCGTAATCACCGTCACCACTACAAATAAGGAGTGTCGCAGCGCATACCAAGGGTGCATCTGCCCCTTATAAACCAACCATGCAGCAATCGCAAGCGACACCAGCATGATCGTCGCAAAAAACATACGCACCTGTGAAGTACGGTATAACGCCCCCCAATCACCATTGACTGCCTGATAAAAAAGCATCAGTGGCATAGCACCTGCAATCATAAAGACAATGCAAATTAATTCAATTTCTAAGGACTTAAAATAACCAATCGAGGCATCATGCGTTGAAAAGCCGCCCGTGGCAATCGTTGGAATCGCGTGATTGATCGCATCAAACCCCGACATACCAGCAAGCCAATAGCACCATGCACAAAGCACACTGAGTGCGAAAAATATAAACGCCGTTGTATAAGCAATTTGCGTACTACGTGGCAACATTTTGTCCGAATTATCCGATGATTCCGTGCGGAACAACTGCATCCCCCCCACACGCAATGTTGGAAGAATCGCAATCGCCATCACCACAATGCCAATGCCCCCAATCCCATTCAGCATCGAACGCCACAGCAAAATTCCCGAAGGCGCAACATCCAACCCAACAATCACCGTCGATCCTGTGGTGGTGAGTCCTGATACTGTTTCAAAAACACCGTCTGCATAGCTTAAATTCATAGCAGATAAATAAAACGGCAATGCCCCAAAGGCAGAAATAAACATCCAACTTGTCGATGTGAGCAAAAAAGCCTGCCGTATTTTCAACTCCACCGCCTCACCGCGATTCGTAAAAAACAGCATCATGCCAATAAAACAGGTCATGATCGAACACATCGCAAACACTTCCCAATTACGATGATAATCAATCATATCCGCAATGGCAGGGATCATCATCAACGCCCCTAAGAGGCTAATTAATATACCGTTAGTGTAAAGAATAGGTCGCCAAAAACGCATACATCAAGCCTAATTAAATCCGTTCACCGCGCAGCATATGCGGAAGATCGCCCGTCATACCCATAGCAGATTCCATGAAAAACATTTTTACAGGTTCGATACGGTTCAATAATCCCATACCCAACCGCCGCACAGGACGCACTAATTTTGAATCACTCGAAAATATTCGGTTCAATCCATCGGTCATCGCAATCATGCTTGTGGCATCAAAATGTCGCCATTGTTGATAATGCTGCATAATCGATGCATTGCCAATATCCTGCCCCAAACGCATCGCATCAACAAGCAATTCCGTTAAAACGGCTACATCGCGGTAGCCAAGATTCACCCCCTGCCCTGCAATCGGATGAATGGCATGGGCAGCGTCCCCTATCAGCACGGCGCGTTCGCTGGTGTAGCGTTCTGCTTGAAAAAGATTGAGCGGATACGCATATTTCCCGCCCACCATTTCAATCGTGCCAAGCATACCGCATAATTTACGGCTTAGTTCATAGGTGAAAGTGGCATCATCCAAAGCAATCATATGCTGTGCAAAGCGTGAGCGTTCTGTCCATACGATGCAACTATGATGCCCGCCATGCATTGGCAATAACGCCAACGGCCCAGCGGGTAAAAACCATTCAATCGCACGCTCTTGATGATGCACATTATGCGCAATCGTACACACCATGGCATGTTGATCATAATCAAACTTACGCGCCTTAATGCCAAGGCTATCGCGCACTTGTGAATATCTTCCATCCGCAACAATCAACAGATTCGCTTCAATGATTGCTCCTTGCGTGAGTGTAGCGCGCACTTTTCCACCATCACGCACCATATCCGCCACGGTTTGCTCTGCAATAAAGGTAATCAGCGGATGTTCCTCCACCGCCTCCAGCAACGCAATACGTAGCGATCGATTCGCTACCATATAACCAAACGGATCATCACTCACATGTGCAGCATCAAAATGAATATCGGAGAAATCCCCCCCTTCCGTTACCAAGATAGAGCCTATTGCTCCCGCTTCCTGTTCTACCTTATGCCATAGGTCAATATGCTCTAGCACCTGCACGGATGCATGAGAAATCGCACTGACTCTGCCATCATGCCCTTGAGCGCGCACGGCATCAAGCGGGGTTTTATCCACCACAACGGAGCGCACTCCATAATGCGCCAACGCTAATGCTTGCGCAGCACCCACAAGCCCTGCCCCAATAATTAACACATCTGAAACATACGAATTCATAATCTGCATCTAAACATAAATGGATAGTTTGTGCGATCTCTATTTCTTTTCATCACGAAAAACACGCGTAAAATAACCTATTCATGCTGCATATGCAACATAGATAATCGAAGATGGGGGCAATCCATCACTCCATCATTGACTTGATGGGGTAGTTGGATTATAGCAATAGACTAGGATAACTTGAATTGAGAATACGCCATGCACGCATACCGCACCCATCATTGCAACGCCTTGAACCTTAGCCATGCAGGAAGCGAAGTCAAACTTTCTGGATGGGTGCATCGCGTGCGCGATCACGGACAACTTTTATTCATTGATTTGCGGGATCATTATGGCATTACGCAATGTGTGATGGAAAGCAACCATGCGGATTTTGCGACATTGAGCCATGTACGCAATGAATCGGTGATCACGCTGATGGGAACAGTCGTGCAGCGTGATGCTGATGCCGTCAATAGCTCCATTGAAACAGGTGCGATTGAGGTGCGTATTGCCTCATATCAGATGGAATCCCCAGCCGAGCCATTGCCTATGCAAGTGAATCTGGATCGTGAGTTCCCTGAAGAAACGCGCCTAACCTACCGCTTCCTAGATTTACGCCGCGAAAAACTGCACCGTAATATCGTGCTGCGTTCAGAAGTCATTGCCCATCTACGCCGTGCAATGCAGGCACAAGGCTTCCTTGAGATTCAAACTCCTATCCTTACCGCATCATCACCTGAGGGCGCACGGGATTATCTTGTGCCAAGCCGTGTGCATCCCGGTAAATTCTATGCCTTGCCACAAGCACCGCAAATGTTCAAACAATTACTCATGACCAGTGGCTTTGACCGCTATTTCCAAATAGCACCATGTTTTCGTGATGAAGATGCACGCGCTGATCGCTCTCCGGGTGAATTTTATCAGCTTGATATGGAGCTTGCCTTTGCCACACAAGATGATGTGTTTAACGTTGTCGAACCTGTCGTTGCGGGGCTATTTAGTGAGTTTTCTAACAAAACTATTGCCGCGCACCCCTTCCCGCATATCCCCTACCGTACCGCTATGCTAAAATATGGTTGTGATAAGCCTGATTTACGCAACCCGATTGAAATTATTGATGCAGCCGATATTTGGGCGAATACCGAATTCAAGATTTTTGCGCAGATTGCAGCGCAAGGCGGGTGCATCCGTGGCATCCCTGCCCCGTCAGTCGCAGATAAACCGCGTAGTTTCTTTGATAAAATGATTGATTTTGCGACAAGCTGTGGCGCGAAAGGACTTGCCTATATTGTGATTGATGCAGACGGCAGTGCGAAAGGACCGATTGCAAAATTCCTGCCTGAAGATCGCCTGAACATAATGAAAGAGCGTGCCAACCTCAAAGCAGGTGATGCCATCTTCTTTGCTTCGGGAACAGAAGCCGATGCTGCGGATATTGCGGGCAAGGTACGTACCGAATTGGGCAAGCAGCTTGATTTAATTGATCCAAATCTATTCTCATTTTGTTGGGTCGTTGATTTCCCGTATTTTGAATGGGACGCGGAAGAACATAAAATCATCTTCTCGCATAATCCATTTTCTATGCCACAAGGTGGGCTTGAAGTGTTAGAGCAAGCCGAAGGAAACAAAGAAAAACTTCTTGAAATCCTTGCATATCAATATGATATTGTGTGCAACGGCATTGAACTTTCTTCTGGCGCAATCCGTAATCACCGCCCCGATATTATGAAAAAAGCCTTTGCCATTGCAGGCTATGGTGAAGAAGTGCTGGAGCAGAAATTTGGCGCGCTCTGGCGTGCATTCCATTATGGCGCACCGCCACATGGTGGCATTGCCCCAGGTATTGACCGTATGGTGATGTTGCTCGCGGATGAACCGAACATTCGTGAGGTGATTGCATTCCCGATGAATCAACGTGCCGAAGATTTATTGATGAATGCCCCTGCCCATGTAGAGGAAAAACAATTACGCGAGCTAAATATTCAACTTTCACCAAAAGCACTTAAAGCCTTATCCACTGAACAAAACGAGCAACCAACACAGGCGAAACACGTAGGTTAAGAATGTTTTCTAAAACAACCCATCAGATTGAAATCACCGTAGTTCCTACCTATTTGGATGATCAATCCGATAGTGCGCAGGGGCATTATGTGTGGGCATATCGCGTGCGCCTCGAAAATCATGGGGAACGCACATTACAACTCATGAACCGTCACTGGGAAGTGATGGATGCGACGGGGTACGTACAACATGTGCGTGGCGCGGGTGTCGTTGGTGAGCAACCTATCCTGCACGCAGGTGATGTTTATCACTATACCAGTGGTACAGTGCTTTCCACCTCCTCAGGGATGATGGCTGGAGAATATGAAATGGTTGATTCACAAACGGGGGAATCATTTTGGGTAGAGATACCCGCTTTTTCTTTGGACAGCACCGATCAAATGCGCCGTCCAAACTAAGAACAAATATTTTATTTGCTCTATCTTCATTCTTATATATATATAAGGTCTAAGAACCTACTACGAATCTTTTTATTATGAGGCGAAAATGGTGATTTTTGAGAACCGTAGCGGAGTGTACTTAAGGTACATGAGCAATGGAAGCGCAGAAAATTGCCATTTGCAGCCCATAAGAGAGAGATTCGAGGCAGGTTCTAATGAATAACGATAGCGCACGAAAGGCGGACGGCAATGCGGAACAAGATACGAGCAGTAGAGTTTTTTATACTCATGATAGCAATCACAGGCTGTGGCGCAGGTGGTAGCTCTAGGTCCGCATGGGAACAATATGATTATCGCAGCACTGTTACCTATGATAATGATACGGGCTATACCGCCCCAAGCTATGGCTATACGGGCGATATGGAGCGCGATGTGGAAGCGAAAAAACAATATTATCAAGATAATGATGAATATTACACCTCGCCGACCGATTTTGGATGCAGCCCAGATAATCCCGGCATGTGTAATTAAGATGAATAATCGCGCTGATCGCGTGAATCATAGCCTTGCGCGCAATTTTTTGTGAAGTTTTTGCCTTTTACGGCAATAAATGCTTGCTTTTTTGATGATATTCCTTATGAATAGAGGGGAATTTATCATTGCTGCATCACCACTAGGTGAGGCACAGAAGGGGTTATCAACTTATATGCAACTAGCAGAACAGAAACAAAACGAACAATTTGAAGAATTTGGAGCGCTATTTGAAGCATCACTTAGTCAGTCAGATGTCAAAGAAGGTGACGTTGTCAAAGGAATTGTGATCGATATTCGTGGCGATATCGTATCCATCGATGTCGGATTAAAATCCGAAGGACGTATCTCATTAAAAGAATTTGCACAGGGAATACACGCCCCTGAAGTGCATGTGGGCGATGCGATTGAAGTCTATGTAGAACGCCTTGAAAACCGTCAAGGCGAGTTAGTCTTGAGCCGTGAGCGCGCCGTGCGTGAAGCAGCGTGGGTGGATTTGGAATCCGCAGCCGAAACGGGCGAACATGTGATGGGCGTAATCTTTGGCAAAGTCAAAGGTGGATTTACCGTTAATGTGAAAGGCGCGGTGGCGTTCCTTCCGGGAAGCCAAGTGGATATTCGTCCTATTAAAGATATCACGCCACTTATTGGCGTAGAGCAACCTTTTGTGATCTTGAAAATGGATCGCAAACGTGGCAATATCGTCGTATCACGTCGTGCGATTATGGAAGAATCACGTCAAGGTCAGCGTGAAGAAATCCTCGAAAATATCCGTGAAGGTCATATTATGGATGGCGTGGTCAAGAACATCACGGATTACGGTGCGTTCATTGATCTTGGTGGCGTTGATGGCTTGCTGCACGTCACAGATATTTCATGGAAACGGATCAATCATCCCTCAGAAGTATTCGCCGTGGGTGATGCAGTAAAGGTGATTGTTACCAAGTTTGATCAAGAATCTAAGCGCATCTCGCTTGGTATGAAGCAACTAGAAAGCAATCCATGGGATGGTGCGGAACATATTTATGTTTCTGGAGCGCGCTTCCAAGGAAAAGTCAGCAACATCACGGATTATGGTGTGTTTGTTGAGTTGGATGATGGCATTGAAGGCTTGGTGCATGTCTCTGAAATGAGCTGGACGAAGAAGAATTTGCACCCATCGAAAATCATTGCTTTAGGCGAAAAAGTTGATGTGATGGTTCTCGAAGTAGAATTAAACAAGCATCGTATTTCTCTTGGTATGAAACAATGCCAAGAAAATCCTTGGGAGCAATTTGCTAGCAAGCATAAAGTGGGTGATGTCATTGAAGCAGCAATCACCAATATCACCGAATTCGGTCTCTTTGTAGGTTTGGATCAAGATATTGACGGTCTCGTGCATCATTCTGATATTAGCTGGACGCAAGCAAGCGAAGAAGCGGTAAAAGAATTCAACAAAGCGGATGTGATTAAAGCGAAAATTTTGTTGATCGATGCTGATAAAGAACGCGTTAGCTTGGGCATTAAACAACTTGAAGAAGCCCCTGCTGGTAGCGATCTACGTCGCGGTGAGCAAGTAACCTGTGAAGTGACCGAAGTGCAGAAAGAAGGCTTGGCAGTGAAACTTTCTGACAGCAAAGAAGGATTCATCAAGAAAGCTGAACTTTCAAGCGATCGTAAAGAGCAACGCACAGAACGCTTTACTGTTGGTGATCGTATTGATGCCAAAGTCGTTTCTACCGATAAAAAATCTGGTCAGGTGCAACTTTCAATCAAACAACTTGAAATTGAGCAACATAAGCAAGCTATCAAAGATTATGGTTCAACCGATAGTGGCGCAACCTTGGGCGATATTTTAGGTGCAGCCCTTGGTCGTGCGGATGAAGGGAAGCGTTAATCGTTTCGATAGATGAGAGGTAGGCATCATGGCACTAACAAGCGATAGTTTCATAGAACGTAGCTATTTGCGCAAGCAAGTCACGAAGTGGAAAATGGTCGCATTAGCTGTTGTGGTGCTTACCCTCATATCTTTTTTTGAAAAAAATCAAACCCTCACTGATGTAACAGACGAAGATTATATCGCACGCATCACGATTGAGGGGATCATTGTCGAAGATGAAAAATTATTTGACCTCCTTGATCAAGTAGCCAATGACAAACACGCGAAAGCACTCATCCTGCACCTCAATTCCCCGGGGGGAACAGCGGTTGCAGGTGAAGTATTACTCCAAAAAATCAAAGATATACGAGAAAAGAAACCTGTTGTTTCTTCGATGCGTTCACTATGCGCCTCCGCATGTTATATGATTTCCCTTGCATCGGATCGCTCCTTTGCCATGCAGGGTACGATTACAGGCTCTATTGGCGTGATTTTCCAAATGGCGGAAATGTCCGAGCTAGCGCAAAAAATTGGCATCACCCCCATTACGATTAAATCAGGTACGTACAAAGGATCACCCTCGATGGATAAACCCATCACCGATGATGAACGCGCCATCATTCAATCCATGATTGATGAATTTCACAATGTTTTTGTGCAGATGGTATCAGACCATCGCAAGATTCCCGTAGAGCAGGTGCGTATTCTTGCTGATGGGCGCATCTATAGTGCGCAGCGTGCCAAAGAACTAAACCTTGTGGATGCCTTGGGTGGCGAAAAAGAAGCGCGTGCGTGGTTGGAGACTGAGAAAAAAATAGCGCAGGATTTAGAAGTACGCCCGCTGCACATCAAATCACGCATGGATAATTTTTTAGAAAAACTTGAAGAAAGCGCAGATATTCCGAATATGGTATCAGGAACATCGCGTTCTGGCTTGATGTTGACATGGCAACCCGCCATTCAAAACTTGGTAAATTAATTTTTATACAAAAACACATTTCTATGTTGCAAAGCGAAAAAAATAGGGATATATTCGTTTCATGACACGTTCCGAACTTATTACATCTATGTTGAAGCGCTATCCTCATCTTGGTCAAAAAGGAGCTGATCTCCTTGTAAACCGCATATTGGGTGAGATAGCGCAGAATTTATCACTTGGCAATCGTATTGAATTGCGTGGCTTTGGCGCGTTTTCAATCCGTTCACGCGATCCTCGAACGGCGCGCAATCCGAAGAATGGCACAACCGTTCAAGTGGATAAGCGTCATTCCATCTATTTCCGTGCAGGGAAGGAATTACGTGAGCGCATGAATCTTGACGATAAGGCATAATATCAGCTTATGATTATGCGCTGGATGATGCGAACTATTCTTTTCGTGATAACATGCATGGTGGTTTCACTCAGCATCATGAATGATCACATCATTCAACTGCATATTCCTTTGGGTGATAGCTATGATGTTGCGCTCTATCATGTTGTATTTTGCGCACTAGCCTTGGGTATCATGATGGGGTCGATTTCGTCGGTTCTCTATGAACGCAAAAAATACCGCCTCCTCAAGAAGCACAGCGCGCAGCATCAAGCAACTATTGCATCTCTGCAACAAGAGGTCGTGGCGTTGCGTGTTGAAGCGCGGGCGGTGCATGAGCTACAACGCAACACGCGCCTTGACTATGATACACCACAACTCATCCATCCATTATCCTCATGAAACCAGCCACACTCAAAATATGCGGATTGAGTTCTGAGGAAGCCATCGATGCAGGCATGGCGCGTGGCATTGGATTTATGGGCTTTATCATGGTGGAACATTCCTTGCGTTATGTTGCACCCGATCGTTTTGCTCCCTTAGCAATGCGTATTCCCAGCCACATCAACAGCGTGCTTGTCAGCATGAATGCGAGCAATGAAGCCCTTGATGCCTATGTAATGCACCACCGCCCTTCCATGATGCAACTGCACGGACACGAATCCCCGCAACGCATGGCGGAGGTGAAAGCACGCTATGGTCTCCCCATCATCAAAGCCTATGGGGTGAGCGCGGTTGATGATGTTCATGCAGCCATCAGAGAATCTGCCACTGTGGCGGATTGGTTGCTATGGGACACCAAACGCTGTGATGGCACATCGGGTGGCACAGGGCAAACATTTGATTGGAACATCCTTACATCATTGACAATTCCCCTGCCCTATTTCCTTTCAGGTGGCATCGATGCATGGAACATTGTGCAAGCAACACAGCAAACATGTGCGGAATATTTTGACGTTTCTTCTTCATTAGAGTATCCAAAGGGCGTAAAGGATGTCGGTCGCATCCACCAATTTATTGATCACTATGAGAGATGTGTACGATGACGAATTATCCAGATGACAACGGGCATTTTGGTATCTATGGCGGGCGTTATGTTGCAGAAACATTGATGCCATTGATTCTGCAGGTGGAGCAAGCCTATAATGAGGTGCGTACCAACCCCGCATTTCATGAAGAGTTCCACAATTTATGTACGCATTATACAGGCAGACCAAGCCCTCTTTATTTTGCTAAGCGTATCAGTGACTATGCAGGCGGTGCAAAAATCTATTTTAAGCGCGATGAATTGAACCATACGGGCGCACACAAAATCAATAATTGTCTTGGGCAGATTCTTGTAGCCAAACATATGGGTAAAAAGCGCATTATTGCCGAAACAGGGGCAGGACAACATGGCGTAGCAACCGCCACTGTATGCGCCTTGATGGGGTTGCAATGCGTTGTCTATATGGGCGCAAAAGATATGGCACGCCAACAACCGAATGTATTCCGTATGAAACTGCTTGGTGCAGAAGTACGGGGCGTTGAGGCAGGTAGCGCGACACTGAAAGATGCCATGAATGAAGCATTACGTGATTGGGTCACGCATGTAGATGATACCTATTATCTGATTGGCACAGCCGCAGGGCCGCATCCTTATCCTATGATGGTACGTGACTTCCAATCAGTCATTGGTAACGAAGTGCGCGAACAAATGATGCAGCATGAAGGACGATTGCCCGATAGCTTAGTCGCGTGCATTGGTGGCGGTTCAAATGCTATTGGTTTGTTCCATCCATTTTTGAACGATGCATCCGTGCGGTGCATTGGTGTGGAGGCTGGTGGCGAAGGGATCGAGAGTACGCGCCATGCTGCATCGCTCACACGTGGTAGCGCAGGTATTCTGCATGGCAACAAAACCTATTTACTGCATAATGAGGATGGGCAGATTACTCAAACTCATTCTATTTCTGCAGGGCTTGATTATCCGGGTATTGGTCCTGAACATGCGTGGCTGCATGATACGGGGCGTGTGCAGTATGTCAGCATTACCGACAAAGAAGCATTGCACGCATTTCAATTATGCGCATCGTTGGAAGGTATTATCCCCGCCCTTGAACCAAGCCACGCTCTAGCCCATGTGCTGAAGATCGCACCAACATTGCCACGCGATCACTTATTGGTGATGAATCTTTGTGGACGCGGTGATAAGGATATTCATACGGTTGCGAGCCATTTAGGAGTCAGTCTATGAATCGATTAGCCCAATGCTTTACGGCGTTACGCGCCAAAAACAAAACCGCCTTTATCCCCTATTTGATGGCGGGTGATCCTGATGCGGATACAAGCCTTGCGGTGATGCACGCTTTGGCAAACCATGGTGCAGATGTGCTGGAATTGGGCTTCCCCTTTTCTGATCCAACCGCTGATGGGATAGCCATTCAGCACGCGGGGAATCGCGCTTTAGCGGCAGGCATGACCTTGAAAAAAACGCTAGAACTCTGCACCCGCTTTCGTGAAAACAACCAGCATACCCCCATTATCTTGATGGGCTATGCCAATCCTGTGATGCATTATGGTTATGATGCATGTGCCAAGGCGATGCATGACGCAGGGGTGGATGGTATTATTATTGTCGATATTCCGCCCGAAGAAGAGCAAGAGATCGTCCCTTCCTTGCGCGCCCATCACGTCGATTTCATCCGTTTGCTTGCCCCCACCACCCTAGGGGAACGCTTGCCGAAAATCCTCCATTCCTGCACAGGGTTCGTCTATGCCATTGGCATTAAAGGCATCACTGGCACGCATAGTGCCAATCATGATGAACTACGCGATCGCATTGCTACCATCCGCACACACACCGATCTTCCTATTGTATCAGGCTTTGGCGTGCATAGTGCCGAACAAATACGCAGCTATGCAGATTTTTGTGACGGCGTGGTGGTTGGCTCTGCCTTGGTGCAGCATCTGTATGAAGCGCATCGTGCAGGACAGCATGTTGCTGAAGCTGCAACGCGATGGATTGAGACGATCCTTGCCGTCTAAAATATAGCACGTTTTTTTAAGAACAAACTTATCGAAATGTGCTATATTATAGACTCACATACTCTTATTTGAGTGTTAACCTGTAGCATTTTATGACAGAACCATCAGCAACCTCACATGTGCGTGTCGCGTGCATTCAACTCACCTCCATCAATGATGAAGCGCATAATATCGCCACCATATCACGCATGGTGGAAGAAGCGGCAGCGCATGGGGCGCAACTGATCGCCACGCCTGAGAATAGTTTCTATATGCGCGCTAGTGATCGTGATCATGTACCACTTGCTACGATGCATGTTCATGCAGGGGTATGTGCCATGCAAGCATTAGCGATCCGTCATGGCGTGTGGATTTTGATCGGTTCTTTATTTGTGCCTTCTACCGAGCCACCTTTGCAGGGCGGGCGTTGGTTTAATCGTTCCGTGATGATTGATCCGCAAGGGCGCATTGCGTGTCATTATGATAAAATCCATCTTTTTGACGCATCCTTTGACGAACAAACGCATTATCGTGAATCAGCGCGCATTTGCCCCGGCAATCAAGTGGGCATCGTCACGACCCCGTGGGGAAAAATTGGGATGACTATTTGCTATGATGTACGCTTCCCACATCTCTATCGTGATCTTGCCAAACATGGCGTTGAGATGATTGCCGTACCCGCTGCCTTTGCAGAAATCACAGGACGTTCGCATTGGCACGTCTTGCTACGCGCCCGTGCGATTGAAAATGGTGCTTATGTACTTGCCCCTGCGCAATGTGGCGTACATCCTGGCAATAAACGCACCTATGGTCATGCGATGATCGTCAATCCATGGGGAGAAATTATTGCTGAAGCGGGCGATGAACCGACTATCATCTATGCAAATTTGGATCGTGCGCATGTGCAACGTGTACGTACCAATCTACCCACCTTGCAGCATGATCGCCATTATTTCGCACCACCTGAATATATGATTTAGTTTATTCCACAGGATAAATACGCGTTTTGGGTGATAAAGGCGAGGAAGGACGCACACGTTCATGCACTTGCCCATCCGCAATTTCCAAAATATGGTGCTTGCTCTGCTCCATAAGACGCGGATCATGGGTAGCAATGAATACGGTTGCCCCTTGCTGGTTTAACACATCAAACAGATACATCACTTTTTTACTAAGTTCAGGGTCAAGATTCCCCGTTGGTTCATCCGCAAGGATAATCGAGGGATTATTGATCACGGCACGCGCAATCGCAACACGTTGTTTTTCTCCGCCAGAAAGCATCACAGGAAGGCTATCACGATGATGTTCCAAATGCACCCAGTGCAGTAATTCCTCAGTTTTTCTGCGATATTCCCGTGGGGAAACGCCCATAACTTTTTGTGGCAAGGCGATATTTTCTGCAACCGTCAAATGATTAAATAGACGATAATTTTGATAGACGCACCCAATGCGTCGGCGCACTAACGGCAACACATCACGCCCCAAATGCGCCACATTCTGCCCGAACATAAACACATCCCCTTGTGAGGGCAGCATGTTCAAACTAAGGATATTCAACAAGGTTGATTTACCCGCCCCGCTACGCCCTGTGAGCAAATAATAGCCACCTGCACGCAAAGAAAAATTGACATCACGCAAAATAGGCTGGTGTGATGCATAGCTTTTGAAGACATGTTGGCAGGTGATCATGAGGGGGAAAATATAAGTTTGTGTTTATCAAATGTTGTAGATATGTTATGCCCGAAACTGAATATAATGACAACTGCAAAGTTCGTTGTCTTTGCGATTTACTTTTAGACTCTACGTGATAATGTGTAAGGATGACGTTAAAATATCTCGCTTGTCCTCATTGTTCTAGCACCTTTCGTATCCCTGTTGCCGCTTTAGGTGATGCAGGGAAAACGGTGCGTTGTTCCCAATGCGCCCATGAATGGCACGCCCAGCCTTCAGATTTATTTGATTCGATGCTGGATCGCATCTTGGTTGATAGTAGTGATAAAGAAAAAGCGCACGAAACCGCGAAGGAATTATCCCCGCTTGATGCCTTGAATGCACTCTTAAATGATGCAGAACATGCAGAACAAGCCGCCATCCCTGATCCTGAAATCAAAGAACTGATTGAGAATGCCTCCGCCTTTACCCAAAAGAATGCTGAAACTGTTGCGAAAGAAGAAATCGTCAATCCGTTAGAAGATTTGTTCGGTGCGTTCCCAACCGCACCTGCTGCACCCATTATTGCAGAACAGCCCGCCATTATTGCTGAAGAATCCGTTGCCCAAGCAGAGCCAAAGCCAGAGCCAGAATCAACGAATCATTGGTCTGATATTGTTCTTGAAGAAGCGAAAGAGGAAAAATTTGATCCTGATCTTGAAAAGAAACTTGAAAAATTAGCTGCACTAAACCCTATGGCAGCCGCCATACAAGAAGCGACATTAATTGCGGAACAAAATCAACGCACCAAAATCCGCCTCTTATTCATCGCGAATGCTGCATCTTTTCTTATCATGCTTTTCGTAGGTTTAGTGGCGTTTCGTGATTCAATCATTCCAGCCATACCGGGCATGAGTGCATTTTATGACATGATTGGATTTGCCTCCTCACATACGGTGACGTTAGCAGAAGTTGATTATAATCGTCATCGTTCAGGGGATAATCGTTGGCGTTATGTGGTACGTGGCGTGATGGTGAATCAGGGCAAAGAAACCGTAGCCATGCCCACCTTGCGCGCCCGACTCTTTACCCAAAACGGTGTATTGCTGAATGAATGGAACATTGAACAAAAAGGCACTATCATTGAATCAGGGGAAAGCGTACCGTTCACGACACGTAATTTATACAGTACGGCGCAAAATGCCGCTGTTCTTTCTGTTGATGCAGGCAGTCCTGTGGAAATATTATTGAGGAAATAATCATGGGATTTATTCGACCTGACGATTATCGCGCTCCTGAACTCATTACGCCGCTTTTTACTGCTGAGCATATTGCGACGACGCAATCTAAACTTGCGCGTTCCATCCGACAAGAATTGGGGCAAGAATTGTTGGTTATGGGCTTACTCAAGGGCAGTTTTGTGTTTATTGCTGATTTAGTACGCGCCATGCATCATCGTGGATGCACCCCGCAAATTGATTTTATGACCCTCTCCAGCTATGGCAATGACAAAGAAAGCAGCGGTGTAGTGCGCATGATGAGTACGCATCATGATAATTTAGAAGGCAAGCCCATATTGTTGGTGGATGATATTCTTGAATCTGGGCGCACCCTTAGCTTTGCTAAGCAATGGTTATTTGATCGTGGTGCAGCATCTGTGCATGTCTGCGTGCTATTAGACAAACCCCATAAACGCATTATACCCATAGAGGCGGATTATGTCGGCTTTACCATTGAAGACCAGTTTGTTGTTGGCTACGGACTAGATTATGCGGGCTATTATCGTGAGCTACCCTTCATCGGCGTACTTTAATTCCCCCTATGGGGTGAATTAGTCTATAACGTGAATCTTGACATGCTTTCTAAACTATTATATGGATCTTACTCTAAAGAATAGAGAAAAACAATGAAATCATTATTGGCATTAATAGCGTTATTTTCACTTTCTGCATGTGTTCAGCCTTTGCCATCTGATGGCATGGTTCCTATGCCACAGATATACGGTCAACTTCCAAAAAATGATACATTAGAAAGATCAATTACCTTAGGTAAGGTCAGTGTTTTAGAAGATGCTGCCATAGGTGGATTTATTACACCAGAAAATTATCAAGAAGCAATTTTAACTGCGCTCTTAACTTCTGGCATGAAAACTAGGTCTGAAGATAAAGCAAAATATACTTTGGATGCAGAACTCATAGATTATGATAGTCCATTTGCCTTCTTTGAGAACACGATAACTTACAAAGCACGCTATATATTGCGCCAAACAGATAGTGGAAGAATCGCGCTCGATGAAACGGTGTCCATTCCCTATACTGCCAAATTTGCCGAATCTCCCGATGGCGCGCAGCGGATGAGAATTGCTATCGCAAAAGCAGTGCGTGAAAATATCACCCATATGCTTCGGGTGCTTGCCTCTAAAACACACAAAGACTTATCTGGAAAAGGAAAAAAATCATGAAAAAAGCCATGTCTGCACTCTCTGTTGTACTCCTTCTCTGTGGTTGCGCAAAACAAGATGGGTTAAGTCAATATAACTATAATGATGTTGGGCAAAGTACACTTGTAGAATTTGGCACGATTGTGAATGCCCGTGAAGTTGGGATTACGGGACAAAATTCTGGGGCTGGTGCTTTGGTGGGTGCGGGTGTCGGTGCTGGAGCTGGTTCCTATGCAGGTGGCGGTAGCGGAACAGCATGGGCGATGGTCGGAGGTGCATTGGCGGGTGCTGCTATTGGTGCTATTGCGGAACAGTCAGCCGCAGATAGTAAGGGGATGGAATACACCGTAACAAAAGAAAACGGTCAAACCATCACCGTTGTTCAAAATATGAACAAGGAAGATAGGATATTACAATCAGGGGAACGCGTCATGGTACAAATCTCGGGAAGCTATCAACGGGTTCTTCCTGCCAATAATTTACCTGAGCAAATCAAACGTCCCAAAGGCATAAAAGTGGTTGACTAATATGATAATAATCGTTTGACAAAAAAATTACTCATTTTTTATGTCAAGAAACGACTATAACACTATGATGTATAGTGCTTTTACCATTGCATCATTGCCGATTGAACGGTAATGATGCAATGGAAGCACACTATCTCACCACCCCTCAGGAGATATGAATGGTTTACTCTCCCGCCTGCGGGGGAGTCCAAGAATCAGGGCTTTTCAACGAAAAACCGCAGATGATTGGGTGGGGGGATAGAATGCACCCCCACGGTTCAGCATCGGATTTCTTTTGAGAAATCCTTGCTTCACTGGCTCCCCCGCAAGCGGGAGAGCATAAGACCGAATGCAAAGCGTATCCGTGCGTGCAGAAATGTGGCGTTCAGCAAAACAACCATTACAACCCATAAAGAACCAACCTATCGAAACGTGCTATAGTGCTACGCTTGTTGCCGTTTGTGCGGCATGGCTTTTTAGATAATCCTGCCATTTGGTACTTGCAGATTGTGCTTTTGGTTCAGAAGGGCTTGCTTCGTGTGGTTCGCTACGTGTTTTGTTGTTGTGATTGGATAAAAACAGCTCATAAGCAACATAACGATCTTCGCCTCCCATCAATTCTAAGGAGCGTGCGCTTGCTTCGTGTAGTTGCTGTGTTAAATCTTTCTCACCACCACGCATCCGATCAATCAGCTCAATCATACCAGAATCCACACTAGCAACGGACTTTTGTAAAATAAGCAGAGATGCCAATGCTTGCTTGCTATTGAAATGCGGGTTATCTTCTGATGGTTCAAGTTTTGGTGCGATGGTTTGGATGAATTTCTGCACCCCTGCATAGGCTTGCGGGTCTTGATTTTTTAATTCATAGAGCGCGTAGGATATTGATTTTCTGTGGGGGTTTTTTTCCATATGCACCAGCCTTAATAATCATGATTATACTATCATGTGAGAGGAAGAGCAAGCGCGATATGTATATATGCGCACGCTATGAAAACTATAGCATCACATATTTTTTTGATGTATGGTGTAGCGTATGAACAAAGCTGCTTCCAACCCAACTGATCCCATTATTGTTGATGTGCCTTTTGCACAAGCCTTGTCGGATCGCTATTTTGCGTATGCGATGTCCACCATTACGGCGCGCTCGCTTCCTGATGTGCGCGATGGTTTGAAACCCGTGCATCGACGATTGCTCTATGCGATGTTGCGCTTGAAATTATCCCCTGATACGGGGTTCAAGAAATGTGCGCGTGTGGTGGGAGATGTGATTGGTAAATATCACCCGCATGGCGATAGTTCGGTGTATGATGCCTTGGTGCGCTTGGCGCAATCCTTTGCGGTGCGTTATCCGTTGGTGGAAGGTCAAGGCAATTTTGGTAGTATTGATGGCGATAATGCCGCTGCCATGCGTTATACGGAAGCACGCCTCACGCCTTTTGCGATGGCGTTGCTTGAGGATTTGGATAAGGATACGGTTGATTTTCGTGATACCTATGATGGCGAAGAAAACGAGCCTGTGGTGCTTCCTGCGAGTGTGCCGAATCTGCTTGCTAATGGATCAGAAGGGATTGCCGTGGGCATGGCAACCAATATCCCTCCGCATAATGTTGAGGAATTATTCGATGCGTTGTTGCATATGATGCAGCATCCTGAATGTGACACACGCGATTTAATGCGCTATGTGGTTGCGCCTGATTTCCCAACAGGTGGCATCGTGATGGAGTCGCATGATCATATTGTGGCGTGCTATGAGGCAGGTAGGGGAAGTATGCGCGTGCGGGCGCGTTGGCATAAGGAGGATTTAGGGCGTGGTACGTATCAGGTGATTATTACCGAGATTCCATATCAAGTATCAAAATCACGTCTTATTGAAAAAATGGCAGATTTGTTCAAGAATAAGAAATTGCCGTTGCTTGGTGATATTCGTGATGAATCTGCGGAAGATGTGCGGATTGTGCTTGAGCCGAAAACACGCACCATAGAGCCTGAATTATTAATGGCATCCTTATTTAAGACGACGGATTTAGAGATACGCTACGCACTAAATATGAACGTGCTTACCCATGCAGGCGTGCCACGTGTCCTATCCTTAAAAGAGTGCCTTGCGCATTATCTGGAACATCGTTTTGCGGTGTTGGCGCGTAAAGCACAATATCGCTTAGGTAACATTCTCAAACGCCTCAATATCCTTGATGGATTATTGGTTGCCTATCTGAATATTGATGAGGTGATTGCCATTATTCGCTATGAGGATTATCCTAAAGCGGTGATGATGCAACGCTTCAACATTAATGAGGAGCAAGCAGAAGCGATTTTGAACATGCGGTTACGTTCGTTACGCAAACTTGAAGAAATCGAGATTAAGCGCGAACAAGCCGAACTTATGGCAGAAAAAAAGGAATTGGAAGAAATCCTTGCCAACCCTGCCAAGGCGGCAATGGTGATACGCGAGCAGTTTGTGGCGATGAAAAAAGAGTTTGGCAAGCATACATCATTGGGTAAGCGTCGCACCAGCGTACAACATGCGGTTGATGCTGATATGGATATTTCTCCCGAAGCCTTCATTGAGAAAGAGCCGATTACCGTTGTACTCACGCAACGTGAATGGATTAAGGCGATTAAGGGGCATCAGAAAGATGTCAGTGATACCAAACTAAAAGAAGGCGATGAAATAGCCCTAATTTTGGAAGCAAAAACCACGGATCAGATTATTTTTGCATCGGATTCGGGGCGGTTTTACACCTTGCTGGGGGATAATATTCCGCGTGGAAATACGGCAGGTGAACCGCTGCGTTTGATGGTGGATTTAGCAACCGATGAGCGGATTATTAGCGCATATGTCTATGAGGCGGGTATGAAATTCATGCTGGTGAGTAGTGCGGGGCGTGGATGTGTGGTGGATGCGGTGAATATCTTGAGCAGTACGAAGGCAGGAAAGAACGTCTTTACTCCTACCAAAGGCGCGAAATTACACGCATCTATCCCAACACAGGGCGGGGATATGGTGGCGATGATAGGGAATAATCGTAAATTAGTGATGTTCCCCCTCGAGCAAGTGCCTGAGATTGTGCGTGGGCAAGGAGTGATCTTGCAGCGTTATAAGGATGGCGCGCTAGCAGACATTACATTATTTTCTGCAAGCGAGGGATTGAGTTGGAAAAGTGGCGAGCGCACCCGTACCGTGACGGATTTAACGGGATGGTTGGGGCATCGTGGATCGGTGGGCAAACTTCCCCCAACAGGATTTCCGCGTAGTAATAAGTTTAAGGAGTAGGCTCTATGCTGAGGTGGCAGCTTATGCCCATAGACACATAGCCCGTTGGTTTCAGGTGGTGGCTTCGTTCATGCGGGGCTTCAATCACCTTCATCTGCACGGCATCGACAATACGGTGCAAGAAACGATATTGTCCAAAGCAATCTTCAATCGCGCCCACATTCAAAAAATAATCACCCGGCATGAGGTGACACGGGATCGTGAAGGAGACATGCACTTCGCATCCTTCTTCTATAGGTGCGAGCATCTGTTCATCCCCAAAGGTTAATGCGCCCGTAAGCTCAATGCCCGTGATGGTTTTGATCAGCATGGAGCAACCAAGTTTCATGAGGGGCTGCAACGCCACAAAGCGATAATGTAGGCGGTAAGATTCACCATGGATGAGATGGGTGACGGGAGTGCCTGCCTCATCGGTGAGCCTTATTTCATCAATGCGCCCGCCATCTTCAGGATAGCTAATCTGACTTTCAGGAATAATGTTGCTGATGGGCTGCACAAGTGCGGGTGATGGCGTAGGTTGTTCAGGCGTGGCTGCTATCGATTGATTTTTGATGTTAGCGCGAATGTGGGGGCGTTCTTCTTCGCGTGCAAAGAGCATATGGTGGTAGGATGCAATCACATCACGTGGCGACCCTTCTTGCAATAATTCCCCTGCATCAAGCAAAAGCGCGTAATCGCATAAATCAGTGATGGTACGTGCGGAATGTGATACAAATAAAATGGTTGTGCCACGTTCTTGCAACTGTTTGATACGGGCAAAGCATTTGCGCTGAAAGCCTTCATCACCGACCGCTAATGCCTCATCGACAATCAATAGTTCGGGTTGCGATGCCATCGCCACAGAAAAGGCAAGGCGCACATACATACCGCTGGAATAGCTACTCACTGCTTGCGCAATCGCATCACGCGAAAGCCCAGAAAAGTTGATAATCTCCTCATAACGATCGCTGATTTCATCCTTTGTCATGCCCATCAAACTGCCACTGAGCCAGATATTATCATGACCACTATAATCAGCATTGAACCCTGCACCTAATTCCAATAGGGCAGAAACGCGCCCCTGAACGCATATTGAACCTGTTGTCGGAGTAAGTGTCCCTGTGATGATTTGCAACAAGGTGGATTTTCCTGATCCATTCGTGCCGACAATACCAACGGTAGTGCCACGTGGAATGCGCAGTGAAAGCGGGTGTAATGCGATATGTTCGCGGAAATAATGCTTGCGACCACGCACCAATGACTGCTTCAGCCTATCACTTGGATGTGCATAGATGCGGTAGATTTTACTAACATTATCAATCACCACTATATCAGTAGGTGAAGGCGGAGGGGAAGAATCATTCATCCCCCCTATATAGCACTATTGCGCTATATTATTCAACTGCTGTTCTTGCTGATCACGCCATGCACGATCTTCTGCTAATTCTTGCGTTAAATCCTTGGCTTTCACAGGCGACATTTTCGCAAGGATGGGGGCAGCGCGACGTTCACTCATTTTATCAACAACCATCAATAAAATAGGCATTTGCATTTCATCAAAGATGCGTGCTGCTTCTTTTGGTTTCATGTTTTCATAGATTTTCACAAGGCTGCGGATTTTTGCAGCTTCCTGCTCATCATATTTGCCCAAAAGATCACGCAAGGTTTTTTCCATGGTTTGGATTTGCGATATTTTTTCATTCAAGCGTACTTCTGTTGAACCGAGAAGATGTTCTTTGAGTTTGACCTCTTTTTCCATTTTCTCCAATTCATCACGGCGTTTGGAAAGGCTTTGCAAAATATCCAATTCAATATTGGAAAATTGACGCACATCATTGGATGCAACCTGCATATCTTTTTCTTTAGAAGATGATGCGTTTTTGGTGCTTTCAGATTCTTTTGCTGTGCTTTTATCCTCAGTGCCTTCATCTTTCTTAGATACGAATTCTTCTTTCTTCTCTGTATCCTCTTTATCGGATGCTTCCTTTTCGGCAGGGGCATCCTCTGCATAGGCGGCACGCCCTAGCATCATATCCGAGAAGGCGTTGCCACGTTCATAAATATCCACTAATTTTGCGGTGAGGAGCAAGGAGAGCGACGCGATGGTGATGGGGAGCAAACGCACACGCGGAGGAGTTCCATAAGGAGCGAGTGCGGTTTTTGTGCGCTTCGATGTGCCTGTGCGCTTTGATGTGGTTGTGCGTTGTGAAACTGTACGGGGCATAGCTTACCTTCTTTCGTCTGCACGCAATCCTGCGATTAAATCTTGCTCTGATTGGCTACGCATACGTGCCATAGGACGCATTTCCTTCTTCGGGGCGGGAGCATCCGAGCCATTCGTGCCGCGCAATTCGGACATACGCTCAATCATTGCCTCTAATCCGCCACTTTTGCGCTCTGATCCTGAGACATCCTGCGGTGTGGAAGAACGCCCGCTACGAGCGGACGTGTTGGAGCGTGCATGAGGTTGACGTAGCGGTTGCGCTGCTGCATCACTTTGGGTGCGTTCTTCACGTGTGGCGCGTATATCAGATGCAGAAGGCTTGGTGGATGAGGACACAGCACTACGACCATTGCTTATTTGGTTTTCAATGCGATCAGCGGTTTTTGAGGCGCGATCAATCATCAAGGATAAATCATCGGCAAGATAATTGGCCTTTTGCAGCTTTGCTTCAATATTTTCATTGATCTTTTTGCTAGCACGCTGAATCTCTGTGATGCTCACAGTGGCTAAGCGGGTAGATTCATCAAATTGCTGAATAAGCATTGCCAATTCTGATTTAGAATCTTGCAGTTGCTTGACGCGGTTATTTAATTTTGTGCAGAAATAGATGGTTGCACCTAATAACAGTGCCACACCAACATCCAACACCAACATAATAATTAATTCGTTCATAGGTCACGCTCCCGTTCTAATCTTTTTGCAATCGGTTCTAATAGAGAAATAGCCATTTTTTCGCCTACGCGCCCAAGCCTGCCTTTGCCAAGAATCACATCGCCACATTTGACAAGCACGTCATCTTGTGGGTCTTTATCAAGCAACAACGTCGTTCCAACTTTTAGGCGGACTAAATCGCCTAGGGACACTTCTTTTTCATCCAGAAGTGCGCGCACCGCTACATGCGAGTGACGTATTTCATTGCCCATATGACGTTCCCACGCTGAATCTTGTCCGAATTTTTCGCCAATGAATATCTGGCTGAGTAATTCGCGGATAGGCTCTAAGGTTTCATGAGGAAAGAGGAGTTCAATCATCCCGTTACGTTCGTCAATCGTCACCTGAAAACGTACCAGTAACACGGCATTATTGGGGCGTGTGATCGTTGCAAAACGTGGATTCGTCTCAAGGCGATCAAATTGAAAATTAATTGGTGATACAGGATCAAAGGATTGCGACATATCCAGCAGCACGGTTTCAACCAATGATTTCACCAAATCCTGCTCGATAGTTGTATAGGGGCGACCCTCAACACGGACTTTTTTTGTCGCTTTGCGACCACCAAGCAACACATCCACCATCGTATAAATCAGCGAACTATCCACCATGACAAGCCCGAAATTTTCCCATTCTACGGCACGATGTACTACAAGCAGTGCAGGCAGCGGGATAGTGTTCAGATATTCATCAAAGCGCATGGATACCATGGTGTCAATGCTAATATCAACATTTTCACCCGTAAAATTCCGCAGTGAGGTGGATAGAGTGCGCACCAAACGGTCAAAGACCACTTCCAACATCGGAAGTTTCTCATACGCCATGCGCGATTTACCCATGATGGATAAAAGCCCTGAGATAGGCACTTCTTCGGCACTTTTGGTATCAAAGCCGAGCAGTAAATCTATCTCATCTTGATTCAGTACACGTTCTTCCGTTTCTGTGTCACCACTGAGCATGGCATCCCATGCGGAAGCTGCATCTTCGTCATCTATATTATCACTATCTTGATCTACCATAAATTAGTACTCACTTTTCTTTTGGGTGATGTTGATCGTATGCGTTATTGAATAAGTAATTGTTCAATTAAAATCTTATTGATTTCGTTGGGGTGAATGGCTTTGTTTACGCGCATGGTGAGTTCTTCTTGCAAAAGGAATGTCCCCGCAGAGCCTTTCAAATCATTGGGGCGTAATTCACGCACATAGGTATTGATGGCATCCATAATGATGGGTTGATTTTTCTCTAACTGCACGCGTATTTCTTCGCTGGGTGCTTCGATGGTAATTTTGGCTTTGATGAAACTTGAGCCACCTGTAGAGGATTGCAGGTTCGCAACCACTTCAGGAAGTTCAAGAAATGCCACGGGGACTTTCTCTTTTTTTGCATCTGTGCCATTGCCATCAGCGGCTTGCTCACTATCAGAGGAGGCATCACCATCAGTTGCTTCTGCAACTTTTTTATCTTTACCGATCAGCGAATCCAACATACCAGAAAAGAATAAACCTGCTCCGCCACCACCGAGTAGCACCACGGCGAGTACAATA
Organism: Alphaproteobacteria bacterium; assembly: GCA_004292675.1. Classification (GTDB taxonomy): domain Bacteria; phylum Pseudomonadota; class Alphaproteobacteria; order Rickettsiales; family UBA998; genus RDZH01. The sequence goes on along the minus strand of RDXO01000013.1, from coordinate 65,689 downwards.
ATGATAAGACCCTTTTTGCCTTTTTTTGGTGCTTCATCGTCGTCAAGCTGCTGTTCTTTTGATTCAGACATAAATCTAATCTCCGTAGTGATGGTGTTGTACTTATAGTCTACCCAATGTTCTTACGCTGTAAAAGCTGACAAAAGGTTAAAAAAAACGACTTTTTTTGATTATCATGATGTTTCTGCATAAGAAGGAAGTGATAGCTCTTTGATCTTCGTGGCAAGTTGCGCCAAAGTGAATGGTTTGGAAAGGAAATTAAACTCACGGTTGCTTTCATAGCCATCAACAAACGCATCTTCGGTGTAACCCGACATAAAAATCACATGCACATTATGCATTGTATCCGCAAATTTCTCATCGAGCAATTCCACCATAGTTGGACCATTCATGCCAGGCATGACTACATCGGTGATAATCACTTGAATAGCATCTTTGTGAGTTTCGTAGATCTCAATGGCACTTTCTGCGCAATCCGCTTCCAAAACGTGATAGCCCTTATTGGTGAGTGCGCGCACCGCGAAAATACGCAAAGATGTCTCATCTTCCACCAGCAAGATGGTTGCTGTGCCTGTTAAATCTTTCATTTCGCGCACATCCAGTCCTTCACGTCCTGTCATGGTTTCCTTCTCTTCAATGAATCGAGGTACAAAAAGCGAAAAACTCGTTCCTAATCCCTCTTGGCTTTTGAAATAAATATATCCCCCCGTTTGTTTGATGATACCATAGACGGTGGAAAGTCCAAGCCCTGTACCATGCCCCATTTCCTTGGTGGTAAAAAACGGTTCAAAGATGTTGTCAATGACTTCATCGGGAATGCCTGTGCCATTATCCGTGACGGTGATGACGGCATAATCACCTGCCGTGATGGCATCTTCTTGGGCAATGGCGCGTAATTGCCCATCGAGTGAACTAGCATCTTTCACCGACATATCCCGAATCTGAATAGTGAGTACGCCACCCGAAGGCATGGCATCACGGGCATTGACGGCTAGATTAATCAACACTTGCTCCAGTTGACTTTGATCCACGCGAATCGCCCATAAATGGCGGGGATAATCAATATTTAACTCGATATTTTCACCAATCAAACGACGCAATAATACGGAGAGATCCGACATGAAATCAATCAAATCAATTTTGCGTGGTTGTAAGGTTTGTTTGCGGGAAAAGGCTAATAAATGACGTACCAGATTGGCGGCGCGATTTGAGTTTTGTTTAATCTGCATAATATCTGCAAAAGAGGGGTCTCCCGCAGAGTGGCGCATTAAGAGAAGATCGCAAAAGCCGATGATGGCGGTGAGAAGATTGTTGAAATCATGGGCAATCCCCCCCGCTAGTTGCCCAACTGCTTGCATCTTTTGGGAATGCACAAAGCGAAGTTCAAGATTTTTCTTATCGCTTATATCAATGAAAAATAAAAAGAGACTTTCCGCATTGAGTGTGTTTTCATGATTGGTAGGAGAGGAATAGACCAAGGTGTGGATGGATTCCCCCTTCTTGGTCATATGCGGAAAAGAAAGCGGAAAATGCATAGTTTCCGATTCACTTGCCTTGAACACACGGGCAATTTGTTGCGGTAACTCATGCCGTTCATGTTCATGGATAAAGCTCAACAAAGGTTGCCCGATGAGTGCAACGGATGATAAATCATGATGCCCAAGTAATTTGCGCATCGCATGATTCACCGCTAATAGGGTGATATTGCGATCAATCTCCACCATGGGGATGGGAGAATGCGCAAGAAAGGTGCGGATGAATTCGCTGCGATCTTCTCGTCCTTTGCTCAAAAAAAACATATTATGCCATGACCACTTTGCCTAGAATTAATGCATGATTGCGTTTATCACTGTTGAAGCGTTTGTGCATGACTTTTGTATGGCGTATATTCCCCTCTTTGCTGCGCCATACGACGTGTTTGCCCTCATGCACATTATGCGCTAAGAATTGCATCGGATGGTGGTCTTGAGGTTGATCAAGCAATTCGAGTACGGGTTTATGGATGACATCATTCATGTTGCTATGTTCTAATAAATCCAAAAATGCACTTGAAGCAGCAACCAACGTGCCTTGTTCATTGACGACATAGGTCATATCATCCATGCTGCCTACCAAACTATTGACAACATGCAACGTCTCAGGTGAAAGTGCGTCATATTGATCGGAAGCGCGTTGTTCCCAAAATTTACGCGCACTGACGAAGAAATAGCCAGAAGGGCGCGGTAGTGGGATGATCAACATGCGGGCTTTGATGATTTGCGCATCATGTTCCACAAAAATATCTAAGGCTTGAGTCGTGCGTTCAACAAAGGCTTTGTTGAGTTTCTCAAGATTTTCCTGCACATGCTCAGAGTTTTTGACAATTTCATCCACCACTTGCGCATTACGTTTGGCAAGGTCAGGAAACATACGATAAAATCCCGGATCGGCATAATACATCTGATCATTATTCCCAACAATCATCGAGAATAATTTACCTTCCCGAAAGGCGGAAGAAAAAAGCGCGTTTTGAAACTCAATCGAGGTCACTAAATCAAGATTGCGTTGGACATAACCAATAGAATAAAACATTAAAAGCAGCAATACGCCGACAGATGCACCAAGATATACGAGATCATTCTTTATAAAATCGCGCATGAAATAGAGGGCGAATAAGGAAAAAATGCCCGCAAGGTAATAGACGATACAGCGTGTGACAGTACCATGACGTTTGCGATGCACAAAATCAGATTCGGCAATAAACCGTGGATCAATCCCAACTTCATAATAACGCACCATATCGATGTTCCCTCATGCATGTCATGTACTCTATAGAGTATAACAAGATTTGCGATGTGGCTGTTATGAAAATACGTTCCATTACAGCAAAATCATATGCTTTTTCAATCTGATTTATAAGAAGCGTTGCATCAAAGTTCATGCAGCACTTGACAGAGTGGGGAGCAAACGCTAACGTGCGGCTTATACGCATCTTCTTGTGTGATGAGTATATATAGTGCGATTAGGTTGGTGTGTATGATAGCTGATATTCTTTGTTCTCCCTTATTATCCCACGTGCGTCACGGGTTCTTTGCGCGCACAGGTGGCGTGAGTACGGGCATCTATGCGTCACTCAATGTTGCGTATGGTTCGGCGGATGAACGTGGAGCGGTGCAGCATAATCGTGATGCGATCGCCCAAGGCTATTTTCAAGCAGCACCATTGCAGTTGCTCACGCTGAAGCAAATCCATAGTGATTGCTGTTTGGTCGTCGATGCTCCCTATGATCCTCATGATGCACCTGAGGCGGATGCGTTGGTAACCAATCAAGCGGGTTTGATTCTTGGTGTGTTGAGTGCGGATTGTGTGCCTATTTTGCTACATGATCCTGAGGCAGCCGTCATTGGTGCAGCCCATGCAGGGTGGAAAGGCGCGTGGGCGGGCATTGTGCAATCCACCATCAAGGCGATGTGTACGCTTGGGGCGCATCCCGCACGCATCTGTGCAGCCACAGGTCCGTCCATTGCGCAACCATCCTATGAGGTAGATACGATGTTTCGAGAGGTGTTTTTAGAGCAAGATGCGAGTCATGCACGTTTTTTTGTACCTTCCCCTGCATCAGAAGCGCATTATTTATTTGATAATAAAGCCTATGTAGCGCAGCAGCTTCTTTTATGCGGGCTTCTTTTTGAACATATTCATACCCTGCCTCATGATACCTATGCGGATGAAGCGCGTTATTTTAGCTTTCGTCGTGCTACACATCACAAAGAAGATGATTATGGGCGACAATTATCCGCTATTATGTTGTGATGCTATTAAAAAAAGCATGTATAATCAAAAAACGCAATAGTTTCTTCATTGTTTCGGATCATACTCGCAGATAAGATTAAATTGTGAGGAGTCTATGGAAGCATCGGTACAAAATCAAAAAGAAGCGGTTGATCCGTATAAAGATGCGATTGCAAAGGCAAAAGCCTTGGATGCTGCGTATGCCGTGATAGAGTTTGAACTTGATGGAACTATTCGCACGGCGAATAGCAATTTTCTTAAAGCCGTAGGCTATCATTTGCACGAAATCCAAGGAAAGCATCATCGTATTTTCTGTGATCCTGCCTATGTTGCTTCCCCCGAATATGCTGATTTTTGGCAACGTATTGCTTCAGGTGAGTTTTTTGTAGGTGAGTTTTTACGCTATACCAAGCAAGGGCAAGCCATATGGATTCGTGCTTCGTATTTGTGCGTATTTGATGAGTTTAATCGTCCGTATAAAGCAATCAAATTTGCACAAGATATTACGGCGCAAAAATTGGCACGTCAAGAAATGCAGCATCACGCGCAAGATATGCAATCAATTATTCAATCTGTTGCGGCGGCATCGGAGGAGCTTACCGCCTCTGTTTATGAAATTAGTAATAATATGGCAACATCTAAAACATCCGTGGTGACGATTGCGCAAAATATGCAATCGAATCATGAAAAAATTGTTGCCTTGCAAGGTATTACGAAATCAATGGAGAAAGTCGTTCAAATTATCCGTGGTATTGCGGGGCAGGTGAATTTATTGGCACTGAACGCAACGATTGAAGCGGCGCGTGCGGGTGAAGCGGGTAAAGGTTTTGCTGTGGTGGCTTCAGAGGTGAAAGCATTAGCAGGGCAAGTGAGTCAAGCAACGGATGATATTGTCAAGCAAATCAAAAACTTACAAGAAACATCTGAACAAGTGTCGCAACAGGCAACCAATGTGAATGATAGCACGGCATCGGTGCGCCAAGCCATTGGGTCGGTTGCATCGGCGATAGAGGAGCAGAGCATCGTGACGCGTGAAGTATCGGCAAATATGCAAAAGGCATCGACTCTATGTAGTGCGCTCACTCAGATTATTCAGCGCGTAGTGTAATTTTTAGAGAATCTTTTTATTATGAGGCGAAAATGGCGGATTTGCGAGAACCGCAACTTAAGTAGTACTTAAGCTACATGATTTTTGGTGCGCACAGCAAAACGCCATTTGCAGCCCATAAGAGAAGGATTCGTGGCAGGTTCTTATGTTGCTGTATCTGTGCCATAGCCCTTCTCCTTTAGCCAGTTGATTACATCAAAAATTACAAAGACGCAACGAGTCCCTTAAAGTGATCTCCACGTTGTTCAAAGTTTTTGAACTGATCAAATGATGCGCAGGCAGGGGCAAGCAACATCACCGATCCTTCACGTCCACGCGCCTCACTGAACGCATCGCGTACAGCCTGCTCTAACGTACCACTAATGGTACATAATACATTATAGCCCCGCAATGTTTGGGCGAACATTTCCGCTGCTTCACCAATGCAATAAGCATGACGCACACGTGGCATATATTCCTCAAGGCTCTCAATGCCCCCAGCTTTGGCAACACCACCGACAATCCAATAAATATTGTCATACGAACCCAAAGATTTTGCAGCAGCATCCGCATTCGTCGCTTTGCTGTCATTGACGCACAGCACGCAATCTACGGTGCGCACGCGCTCCATACGATGCGCCAACCCTCCGAAAGATTGCATGGCATCATAAATCATTCCGGGATCAAAACCAGCACTCACACACGCCGCTATCACAATCAACGCATTTTGATGATTATGCGCCCCAACTAAGGATAGGATAACGCTGAGATCATAGGATTCTCCCTCCCCTGATCGCGCATCGATGAGTTCTTCTCCCTCCATTTTCCATGCTGCCCCAGAAGCACCATAGGCAGAAACAGTAATGGCATGAGGGCGATGCTGTGCAATGTGGCGCGTATGTTCATCGTCAATCGCAATAATCGCGGCATGTACTTGTGGATGCTGCCCACGGAAAATACGTTCTTTCGCATGAACATAACCATCCATGCACCCGTGCCGATCAATATGGTCGGGGGTAATGTTTGTCAGACACGCAATATCCAGAACGCCCGAATCCATACTATCCAACTGATAGGAGGAAAGCTCCAAAACATAAATGCCATCAGCATCCAACGGTTGCAAGGCTAAGGCAGGCACGCCAATATTGCCACCGCACTGCACATTCGCTCCCATGGCACGCAGGCAATGCGCCATCAATGCTGTGGTGGTAGATTTACCATTCGTTCCCGTAATCCCAATATATTGGGCTTGTGCGCACGCCTCCATCAGCAATGTAATATCTGAGGTAATGCGCACACCATGGCCATGAGCAAGCGTCACGGCAGGATGTGGCACAGGATGATGCAACGGCACACCGGGGCTAATAACAATAGCTTCTAATTCTTCCCACGGCCATGCCTCATAATGCGTCAAGGCAATCGATAGGGATGCTCCATCAGCGTTATCATCCCATGCCACCACATGCGCACCACCCGCGAGCAATGCTTGCACAGTTGCTACACCTGAAGCACCAAGCCCCAGCACCGCAACCGTTCGCCCGCAATAATGATCCAGAATAATCATGAACAATCAATCATCATCGCTATATTGACGTTCCATTTTTTCATGACGTTCTTGCGCTTCGATGGTGAGCGTTGCCACAGGGCGTGCTTCCAAACGACGGAGCCCAATCGGTTCATCTGTTTCTTCGCAATAGCCATATTCACCTTTTTCAATACGGCGCAAGGCTTGATCAATTTTTGCGATCAGCTTCAAATAGCGATTACGGGTACGAAGCTCTACGCCTGCTTCCGTCTCCAATGATGCACGATCCGCAATATCCGCCTCATGCCAATTTTCTTCACGCAAATGCTCCATAGTATCGCGTGACTCTTTCAAAAGATCATCCCGCCATGCAACAAGTTTACGCTTGAAATATTCAAGCTGCATTGGGTTCATATATTCTTCTGATTCAGATGGCTTATATCCTTCTGGAAGTTCAATAGGCATAGAACAATGCTCCTTATACTAACGTTTATGGCGCACAACTATAACGCATCTATTATCAATACGCAATCAGAATTACACAAGTTGCACACCCCATTTCATAAAATAACGCCATGCTGATTGCAGCATAATCCATAATAATTTTTTGCTTGAACGCGAACCACGTTGCCAACGATGGGTAATATGCGCACTCGGCACAAACCATACATCCGCCAATTCATGCACCCTACGGCTTAAATCTGCATCTTCAAAATAGAGGAAAAAGCCTTCATCAAAGCCACCAAGACGCAGCATCACATCACGCCTAATGCATAGGCAACAACCACTTGCAAACGGCACAGAATAGGCATTATCATACCCCTTATCGATCATAGCATAGCGTTCCAAGCGACGTTTCACCCAAGGAAGGCGGGTAATCATAGCCGGAGCGAACAAGCGTAGTGCTAAATCCAGCACATTGGGATGAATTTTATTGAGCGGTTGCAACGATTCATCAGGATAAAATACTTTTGGTGCGACCATGCCTACTTCAGGATGCGCTTCTAGGAAAGCGATCATAGTGGCAAGACTCCCTTTGTGCAGCACCACATCAGGGTTGAGGATGAGCAGATAATCCGAGGCGGGAGCGCGTAGCATCACCTGATTATGCCCATAGCCAAACCCCCCATTGCGTGGAAGTTCAAGGAAGGTTGCATCCTTTGGGATGATGGATTGCAATGCCTCTTGGTACTCTGCCCCCGAATCATTATCGGCAATCATCAGATGTGTGGCTAGCTTTTGCGATTGCACCGAAGCGATGGCAGCGCATACATCCTCCAGATCGCTATGATAGGTGACGATGCTTATTACAACGGAAGGACTTGGCGAACTCATAGATATTTAATTGAAGATTATCAGGTTATTTGATAGCAGATTCATTTTATGCATGGGGGCTGGGTTATTAGGATAAATTTTGAAAACTCTCTTCACCATATTTTGAATAGTAATAAAAAACGCTCTTCGTCGCAATCGCCAGACCGATTTCAAACATTTCATCTGCCGTCCAACGCTCAACTCGAAAATAGAATGAACCTCTATTGAATTTACCATCAATATCATGAAGATACTCATGGTTTAATTTTCCAAACATTGCAATCGTCACAACCCTATCAAGGATACTAGAGTCATCACTAAAATCGCACCCATCACCAAAACACACAAAAGGGAATATTGCTTCATGTAAGAGTGCTGCTCTAAAACCGATTACATTCTTTCCAAGACGTTCAATCGCATTCCCTTTGGCTTGCTTTGATTTTCCTTCCAAAGCTCTAATGTCATTAGTGCCTTGATTCTTTTTTTCCGTAATTAATATAGGAAAAGTCTGACCATCATTTCCACAAATACTTAAAATACCTCCATCGGGTTTCATCGATGAGTTTTGATGATAATACATAAAATCAACTTCAGGGAACTTTTTTCTAAGTAAATCCACGACATCACGTAAAAACCACTGACGTTCAAACCTTAATTCTATACTAGGAAACTTATCCTTCAGTGCGATCACAATACGCTCTATAGCAACATTAAGCTCTTTTTCCTGCACGTTCGATATTACATTAATAATAGTACCAGCACGCTGCTTCCTAAGATCATCTTTTTTTGACATAACTCAGCCTTTTTTTTCTAATAGAAACAAATATTCTGTTACATAGGGATTTCTACCATCTAAATTACGACTTCCTCTGTATGTATTGTAGCGAGTTTCCAGCGTACTAAGATTCCCCATATGCTCAAGCCCAGAAATGAACTCATCCTTTTTTATAAAGCCTTCGCTGTTATAGGAAATTAGAAAAAACGTAGCGTTTAAGTTTGAAATAATCGAAAATAAAGCATCTTTAGCACTATTCGGTTTGTTAAAAGGGCTGCGATTCCAATCATCAGGGATACCACTGACTCTGCTGCATGAAGTGGGTTGCTTATAGTTCGCAATAAGGTTGAGCATGAAATAGTTCGATCCATATGGGTGCTGATTATACGGAGGATCCATATAGACAAGGTCAAAAGACTCCGTCTGTTCGCGTGCAAACGCTACGGCATCTTGTTGTGTGATGCTCACGGAGGTTTCAAAATTGGAAAGAGTCGGAAGTTGCAGCGTGATCGCCCCAAGAATACGGCTGAGGGCGTGCGCTCCTTCACCACCAAACGCACCTATTCCTTGACGATTTTTGTAAAAACCTTTGAACACCCCTGCCGTATTATTATGAATGGATGCTTGCACAAGAAGCGGGGCTAAATAGAACATTCTGATAGGTTCGGGTATATTCTCAATATGCTGCCGTGCCGTATCAATAAATTCGGCATTAGCACGGGTATAAAATACCCGCTCACCTTCTCTAATATCAGCGTCACTTTGCGGTGCGTAGAGTTCTGCAATAAAACCTCGTCGCCAATCTCGTGAGATTGCATCGTGCAAGCAATCCAAATGATAGCGTAATTCCTCGTGATCATACTCTGAACTATTCGAAAGATAACACGTATTTATTATAGAACAATAATCTTCCAGATCATTACATACCATACGTTCGCTGTGCATTTTCATGAAACGAGATACCACACCACTTCCTGCAAAAAGGTCAAGAAACTTGAGGCGATCTTTTCCAAGGCGATGCTTGACTAGATCAACCCCCTTACTAATGAAGGGCAGCAAACTACGCTTGTTTCCGATATACGTAATAAGTTCAGAGTCTAGGTAGGATGGATTTTCCAGTTGCATCGATTCAAATGTACGTTGCTTTAATTGTATCATTATTAGTTACTCCCCTTCCACGGTGCAGGGTTGGCGCGGTAGTCTGCAAACGATATTAATCCCTGATCGCGTGCGGAAATCAGCGGATCACGTATCCCCCAATCGATTGCCAAGTCAGGATCATCATAGCGTATGCCACCCTCCCCTTGCGGGTCATAGAGTCCGCTCACCTTATACAGCATATCGGCAGGTTCATCCCCCAGCACGGCAAATCCATGGGCAAATCCTGCAGGAATCCAGAACAGCACGCCATTTTCTCCTGATAATTCCACCGCATGATGCTTCCCATAGGTCGGGGAATGTGGGCGAATATCCACCGCCACATCCAGCACCCGCCCACGCGTAACACCAACCAATTTCCCTTGCGGTGGCGTATGTTGATAATGCAAACCACGTAAAATATTCGGTGCAGAGCGCGAATGATTATCCTGCACAAACTCCGCATCAATACCAATATCCGCCAATTTTTGGCGATGATAGCGTTCCACAAAAAAACCACGTGCATCACCATGCACCTGTAGCCCAATCACTTTTAATCCCTGCATGGGTTCATCAATTAATCGCATGAAATCTCCTTTTCTACGCTTGTAGAATGATTTCATCTATCATGCAAGCAGGTTCTTAGGATGCAGGTTTACTCACGATTTTTTCCTCATGGGCAAGGCTACGTTTAGGGATCATCAAGGCACGATGCACATGCTTCATAATCGGAAGTTGTTGTTGTTGCGCCCATCGATGCGCAGCGGGAATGGACGATGCTTCATGATGCCGTTCATGCACATCCGATTCAGTCGCAAGCACTACATGATGCTTTACCATCCGCCCTATAATGGCTTCCACGGATGCATAATAGGGATGGGTAGGGATATGATGTTGCTCGTGCCAACGCATTGCCACCACGCCTGCATGATTATTATACATATCTTTCATGATCTCTTTCATGCTATCGGGTTGGTGATATTTCACCACGCGCTCAAAATATTCATTCACCATACCAAAAGAAAGCGTTGTTTGAGTTGCACGATGCGAAGAAAGCCCCGCCCCACGCAAGGCGCGATATACCAAGGCTGCCGTATAGGCATGTTTTATCGAATTCACATCCTGAGGCGCAAGATGGTGTTGTTTTGCAATATGATAGGATTGATATTCAAAATAGCTGTAAAACGCCACAAGCGCGACTGCGCCCATCAGCATCAGAGCAACGCTTCCTATCGTCACTTTTTTCATGATGCTTTTCCATCCATAATTTGTTTTATCCATTCGCTCCCTCACGTCACGACTACATATATAACATGATTTGCGTAAATTTTCTATAGTATTACGATAGTTTTTGTTCAATGCACCATCCATGATGCAGCGGTCCATGCCCTCCGCCAAAATGTGGCGCACGAACAATCGCGCCATGCACATAATGTTGCGCAAAAAGGCACGCATGATAGAGATCATCCCCCAATCCATAGCGTAGTGCAATAGCAGAAGCCATGGTACAGCCCGTTCCGTGCGTGTGTGGCGTATCAATGCGTTGCGAGTGCATCGCATAACTTCCATCACCCGTGTGCAACAGATTCACAATCTGCGCACCTTCCCCGTGTCCACCCTTCATCAACACAGCACAACCATATGCATCATGCACCTTTTTTGCAGCTTCGCGCATATGCTGCACGCTGGTGATCGCACACGCTAATAGCTGCTCCGCTTCAGGAAGATTAGGCGTGATGAGTGTTGCACGTGGGATTAAACGCGCCTTCAAAGCATCCAAGGCGTGTTGCTGCAATAAGCGCGCACCACCTTTTGCCGTCATCACAGGATCAAGAATCACGGGAATATGTGTATCATGTTCAAGCACATCTGCAATCGCATGAATGGTTGCAACATCGCCAAGCATCCCTAATTTGATAATATCTACGCCAATATCTTCAATCACCACCTGCATTTGCTGGGCAATAATTTCGGGCGGAATCACATGCACGCCATGCACGCCTAAGGTATTCTGCACCGTAATGGCGGTGATCGCCGTCATCGCATAGCCACCCAATGCCGTGATCGTCTTAATATCCGCTTGAATCCCTGCGCCACCGCCTGAATCTGAACCTGCGACAATTAAAATACGTGGCATCGATGTCATGGGGTTGCATCCTGCATCATACGCGCAACATCCGTCATCATCCGTTCTGCTTGCCCGTGCAGTAACCATGGCAATGTGCGCGCTAATGCGTCACTGACATCATTGATTTTCTGCTGTTCTTCTGCGGTAAACGGACTCAGCACGTAGCTTGTCACCTGCCCCGCATGGTTGGGGCGATCAATACCTACACGCACACGCCAATAATCACGCCCCAAGACACGATCCACATCTTTAAGTCCATTATGCCCGCCATGCCCTCCGCCACATTTTACCCGCATTTTCGCTAAGGCTAAATCCAAATCATCATGGATGATAATCACCTGCGCTGGCGGTATTTTGAAAAAAGCAGCCGCTTCACCCACACTAATCCCCGAACGATTCATCAGAGTATGGGGCTTCAAAGCGATTACCGCGACTCCGTCAATCATCCCTTTATAGGTCTGGGCATGAAATTTTTTACCCATATCCTGCACACCATAATGCTGAATCATAGCATCGAGTGCCATAAAACCTGCATTATGCCGCGTGCGTTCATATTGCGCTCCGATATTACCCAATCCAACCAACAACCACATAGATCGCTCTTAACATCGCATCACCCGTTCAACACCAGCAATAAAGCACAGCACCTTCACCATAAAAGAAAGCACGATTCTTATCTTCTTTAAGACACGAATCGTGCTACCAAGCAATTTCATTGCTCGTTCAACCTATACTCATCGCACATGAAAATGTGTAGCATCTAAATGTGGAAACGATGAGTATTTTTACTAAGATATACCCTTAATTTCAACTTCAAGGACTCAACTCCCTGAAGTGAAATGGGTATATAATACTACGCGTTGGCTTCTTCTTCTTTCGCAGTACGGCTTACACGCCCTGCAACGGCAACAATCGTAAAGTTACGCGCAATCGTCAATTTTGCACCTTCTGGGATCGTCACTTGGTCAATGTGAACAGAATCACCAATGTTCATATCTTTTGTATCAATATAGATCGCCTCAGGCACTTCCGCCACGGGGCAGATCATCTCAATGCTACGGCGCACAACGTTAAATGCACCACCACGACGAATACCAATGCAACGATCCGTGTTAGTGAAGCGCACAGGAACACGCACACGCACTTTACCTTCTTCGGACACTTGTTGGAAGTCGACATGCAACACTTGATCCGTCACAGGGTGCAGTTGCACATCACGTGGAACACTCAAGATTTTCTTTCCTTCAATGTTCAGCGTCACGATTTTACCAAAAAAACCGCCTTTGAGATATTCACGCAACACTTCTTTATGCGCAACAGCAAAATGTACAGGTTCTTGCCCTTCTCCGTAAAGCACGGAAGGCACTTGCCCCACATTACGCAATGCACGCGCTGCACCTGTGCCTGTGTTGGTACGCGATTGACCTTCAAAAATATATGCCGTTTCCATAATACAATACTCTGTAAGTGATATTCTTAAAATATAGAACTTCGTTCATTACACCACCTCATACAGCAATGCAAGCATTTTATGCACTATGCCATGATTTTTCGTATCGCATGTCACGAACGCGCTACGGCTACAGCAGGCTGCGGTGCTGCCACTCCGTGCAACTGAGATGTCGAACTATCCACAACAAAATCAGGCATCGGCGCATTAATCATCTGCTCTGGCGCGGGCGCGATCTTATGATCATCTTGCGTTATTGTAGGATCATGGCGCAACCCAAAAGCGTCGGCATAGATTTCACGACCTAAATCACGTGCTTCAAATGTTTTATCCGCCGTATTTTGGGAGGTTGTATTCACATGCTGCGGACGCATTATTTCGGCTGTCGCGTGCGTCGCTGCAATCATACCCGCCGTTGTGAGAAACGTACTCATCTGAAGCAAGCCACCATGATCTTGCCCATTTAGCATCGTTTTTCCTATGATGTAGGTAGCCGCGCCTAACCCCGCACCTGCCAAGCCTGCCAACATCTCCGTACCCGCCACCTTCCAAAAAGGCACATGTTCCATGGATTGTTTGGTGGTTTGAATCGCCTCTTCATAGGAGCGAACCATAGTATCGAACTTATCTTGCAGCTCAGTAATCTCATGATGCGGGTTATGTTCCGCCCATTTAATAATCTCAGCTCCCGTTTTCTTTGCCTGATTGCGCGCCTGCTTCAACATTTCTTCTGCTTCAGAAGATTCTTCTATTCCATGCGCCCCATGCAAAAACTGTGATGTCAGATGCAAGCCACCCACAAAGGAAGTACCCGCAGCGATATGCGTTGCAACTTCCGCATAATCATGAAGCGCAGGATTGCCATGAAACATTTTATTCACAAACACATAGGGAAGTGCCGCAGCCAGAAACCCCCCCGCACATTCGATTGCCATTTCTTTGAGTCCCAGTGGCACTTCAGAACGGTTCAAACTCGCCAGCGGGCGCTCATACATACGCTCCGTACGCGCAATAAGCCCTTCAATGCTTTCCGTATAATCGCCCCACACTTCATTGGGCAATTTATTCACCTGATGCTGTTCATCCGTCAGCAAATCAGTAGGAAAATAATGCACACCATCAATGACCTTCACATCCTCCTTCGGATTGAAATTTTGCGTGCTTTTCAGCTTATCATTCGGGCTAAATGGATGATCGGTGTAATTGACTTTAGTCATTATGATTTATATCCGTTGAATGAACGGGATTCCCCCACTAGCGACAGGTTGCACAGAAAACACATGACGATGTCACGAGTCATTTCCTCTATTGTAAAGTAGTTCTATGACAAAATGATGACAAAAAGACAGAATATCCGCAATGCACCATATTAAAAAAGAACCGCGTATTTTTTAGTATTTTCACAGAATTGTCACACACATACTAATAAAAAGGTGCTATATATGATAGTATAAATAAACTTTGTCACGAGACTATATTATGGCACCTCCTCCTGAGTATAATGCAAAAACGCTGATTTCCATTGCAAAACAAGCGGGTATTACCGATAAAACTGAACTTGCCATGTTCACGGCACAAATGTCCCATGAATCGGGTGGATTCCAATATGATAAAGAAATTGGAGATGAGGCTTATCTTTCTCAATATAATGGGCGACAAGACCTTGGCAACACTCAACCGGGGGATGGCCCTCGCTTTGCAGGGCGTGGTTATATCCAGCTTACAGGGCGCGCCAACTATGAGCATTTTGGTGCAAAACTTGCAGCAAACCATGCAGGCTTAATCAAAAGCCTTGGGTTTGAGCCGTCACCCGACATGTTGATCAAAAACCCTGATCTTGCAAAGCATCCACAACTTGCAGGGATTATTGCTGTTGAATATTGGAAAGAACGTGTTAGCCCAGAAGCAGCCAGATCGGGGGATGTCGCACGTGTTACCAAGCAAATTAATGGCGGGCATAATGGTTTAGAAGACCGCATTCAACGCTTTGAAAAATACAAAAACGATCCCGTATTGCTCAATACGACTGCCGCAGCGGCGAGTGCAGGCATCACCCTTCCGCAAGAGATCAACGTCATTGCGAGCGATTTCACCGCCGCCAATGATGCATTCGGACAGAAACTCTCTCAGATTGCGAAACAATATAACGAGCGCAAAATTACCAATCCTAAGCAAATGCAAGATGCAATGAACGACTTGCAAAAGCGCACGCAAGCACTCTATGAACAGGCAAATGTTCCCATCACCCCCACAACATGGATGCTTGGGATGGAAATTGGACCTCGTGCTGCGATCGGGCTATTGACCGCTCCCGATGCAACGCCGTTATCGCAAGTGCCGGGAATGCGCCCAGAATCACTCAAGGCTTTTGAAGCAATGCTTAAAGAAACGGGCGTTGCAGCACCGCAAAATCTTGGCGCACTCAATGTTTCGCAAGCAAAACAACTCATTGATCAATCCTATAATAAAAAAACCAATGTCGCTACCACCACAGTGCAACAAGCACAAAGCGGCACGCTCCCTGCGCAACAACAGCAGGATATGAGCTTCTTTACAGAAATATCCAAAATGATGGGACCAGAGATGGGAACATTATTCAGCATGTTGTTCGGTATCTTATCCATGTTTGGCATGGGGCAGAATCAGGAAGGACAATTTGCTGCAAGTAATATCGGTGGCACTCTCACCCCTCCCGCGCAAACCACATCACCGCAAGCCCTAAACCCGCAAGCGCAACAAGAAGCCCTTGCAGCAGCAAGCAATCTACGCACGCAACAGGTCACTGGGGCGGCTGCTCCCGCAAATGCGCCAGCCACTCCCACGACAACACCTGCCGTTGCGAATACTCCCGCTCCTGCGGTGGCAAATGCTCCTGCTAATAATCCTGCTAAGGTAGCTCCACAACGCTGATAACGCTGATATCTACGCATCTCATTCATCTTATGATTGACAAATGCTGTGTTTTGCGCGAAAGTACCCCTGTTTTTAGCATGTGAAGCAGTAAGGTATGATTTATGAGTCAATGGCAGGAATTACAACCCACCGATATTATTGTGTTTGGTGGCACGGGTGATTTATCAAAACGCAAGATTCTTCCTGCTTTTTATCATCGCTTGCGTGAGGGGCAACTTCCCGATAGTTCTCGTATCATCATCCTTGGTAGGGCGCAAAAGACGGAGGCGGAGCATCAGCACTTCTTGCGTGAGGCGTGCGAAACCTTCATCCCTGAACATGAGTTGAACGAAAAAGACTATGCATTCTTAGCGCAACGCGTTTTCTACCATTCTTTGGATGCAAAAAAAATCGAGGATTTCAAAAGCCTTGCTGCGATTTTGGATAAGAATGCACGCCCACAACGCATGTTTTATTTGGCAACACCTGCGGATATTTACGGCGATATTTGCGAAAAACTGCATGATGCAGGAGTCACCACGGCGGACTCACGCGTTGTCTTAGAAAAACCTATTGGCTATGGCTTAGATTCATTCCGCGCCATTAATGAGAGCGTGTTGCGCTTCTTTACCGAACAACAGATTTATCGCATTGATCATTATTTAGGCAAAGAGACAGTGCAGAATCTTATGGTATTGCGCTTTACGAATAATGTCTTTCATCGTCTATGGAATGGTGATGTTGTGGATCATGTGCAGATTACCGTTGCCGAAAGCACAGGGCTTGAGAACCGCCACGCCTATTATGATGAGGCAGGAGCGTTGCGTGATATGGTGCAGAACCACCTCTTGCAGCTTTTATGCTTGATTGCGATGGAGCCACCTAACGATGTCACCCCTGATGCTATCCGCGATGAAAAACTGAAAGTGCTGCGCGCTCTTCGTCCGTTCAGCACGGCAACCGCTGGGCTAGATTCCGTGCGCGGGCAATATAAAGCGGGTAGCATTGGTGGCAAACAGATCGATGATTACACGCACGAAATGGGTATTGCTGATTCTGATACCGAAACTTTTGTAGCCTTCAAAGCACATGTGGATAATTGGCGTTGGGCAGGTGTACCTTTTTATGTGCGCACGGGCAAATCCATGACAAAGCGTTATTCTGAGATTGTCGTACAATTCAAAGAAGTACCACATCACATTTTTGCGGATCGTCCTGATGATGTCTGCAACCGTTTGGTTATCCGTCTGCAACCCGATGAATATATTCAGTTCCAGATGATGACAAAAATCCCCGGCCCCGGTGGCTACCGCTTCAAGCCTGTGAAACTCAATTTAAGCCTCACGGAAGAGTTTGAAGAACGCTACCCCGATGCCTATGAACGCTTACTGATGGATGTTGTCCGTGGCAATCAAACCTTGTTCATGCGTAGTGATGAAGTCGAAGCGGCGTGGTTATGGATTGAAACCTTGTTGGATGGCTGGAAAAATGGTGCGCAAAAAGTAATTCCCTATCCTGCAGGCAGTGAAGGACCAGAACATGCAGCGTTATTATTGGCACGTGATGGGCGCGCTTGGCATAAAATTAGTAAGGGTATCAAATAATTATGGAACATGACACAATGACACACACTGACATGACAGTGCATACCCACGATTCTGCAACTTCTTGTGCCGAAGCACTGGCGCAAGACGTTGTTTTTATGCTCCGTGAAGCCGTACTGGTACGCGGGCGTGCTAGCCTTGTTGTATCAGGAGGTTCTACGCCCGTTCCCTTTTTTCACGCACTCAACCATGCGGATCTCCCGTGGGATTATATCACGGTGCTGGTTGCCGATGAACGCTGGGTCATGCTGGATGATGCCCAAAGCAATGAAGGCTTAGTGCGTCATCATATCACCAACGCTAAGCATATTTTTTCTCTTGCCCCAACCCATGCAGATGAAACCGTAGAAGAAGGTGCATACCGTATTGACGCATCCATGCATCTAAACTTTCCTGATGCCTTTGATGTCGTGATTTTAGGCATGGGAGAAGATGGGCATACGGCATCTTTATTTCCGCGTCATCCTGCCCTTGTTCCTTCTTTGGCACATGATGCCCCGCATTGCATGGCAATCAACGACTCCCCAAAACCTCCTGCGCAGCGCGTCACGCTCAGTGCTTCCCGCCTTGCCAAAACACGTCACCTCTTATTGCACTTAGTCGGGCAGAGCAAATATGAAGTGCTGCTTCACGCCCTCAATGATGAGGATATTGGGGCGATGCCTATCCGTTATTTCTTGCTCCACCCTACACATAAACCAACCATTTATTGGGCAAAATCATGACACATACCACTATTAGTGCCGTTACCAAACGCATTACCGAACGCAGCGCACGCACACGCGCCATCTATCTTGAAGCGATGAAACAAGCAGGCGCACGCTCCCCTTTCCGTGAAGCGTTGTCGTGCGGGAATCTTGCCCATGGCTTTGCTGCATGTGATACGCATGATAAAGAAAAGCTCAAAGGTCCTACTGCCAATATCGGGATTCTTACGGCGTATAATGATATGCTCTCCGCCCATCAGCCCTATAAAGACTTCCCCGATGTGATTAAGGATGAAGCCCGCACACAAGGTGCGGTGGCGCAAGTCGCAGGGGCAACACCTGCGATGTGCGATGGCGTAACGCAAGGGCAAGTGGGGATGGAATTTTCCTTATTCAGCCGTGATGTGATCGCGCTCTCAACTGTGGTTGCCTTATCCCATAATATGTTTGATGCCGCGATGTGCTTGGGGCTATGTGATAAAATCGTTCCGGGAATGCTGATCGGTGCGCTGCATTATGGCTATCTTCCTGTGGTTTTTGTTCCCGCTGGGCCAATGCCTTCTGGTTTGCCTAATAAAGAAAAAGTACGCATTCGTGAATTATACGCGAAAGGCGAAATAGGCAAAGAAGGCTTGCTCGAAGCAGAATCTGCTTCCTATCACTCGGCTGGCACATGTACCTTCTACGGCACAGCGAACAGCAATCAGATGTTGGTCGAAATGATGGGCTTGCAACTTCCGGGATCATCTTTTGTCAATCCGAATACTCCCTTGCGTGATGCCTTCACCCGTGAAGCAACGCGTACCGTGTTAAACCACACTATTTTATCCGATAGCTACCGCCCTATGTATGAGATCGTTGATGAAAAAGCGATTGTCAATGCAATTATTGGCTTGCTGGCAACAGGGGGATCAACCAATCATACGATTCATTTGATTGCGATTGCGCGTGCAGCGGGGATTCTCATTAACTGGACAGATTTTGATGAACTCTCCAACATCATCCCACTGCTCTGCCGTATTTATCCCAATGGTGAAGCGGATGTGAATCATTTTCATCAGGCGGGTGGTATTCCTGTATTGGTGCAAAGCCTACTCAATCATGGCTTGATGCATGATGATGTCACCACTATTATGGGCAAAGGAATGCACTCTTATTGTGTGGAAGGCACACGCGATGCAAGCAATGGTGCGATTCAGTGGGGGGCATGTGTTGCTGCCTCACAAAATGAAGATGTCGTGCGTGATCCTGCCAACCCGTTCAGCCCCGATGGTGGCACGAAATTATTGCAAGGTAATTTAGGGCGGGCAGTGATCAAAACCTCCGCCTTGAAACCTGAACATTATGTGGTGGAAGCCCCTGCACGGGTGTTTACTTCACAAGAAGCGTTGCATGATGCCTTCAAAAAAGGTGAATTAGGTGGTGATATGGTAGCGGTTGTCATTGGGCAAGGACCAAAGGCAAATGGTATGCCCGAATTACACAAACTCACTCCTCCGCTTGGCGTATTGCAAAATATGGGCTTTAAGGTGGCATTAGTCACTGATGGGCGTATGTCGGGCGCATCGGGCAAAGTCCCTGCGGCGATCCACGTCTCCCCCGAAGTAGCATCAGGCGGATTGCTTGGCAAGGTACGCGATGGCGATATGATCCGCGTTGATGCGGTGCATGGCGTGCTGGAAGCGTTGGTGGATGCGGATGAGTGGGAACGGCGCAGCGTCACAGCCATTGACACCCAAAAAGAACCCTATTTATTTGGACGCATGTTGTTCCATTCTGCCCGCGCTGCTTCCACCGAAGCAGAGCAAGGCGCAAGTTTCATCGTACCATTAGCTGAAGATTTATAAGAGAGCATCTATGACCTATGCATTAGTGGCGGATATTGGAGGAACGAACTCACGTTTTGCTTTGTGTAAAACATCTGAGATTGAACTTTATGAACCGCGCAAATATCCCAACAAAGAATTTGCAAGCCTTGCGGATGTCATTGAACATTACCTCAAAGAAGTGGGCGAACAACCTATTGAGGCATGTTTAGCCGTAGCAGGACCCATTCAACATGACCGCGTTAAACTCACCAATATTGCATGGGAATTCTCACGCGAGGAATATCAGCAACGTTTTGCATGGAAGCGTCTGTTGCTCAAAAATGATTTTACCGCCATGGCAATGTCCGTACCGCATCTTGCCCCCCAAAACATCAAACAGATTGGTAATGGTACTGCCATTCCTCATATGCCGATAAGCGTCCTTGGACCTGGCACAGGGCTTGGCGTATCAGGGCTTTTACCACAGGGTGATCGCTGGATTGCTCTGCAAGGCGAAGGTGGCAATATTGATTTCTCACCTTTTACGGATGAAGAAATTGAACTGTTCCGCATCGCACGCGGAGAATTAGGGCATGTGCGCGTTGAGGATTTTGTTAGTGGTTCAGGGCTAAGCTACCTGCATGAGGTACGTTTACAACTCCACGGTAAACCACGCGAACGTCTAAAAGCCGAAGAAATTGCATGGCGCGCCAAGATGGAACATGGGGGGGTATGCTATGATACGATTCATCTTTTCTGTGGTATGCTTGGTAGCTTTGCAGGATCACAAGCGATGATTCTTGGGGCGTTTGGCGGGGTCTATATTGGCGGTGGCGTTGCGCCACAACTAGAAGAATTATTTGAAACCAGCCCATTTCGCACCCGTTTTGAGGCTAAGGGACGCTTTCATGATTATGTGAAAATGATTCCTACTTTTATGATGCTTTCCCATAGCCGTAATGCACTGATTGGTGCTGCGGCATTATTACGTTAGAGGCTAATTATGACACTGATTCACGAGTTATTTCCCAAAAAAAATCCTATTCCTGTGGTTGTACTGGATGATGCTGCTGATGCTGTACCGTTAGCACGTGCGCTCTATGCAGGAGGTATCACCTCCATTGAGATTACGCTACGCACCGAAGCGGGGCTTTATGCGATTGAACGCGTTGCACGTGATGTGCCCAACATTATTGTCGGTGCAGGCACAATCACCACACCGCAACAGATGGATGCAGCACGCAATGCAGGGGCGCAATTTCAGGTAAGCCCCGGATTCACGGCGCGCCTCGCCGATCATGCGCACCGCACCGATGTCACATGGCTTGCTGGCGTAACCAATGCCTCACAAATCATGCACGCCATAGAATATGGTGCAACACATTTGAAGTTCTTCCCTGCGTCACTCTCTGGTGGCGTACCAATGCTAAAACAATTTCACTCAGTATTTCCACATATCAGATTCTGCCCAACAGGCGGTATTGATCTTAGCAATCTCAAAGAATATGCGGAACTTCTGAATGTATTTGCCATTGGCGGATCATGGCTAACCCCGAAAGATGCCATGCAATCACAGGATTGGGGGCGCATTGAAGCACTCGCACGACAAAGCGTTGCGTGCCTTGAATCATAAAAACCACTAGACGGATGCACGACTTCATGCTATATGCTCTTGTGTGTGCGCTCGTAGCTCAATAGGATAGAGCATCTGACTTCTAATCTGAAGGTTGCAGGTTCAAGTCCTGCCGAGCGCGCCATTCCACATTGTCCGGTACGTTTATATTCTTATGATGCATTCTTTTTCCTCCTCCGATGACTTTCCGATGCAGGCAATACAGCGTGAAGATGCGGATAAATTTCAAGAAGAATGTGGAGTCTTTGGCGTATTTGGTGCGGAGAATGCCGCAGCCCATGTCGCATTAGGGCTACACGCTTTGCAGCATCGCGGGCAAGAAGCAGCAGGGATTGTATCAACCCATGGCGGGCAGTTTTACAGCCATCGCGCCCTTGGCTTGGTAGGGGATACCTTCAACCATCCATCCATTATTGAACGCCTCAAGGGCAGTTCTGCTATTGGGCATAATCGCTATTCTACCTCAGGCGCACCCATGTTGCGCAATGTGCAACCGCTTTATGCTGAATATCATTTTGGTGGGCTTTCCTTAGCGCATAATGGCAACCTTACCAATGCCTATATGTTGCGTGAAGAATTGAAATCACGCGGATGTTTGTTTCAATCCACCTCTGACACTGAGGTGATTGTCCATCTTATTGCTATCAGCATCAAACAAAGTGCTAAAGAACGCATTGTCGATGCTTTGTCGCATCTTCAAGGTGCGTATTCCTTGGTGGTATTGACGGATAAAGAACTAATCGGTGTGCGTGATCCATATGGTGTGCGCCCCCTAGTGCTTGGGCATCTTGATGGTGCGTATGTGCTTGCCTCTGAAACATGTGCATTTGATATTATCGGGGCGCAATATGTTCGTGATATTGAAGCGGGGGAAATGGTAGTGATTGATGAGGATGGCGTGCAATCATTCCGCCCCTTCCCGACTGTTTCCAAGCGTTTTTGCATTTTTGAATATGTCTATTTTGCTCGCCCTGATAGCACCATTGAGGGGCTAAATACCTATCAAGTGCGTAAAGCCATTGGGCATGAGCTAGCCAAAGAAGCACCTATTGATGCGGATGTCATCGTGCCTGTGCCAGATTCAGGCGTACCCGCTGCTATTGGTTATGCGGAAGGAATGAAAATACCATTTGATTTAGGCATTATCCGCAATCATTATGTGGGGCGTACCTTCATCGAACCGACGGATAAAATCCGCAATCTTGGCGTAAAACTCAAGCATAATGCTAATGTGGCAAGCATCGCAGGGAAGCGGGTTGTGTTGGTGGATGATTCCATTGTGCGTGGCACGACGTCACGCAAAATTGTTGCCATGGTGCGTGCGGCTGGAGCAAAAGAAGTGCATATGCGCATTGCAAGCCCGCCCTCGACCCATTCATGCTATTATGGGGTTGATACACCTGAGCGTGAGCAACTGCTTGCCTCACGCATGGATATTGCCGAAATGTGCGCCTTCATTGAGGCGGATTCCTTGGCATTCTTATCAATCGATGGGCTGTACCGTGCAGCAGGCGAAGCGCAGCGCAATCATGCCTCTCCGCAATTTTGTGATGCTTGTTTCACGGGGGATTACGCTATCCCGCTTACGGATCGCGCCCGCAACACGCATGGAAAATCAGGCAATGGCGTGAATGCCGTAAGCGAGATGGGGTAAAATCCCCCCCCCTCATGAGATATGAATGGTTTACTCCCTCGCCTGCGGGGGAGTCCAAGAATCAAGGTTTTTCAACGAAAAACTGCAGATGATTGGGTGGGGGGCAAGGATAAAATCCTAGTTGCATTCCGTGGCGTAATAGTCTAAAAAAGAGCATATAGCGCGTCACGATAGGTTAGTTACATTTATATAAGCCTACCTATCGTGAGGTCGCGCTATAAAATACATAATATATAGCACGAATTTTCGATAGGCGTGTTCTTGAAAAAGAACCATCCTATCGAAACGTGCTATATCTTAGCCTTAGTTGGGGCATTAGCTCAGTTGGTAGAGCGCTTCCATGGCATGGAAGAGGTCAGCGGTTCGAATCCGCTATGCTCCACCATTGTAAAAAAAACGGAAAAATCTTTCTCCAGAGAAAATTTTACTCAGATACATAGCGAGAGGCAAAAAGCTAACTATAGTATGTAGATCTATGGTCATCATGTGATATTTTGAAATGACTTATGAAATCTAAGAATGACAAAGACATACTGAAAAGGTTAGGGCTGCGAATAAGAGATTTACGCTTAGAGAGAGCTATTTCTCAGGAAGAGTTAGCTGCAATCGCCAACGTGCATCGTACATATATCGGGATGGTAGAACGTGGCGAGAAAAATATTACTATACTAACACTGGTGAGGTTTTCCGTAGCTCTTGAAATCAATCTAATAGACATTTTAAAGGGCATCATAGATGGGAAGTGACCACAATAGAATTAGGCGTAAATGGCAAGACTATGGAGGCAATAATGCCACTATAGCTGAAAATGCATTTTTTGATTGCTTCTCAAAAGTATTCGAGGGAACAGAATATTCGATTATTCCGAAGCCAAAAGATTTTCAAAACATCTATGTTACCGTTCCATTGTCCGAGGCTGTTATTAGAGAAATTTATAACCCAAACGAACCAATAACAAGACATGGTGTATTTCCTGATTACGCCATAAAGAACGGAAAAACTGGAAAAACAATCTACATTGAAGTGAAGAGACAAGATGGATGGATAGAAGGCAAAAAACGCTCCGATGGCAGAGGCAACGCTCATGAGAGATCTTGTAAGTTTTTTACGCCAGGACTTACGGCTGCACTTAGAGAAAAAAGCGGAATTCAAGAACCTGCCTTACCGTTCTGGACAGTCTTTTTGGGTGATATTAGTCGTGACCCTTGCAGGGTACGAGAAGTGACATTCTGGTACGGGAAGCACATCAATCATTTTTTCTTTTGGCGAAAAGCACCCGATCCCGATTTGCTTTTTAAGCATTTTGATGAGTGCATTTCACCACTTCTTGAAAAATAGACTTGCTTTCTACTCAAACTCTTCTCTGACATCAAGTCCCCACACATCCCAGTCTTTTGGGTTACACCTTGCAAACAACTCAATTCTTTTCTGCTCAGGGAACATTCTGTGAATAGCATCTCTTATTTCTTGGGGCTTAACGCTGTGATCACCTCTGGGTGAGCGCACCAACTGCTTTTCATTTCTTGTACCTCTTGGAGAAGGAATTTTTCCTCGCTTAAAAACCAAACACATTTCGCAATACGACATTGTGTATTTACCTGGATTGTGAATCATCTTATCCCAGACAAACGCAACTGTTTTGTATTGAAACCCCCAATGTTGACCAAGTTCTATACCTTGAGCGAGGTGAGGATTAGTAACCCACATAAACAATAAACAATCATCTTTTGCTATTTCAAGTAGTGGTATTTTCTTTAATTGTTCCATCTTCAAAGTTGGGTACTTAAAGTTTGCGGAACTAATGAAAATGTTTTTATCCCAATCCATTTTTTCAGCTTTTGCACTAGACTTATCAAACTGCAATTTTCCGCCATAATCCCATGGTGGATCTGCATATATAATATCATATTTTTCTTCTGGTAGATCCGGATACAGCTCAGGCAGATCATTACGTTTGGTTCTGCGTTTTTGCTCTGCATTGTAAATACGATAACCCGTTAACTTGTGCGGATTAATAGTTTCTTCTGGCTGTTGAGTTTCTCCAAAAAGATCTAGTAAAGCTGTTTTGTTCATGATTCCTCGCTTTGAATACTATAGTTAGCATTCTTTTTTTTATCAAGCAAGTGTTTTTTTAAGTTTACTATGGCTTCCGCTATCCTCCACCATTTCCATTGCGTAACCTATGCAGGAATGAATCCACTTGAAAGCTCAACTGTTCTGCTTGGCGTGATAGCTGGTGCGATGCGTCCAGAATCTGCCCTGCAGACTGATCTGCTTCTGCGGACATAACGCGCACCTCATGTAAGCCTTCACTGATAAGCCCCGTCCCTTCAGATGCGGTTTGCATATTTTGGGCAATAAGGTTGGTTGTCTGCATTTGTTGCTGCACGGAATTAGAAATGGATCGACTAGAAGAATCAATATTACGAATAGAATCTTTGATCGACGTAAGAGAATGTACGATATTATTCGATGCGCCATTCATTTCATCTATAACACGCGCAATATCAACAATCGATTTATCCGTTTGATTTGCAAGACTTTTAACCTCATTTGCTACGACTGCGAATCCTTTTCCAGCCTCACCCGCACGTGCAGATTCGATGGTGGCATTAAGAGCAAGCAAATTAATTTGTCCTGCAATTTCAGAAATAAATTCTATCACCTCACGCACCTTATTCGTTGCAATACTAAGCGATTGCGCATGAACATCTGCTGTTTCGGCGCGGCGCACGGATTCATTCACTAAATCATTCGAGCGTTGCATTTGCGAAGAAATATCACGCACTGAGGAAGAAAGTTGCTCTACAGCTCGTGCGACAGAATGCACATTTTGTGCGGTATCTTCCGCTGCATGGGATGCACCCATCGATGTATCTGTAGTTTTGCCAACGGTTGTCGCCACATCTTGCGCGGCATGAGCAAGTTGCGCCGCCGCCTCTGCTACCATAGAGACAAACCCCTTAATTTCCACTTCAAAGCGATCGGCAAGATCAAGCTGCGCTTGTTTCATGCTCTCTTCTTGCGCCATATTTTCTTGGATATGCCGTTTGAACACCACGGCTGAACGCGCAAGTAATCCAACCTCATCCAGACGCTCTGTATGGGGAATCTCATGTTCAAGTTCATGATTATTCAACTTATCATAGGCATCACCTATGTCTGTGAGAGGGCGCGCAATATTATTTGCCTGCATATACCCAAAGCCTGCAATGCCCAACGCCACAACAAACGCAATAGTATACGAAATAATTTGCAGATCGACAATAGGCTCTAAAATCTCATCACGTTCTTTTTCAATGACATAGCCAAATTTTTTCCCTAAAATTTCCAGAACTGCCACACTTACCATGGCATCATGCCCCGCTTTATTGACCGTTTCAAACACCATCATTTCAGCATTTTTTCCCTGTTCAATCAATGCTGTGACTTGCTTATCTGCCTTTGTCTTAAGCATATCATCACTATATGTTCCATCAGAGAGTTTCAAATTCGTCAGATACTTCCCATCACCTCCCACAAGATAGGATTGTGTGGTTACACCCGCATCCTTGCTAAGATCGACCATTTCTTGAATCTTACCATTGGGCATCTGATAGGCTAATACCCCGATACGGCGTTCACCATCAAAAATAGGTGTGGCAATAAAACTTGCTGCTGCTCCATTGCTTGGTGCATAGGCTTGTAATTCAAAAAATGCGACTTCCCCTTTGGCTAGCTCCATGGCGGTGCGATATGCTTTCCCAAGATCGGTATCTTTATATTCACCCGAAATCATGTTCGTTGCAAAATCAGGTTCTTTGAACACGGAATAAATAAGATTGCCATGCGTATCAAAGATAAAAATATCATAATAACCGTTCGATTGTAGAAAATGATGAAACCAAGGATGATATTTTTTATGCACCTGCGAGTATGACGAACCGTCTTTTGCATCATAAAGCTGATCTTTCTTGCCTATGGGCAAAGGTTCTGAAAGGGTAACATTATTGATATAGAGGTCTTTTAATATCTTTGTTTGTCCGCCCTCTACGCTCAAGGCACTCCACGCCTCGGAAAATTGCTGCGCCGCATGTTCCACATGCTCGCTTTGGGCATTATTGATCACATCATTGCGAATCTTCTCCAAATAAAGAGTGATTTCTTTATGTTTAATGGATGACACGGTTTTGAGTATTGCTTCTGCCTCCTCCGTCAAATCCGAACGGATGAGTAACACGCTACATGTTGTAGCAATCACCGAAGCAAGCACAGACGCGCATAAGACAAGAATCGTAAACTTGCGCGATATATTAATGCGATTAAAAAAATCCTTCATGGTTCATCCCGAAAAAACACAACATACTTAATTTAGCAGTAGCATAATTCTAGTAAACAAAGGATAAATCAGTGGGTAAAAAAAACGCGCCTCGCCTACTTCTAAAGATCATTCATGCTTAGGTCTGCACGATTCCACCATCCTTGTTGTTGTTGTAACATGATGATGGTGGCATCGCGCGCAAGTGCATCAAGGCGCACCTTATTCGTGGGCGTTTCTTCCACTTCTAAGGCATGGAGGGTGACAGGCAAGCCCTCGGCTGCAATCAATGCCTGCAATTTACACGCATATAAGGCGCACGTCATTTCCGTGGTGGGATCATAGGGTGTCACCATGATGCGCGAAAGTCGCTGCGGTTCATGCTGCTGAAAATAACTAAGCAATGGATCAGTATGGTTTAACTGCAAGGCATGATCCACCACATCATCCAACCAGCGATGCCATGTACGCTTCAAATCCTCAAAGGATGCCACCATATTATAAGGGGCAAGCAAGGGGAGGTTTTCAGGTTGCAGCCATACACGTATATATTCATTATGCCCGTGCGGTGTGGCGCATTTTTCGCTTGCACCAGCAATTAAGCGGTGCGCCATGCTGATGCGGCGTTCAAATTGGATAGCGTAACTCATGGTCACATTATAGCAACCCTTAGCGCGTTTGGGAAGCACTATCCAACGCGCATTCAACGCGCTGCTTGCACGGAAAATTGATACATAGTTTCGGATGTATAGCGTTCACCCGGTTTTAATATCGTTGTCGGATATTCAGGATGATTCGGGCTATCAGGAAGATGTTGTGTTTCAAAACAAATGGCATCATGCCGTCCATGCTGTTTTGTGCCATCTTTTGTTGGAATCGTTGCCAACGAGTTCGGTGTATACACCTGCATACTTAGTTCTGTGGTGTACACATCCATGCTGCGTCCGCTCTCAAGGTCTTCTGCATGAGCTGCCAAACGCAGTGTTGTGCCATCATAGTCTGGTATAAGGAATGTATGGTCAATACCCCCGCCCGCTATGTTAATTTGTGGATCATCCGTGTGTGCTAAAGCATGTGATAGAGGTTTGGGCGTAGTAAAATCAAAGGGCGTTCCCGCTACAGGTACGATCTCATGAGGAAGCATCTCCGCATCAACGGCAAGATATTCCTTTGCGGGCATCGTCACTATCAGATCAGTAACATTACGCCCACTTGCTTCACCTGCCAGATTGAAATAGGTGTGATTCGTCAGATTCAGTACTGTTGGCTTATCAGTCTCTGCCTCATAGCGGATCGTGATGGCATTATTATCGTTAAGCGTATAGGTGACGCGCACATCAAGATTGCCCGGGAAACCCGTTCTATCGATCCCATTGCCTCCATCACCCTCAGGTGAAATACACCCGAACGTCACACTTTGAGGGGATAATGCTTCAATGTTCCATGTTGTTTTATATAAACTATTATTCCCACCATGCAGGCAATTTCTGCCATTATTTTGATCAAGCGTGTAGTCCACCCCTTCTAGATGAAAACTTCCCCCTCCAATGCGCCCCGCATAGCGACCCGGCACACCCATCGAAGGATTATCCTTATCCCGATAATCTTCTGGTTGATTATAGCCAATCACCACATCACCGAGCGTTCCATATTTATCAGGCACGTTAATGGACATGATCGTCGCACCAAAATTGGTGAGATCAACGCTCATACCATGCTGATTGCTCAAAGTTATTTTTTGGATTTCAAGTTGCGTCTCTGTCATATGCGCTCTAATGTGCTACTATATTCATAAAGATGCACAAATTAGCATGTTTTTCGCAAACTAGCAAATGTTTCATAGGTACGCTTGCCACCTTTCACACTATGTAAATATTTCACGCTATGCATTCGGTCTTATGCTCCCCCGCCTGCGGGGGAGCTAGTGAAGCAAGGATTTCTCAAAAGAAATCCGATGCTGAACCGTGGGGGTGCATTCTATTGCCCCCCACCCAATCATCTGCGGTTTTTCGTTGAAAAACCTTGATTCTTGGACTCCCCCGCAGGCGGGAGAGTAAGCCATTCATATCTCATGAGGGGTGGTAAGATAGGCACGCTTATATAAACGTAACTAACCCTATCGTGACACGCTATAGATCGTGATTTAATACGCCTTACCCAAGGCAAGCTCCTGCGCAACAGCACCGTGACGCTCCGCTGCATTAATCACCGCCGAAGGCGACGCTTCTTTTGTGCGCGCACTCATATCTGGTGCTTCAGACATATGGACAGATTTAATCGTACCTACTTCTTGCGCTAATTGATTTAAGTTTTGCGATACTTTAAGAACATTCGCTTCAAGAGCGGTTTGCTGGGCTTCTTCCTTGACCTGATCATGTAGTCGTTCTTCTTTAATTTGATTATCTTGCGCATAGGCATTGGCTTGATAAAAACACGTCCCAACCGTAATCGCACCAAAAAAGCCATTGACACCCCATCCTGCCAATGTCCCAAGCACACCACCGCTCGGACTAGCAGCAGCACTACTCAAAAGCCCCGCATCAAGGAATAACCCCGTACACATACCAATAACGATCATCGCAACCACAGGAAGGGCAATCACGCCGACAGCGACCCAAAAATTCTTCCATGTCAGATTGTTTTTTATCTCTTTTACAGAGAGATCCAAAGCCTTATCTAGCACTTCCACAACAACTCCTTTTACAAAGCAACAGTACCACGTTTAAATTTATACCTTATTTTGTCGCAAAAGTATCGTGACAATTTCATGACAAAAATCGCGATCATTGTCATCATTCTGACATCTAACGATGCTAGAATAAAATTTATGACCGAATGGAATACTGAACCCAAGATCAGCGAAGAAGAAAAAAAGAAGAATCGTGGCAAAATGACCCGAGGCATCTTTGATTTTGTGCGCAATGAAGGTTCATGGCTGGTGTTGGGGCTTGGTGGTCTTGCGATGCTTTTTGGTGGAGTCAATTTTGGCACTATTGCGATGATGGCGATCGGCGTGATGTTGGTTGCGGCGGCGCGTGCTGCTCCCGATTCAAACTCAGAACGGCAGCAAGATTCAAGTTCGGAACGCGCCAAATCACGCCGCGAACCAAGCCAAGAGCGTAGTCGCGTTCGTGAACAGGGGCATTCTTCCGAATTAAGAGTTGAACCAATCGCACATAATAATAACACTCAGACAGAATTACGCACGGCTTTTCACGCCCGCCGTGATGATACACCATCATGCCAAAAGTCAGAAGAACTCACGATCAGTGCGCCCATCACGCCCCCACGCACACGTGATGATCCTGAAATTACCCTGTCACGTTAGTAAATATTCTTTTTATCCGTACAGATGCTTGCATCACTGCCAAGAACAACCTATATAAAATTAATCATAGAATGTTTTTATAGGATGTCACCATATGCCCACACTGACTACTCTTTCTCACACACCTCATGAGATTGCACGCCCAAGCCAAGAAGAAGCGGAAGCGGCAGTACGCACGCTGATTGCATGGGCAGGCGATGATGTGTTGCGTGAAGGATTGATTGAAACTCCGAAACGTGTTGTCCATGCCTATCGTGAATTTTTCGCAGGCTATGATGAAGACCCCAAAGCTATTCTCTCCAAAACATTTGAAGAAGTCGAAGGGTATGATGAGATGGTGCTGTTGAAAAATATGCGCGTTGAATCGCATTGCGAGCATCATATGGTGCCTATTATTGGTGTCGCGCATATTGCCTATATTCCTGATAAGCGCGTTGTTGGCATTTCAAAATTGGCTCGCTTGCTTGATATTTATGCAAAACGCCTACAAACGCAAGAAACCATGACAGCGCAAATTGCGGATACGCTTAATGAGGTATTGCAACCAAAAGGTGTTGCCGTCGTCATTGATGCCGCGCATCAGTGCATGACCACCCGTGGCGTTCACAAAACTGCAACCACAACCGTGACGAGCCGTTTATTGGGTGTGTTCAAAGAAGACCCTCTCACACGTCAAGAATTTATGACACTTGTCTGCTCCCCCGCGATTGGTTCGATCAATATATAGTGCCTTGCCTTTATAATTTCTCATATTCATAGGGAATTATAAAAGCAGTACGGCACTATAGCATTATATAAACTATACTGTTGTTGTATGACGCATTTTTTGCTATAATGATAGTGTAACACACCCTACGCACACGGAGTTTTTATGGCACAGCACGCACAAGCATTAGCACATCCCTTACGCCCTCTTAAAGCAGCGTTCCTACGTGCTGTCGATATGCTGTATGGCACACCTGAGCGCACCCAAAAAACATTATATATCGTATTCGCGATGCTTATTATCGGCATCCTGATGATGGAATTCGCATCATCCACTTCGTCGTGCGCCTTATAGAGAATGCACATAAAATTAAATTTCATGCGCATTGTCATAAATCTTTCATAGTTATCATGTATACTAAAAAGGTAAGAATAAGAGATTAAGTGACTATGGCAAAAAACCCCTCCATCCTTGTACGTTCCGATAAAAAACCCAATTTGTTCGATGTTGAAAATCTAGCAACGGGTGCAGCAGCAGGTTTTGTTGCAGGGTCGCTTGTGCCAGGTATCGGTAACGTCACGATGGGTATCGTTGGTGCGGTTGTTGGCGCAGGTGTCAATAGCGTGACGAATTATGGTGAGGATCAGAAAAATACGATAAAAGGTATCACCTATGAAGAATATAAGCCCGCCACTATCTTCAACCGTGAGGCAATGCTTACTGCAGGAGCAGTTGTATTAGCAAGTACCGTTGTCGCTGTGCCTTTTGCTCCACTTGTTGGTCTTGTTGCCACGTTTGCCGCAGGTAAGATGGGCGAAGATCGGATGAACAAAGAGCGTATCACAGCCAAACAGCAATATGGCTTAGAGGATTTGGAAACGAAGCAACGAATACAAGCAACAAACCAACTGCCTGCCATGGATAATCGTGCGAACGCTCCGTTTGTGGGTGGCATGAATACAGTAACAACCAAAGAATATCAAGACATGCAAGAGGCACAAAGACGACGCGCCGTTGTTGGCAAACATACGGCAGCTATCCAGCAGCGTGAACTAGAGCAGCAAATGGCCGCTGAAGCAGCCCTAGCAGGCACTCAATCAGCCCGTTAATAGTGCCAGAACTTTATCCATAGCCTTGCCACCCCTCATGATATATAACGGTTTACTCTCCTGCCTGCGGGGGAGTCCAAGAATCAAGGTTTTTCATTGAAAAACCGCAGATGATTGGGTGGGGGGAGAATAGAATACACCCCCACGATTCAGCATCGGATTTCTTTTGATTTTTTTCTGATTTTCGTCACTCCTGTTTGAGAGCAGGAGTCCAGTTAGAACCGTTATTCTGGATGCCTGCCTTAAGCAGGCGTGACAAAGAACCTAGAACCCGCATTCACAGAGTTTCACCATCTACAAATGCGACTCCTCAACATTCCCATCACATAAACATCACGCTCTTTTGGCTGCACTATAGTGCTTCCATTATATAATCACCGATAAATCGGCAATGATATAATGGTAAAAGCACTATAAATCATAGTGTTATAGTCGTTCTTTGACATAAAAATGAGACATTTTTTTGTCAACCGACTATACTGTTAAAATGCCCTTGCAATGCTTCCACAAGATCGAGTTGCTCCCAAGAAAATGCTCCCATGCTTGCGCCTCGTTCATGATATTCCCGCCCGAAATGTCCATACGAAGCGGTAGGCTGATAGATAGGACGGTTTAATTGCAGATGCTCACGAATTCCCCGTGGCGATAAGTTCACCATTTCTGGCAAAATACGCTCCAATGCCGCTTCATCAACCAGTGCCGTATCTTCGGTGTTCACATAAAATGAAAGTGGATGCGCAATCCCAATCGCATAAGAAATCTGGATTGTGCAGCGTTTTGCAAGCCCTGCTGCCACAACATTCTTGGCAAGATAGCGTGCCGCATAGGCAGCAGAGCGATCCACTTTCGTGGGATCTTTTCCTGAAAACGCTCCGCCGCCATGTGGTGCAGCACCGCCATAACTATCCACAATAATTTTACGCCCTGTCAGCCCCGCATCGCCATCAGGCCCCCCAATGATGAATTGCCCTGTCGGATTAATGTAAATTTCACGCTCATCACACATCCAATCTTTGGGGAATACACTACGGATAGCTTCCAACACAATTTCACGCACCCGTTGCTGCTGCACATCAGCGCGATGCTGCGTTGAGACGACAATCGAGGCAGCACGTACAGGCACGCCATGTTCATAAACCAGCGAGACTTGGCTTTTCGCATCTGGCCCTAGTTCGGGATAAAGCCCCGCATGACGACCTTCAGAAAGTTTTTTCAAAATCGCATTAGCATAGCAAATAGGAGCGGGCATAAAGGTGGGCGTTTCATCGCACGCAAAACCAAACATAATGCCTTGATCTCCTGCCCCTTCATCTTTCGTAGACGACGCATCAACACCCATGGCAATATCAGCGGATTGTTCATGCAGCAAATTAATCACCTGCATATTGTTCCAGCTAAAGCCTTGTTGTGCATAACCAATATCACGCACAACGCGATGCGCCACTTCATTAATATCATTACGACTCATCACCACACCACGATATTCTCCAGCAATCGTCAAATGATTGGTGGTTGCCAATACTTCAATCGCGCCTCGCGCAAAAGGATTTTGCGTTAAAAACGCATCTAATATCGCATCAGATATTTGGTCACATACCTTATCAGGATGTCCCTCAGACACGGATTCACTGGTAAAAATAAAACGTTCACGCTGGCGTTGTTGCGCATAATTCATCTAAGGCTTCTCACTACTAAAAATTGTTGTGTGCAGCTATTATGCTTCGCATAGATTGAGGAATAGTTAGGGAGCAGCCCCTAATATTCACTCAACGCGCTTAGACCTTTTGTATCACTATAAATAATATATAGCACTACTCAATTTTATAATTACCCATCCACGATGGGTAATTATAAAATTGAAGTGCTATAGATGATACGTGGCGGCAAACGAAGCAAATCCCAACATGGATGTATTATAAGTATTCTTTGCTCAAGATGCAATGATTATTAGATGAATAACTCACCACCCTTCATGAGATATGAATGGTTTACTCTCCCGACTTCGGGGGAGTCCAAGAATCAAAGTTTTTCAACGAAAAACCGCAGATGATTGGGTGGGGGTGAATAAAACATCTAAGAGAGCGCATATCGATTTTATTTCCGCTTTCTTAATCTTTGCTCGGTACAGTCACTAATGTGGCAGCATAAATATATGCGCCATCTTATTGTTATCCATGTACAAGAATGGTTTTTTTATGTCCTTAACCGCATTAGCTGGTGCATTATTTGGTGTTTTTCTCTTCTGTGTCTCCATCGCTATGAGTACAGATAATTATGCCTCATTCTTTGATTGGCCCAGCCTCTTGATGGTGCTTGGTGGCAGCGTAGCAACAGCCTATATGAGCTTTCAAGCGATCTATGTTAATATTGCCTTTAAGGCAATTATATGGATGTTCCGCAAGCCCGTTGCCACGCGTGATAGCCTCAATGCAGAAATAGCACGCCTGATCAAATGGTCGTATGTTGTGCAAAAAAGTGGTATTCCCGCACTCGAAAATGAGGTAAAAAACGTCCCCCCCTCTGATAGCATTATGAGCTATTGCCTCACTCTTGTCGCAACGAATCATGCTCCCGATGAACTACGATCCATGATGGAAACCGCGATACACGCACAGTTTGAACGCCATACCATTCCTGCGGAAGTATTGCGAAGCATGGCAGGTAGCGCGCCTGCGTTTGGGATGCTTGGAACATTAATTGGTCTTGTCGTGATGTTGCAAAGTTTTGGTGAAGACCTTGGGCAGATCGGCTCTGGCTTGTCGTTAGCGTTAATTACCACCCTTTATGGCGTATTATTTGCACGTATGCTCTTTCTCCCCGCAGCGATGCAACTTCAACAAAAAGAAGAAATTGAACTGTTTCGTAATCAAATGATGATAGAAGGGTTGATCATGTTATCACAGAAAAAAGGACCTCGCTTCATGCAGGATAAGCTCAACAGCTTCCTTGACCCTGTGAAACATTTTGATATTGACAGACAACTTCGCGGATAATTTCAAAGGTATTCTATGACAACGAATCGCAGCAAAAAAAAGACGACCACCATTGATGAAGATTGGATGCTCACCTATGCGGATGCCATCACGCTCTTGCTCTGTTTCTTTGTGTTGCTTCTTTCCATCATGGAACCTAAAAAAGAGAAATTTGATTCATTACGTAGTGCTTTTGCCGAAGCGGTGGATGGCAAGGCAGATAATACCTTTACCGATTTAACGTCTGAAATACAAACCATGATTCAAGAAAAAATGATGGATGATGCAATGTCGGTGGAACAAACCGAACGCGGGATGATGATTGAATTGGCAAGTGGAGCATTTTATGCCCAAGGTTCAGCCGATTTCAAAGATGAGGCTATCCCTATTCTGATGGATTTGGTCGATATGATCAAAGATTTCAATTATGATGCCTACCGTATTGACGTAGAAGGTCATACGGATGATGTCCCCATGAGTGGCAATAATCCCGCATTTCCTACGAATTGGGAACTTTCTTCAGGACGCGCAAGCCGTGTGGTACGATTTTTCATTGAAGAAGGGCTTGACGAACAACACATGAAAGTGATTTCCTATGCAGACACCAAACCGAAAGTTCCTAATATCGATGATGAAGGCAACGCCATCCCCGAAAACCGCGAATTAAACCGTCGCGTTGTCATCGTGATTGAACGTGAATAGTGCTTTGGCTAGATGGTCATTCCCAACAAACGTTGCTTCACCTTATCATGCCCAAGCAACACAAACAATGTGGGAAGCTCAGGGCCATCTTCACGGGCAGAAAGCGCAAGACGTAATGGCATGAATAATGATTTACCTTTACGCCCTGTGGTCTGTTTCATCACTTCAATAAACTCCTGCCAACGCGCCACTTCCCATACGCCTTCAGGCAATAATGAGGCAGCGAGCGTGCAATATTCCACATCCTCAATCACAGGGGTCACGGGTTGATGGATCATATCCCACCACATGGCTACATCCGCCAGTTGGGTTAAATTAGCACGAATTGTCAACCAAAATGCCTCAGTAATCTGGATATGATGGGCTTCAAGCCAGCCTTTTACTTCATCAAACTGCGTTTGATGCAGATATTTCGCATTGAGGCGTTGTAATTCCTCTTGCTCAAAAGTTGCGGGAGCGCGCCCAAACTTCGCGCAATCGAACGCTTCAATCAACGCCTTCACCTCCTGCGCCAATTCAATCGCATCGGATGTGCCAATTTTCGCCATATAAGAAAGCAACGGCAATGGCATAAATCCTTCTTCGCGCATAGTACGAATAGAGGCACTGCCCGCACGCTTGGATAGTTTAGCATCTTTCATCGTCAGCAACGCCATATGCCCCATCTGTGGTGCAACAACGCCCATCGCCTCAAAAATCTGCATCTGCACAGCGGAGTTACTCACATGATCTTCACCACGCAAAATATGCGTAATGCCCATATCGCTATCATCAACGCAACTCGCAAAGGTGAATAAAGGCACGCCATCAGCACGCACCACCACAGGATCACCAAGGAACTGCCCTTGAAAACGCACTTCACCACGAATCATATCGTTCCACACCACATCACCATCATGCATCAAAAAGCGATAATGCGGGATACGCCCCTCCGCTTCATAAGCCTTTTTTTGTGCGTCAGTCAGGCTCAACGCCCCACGATCATACATCGGAGGCTTACCGCGACTCATCAGCATTTTGCGTTTAATTTCAAGCTCTTCTTCGGTTTCATAGCAGGCATAAATACGCCCAGCTTGCATCAATTCTTGCTGTACGGTGCGGTAGCGTTCCATACGATCAGATTGCCGTGTTTTCTCATCCCACTCCAAGCCCAACCAGCGCAAATCTTCCTCAATCGCCGTTTCATATTCGCTGCGTGAACGCTCCACATCGGTATCATCAATACGCAACATGAACGTGCCACCTTGCTGCTTGGCAAACAGCCAATTCATGAGGGCGGTGCGCACATTCCCCACATGCACATAGCCTGTAGGTGACGGAGCAAATCGAACGTTGATCATAGAGCTATTCCTCAAATGTTGGGCATTGATTCATAGCAAAGCATGAGAGGGATTGCAAAGAAATTCATGTGAATGCTTCATGAAGATGCATAGCATCTTCTATGCGAGCAGCATAATATGATTGTTTTTATGCGCGAAGTACTGCATATATAGCAATATCCTCAAGGAATCCACCCATGCCCCTTCATCTTTATTGTCACCAGCAGCAGCACATTACCCAACACACCCGAATCGATGCCCCTGAAGATGCTTCAAGCCTCATCTGGTGCGATCTCGCGCATCCTGATAAAGAAGAAGAAGAATGGGCAGAACGCTTCCTTGGCATTGCCATTCCCACGCGGGAGGAAATGCATGAACTTGAACCATCCAACCGTTTTTATGTAGAACATGGCTGCCTCTATGCGACGATTAGTATCATGACCAACGCACAAACCCCGATGCCTGAACTTCATGCGGTATCGCTCATGGTGCTTGACACCTCCTTAATTACGTTACGTTACAGTGAACCCTACGCTTTTGCGCATTATGCCAAGAATCTGCATGAACATGCCCCCGTGCCACGCACAGGATCATCTTATGCTATTGGATTAATTCAAGAAATAACCAATCGCATTGCCGATAATATCGACGATTCGGGGCGTGCGCTTGATGTATTAAATCACACCCTTTTTCGCCCCGCCATCACCGACCCAAAAGAACGTCAGAACTCTGCCCCTGATTTTGATGAAATACTCCGCCTTATTGGCATTCAAGCAGATAAGGTGTCCAAGATACGTGAAAGCCTGCTCAGCATTGAACGGATGGTGGCGTTCCTTAGCAATAGTTTACATCACACGATGGATCATGAAGTGCGCGCCCACTGCACCATGTTATTAAAAGACATTCCTGCTTTATTGGATCAACTAGATGCATTATCGCATAAAACAGGGTTTTTATTAGAAGCGGCTCTTGGGCTTGTAGGCATCAAGCAAACCGCCATCATCAAGATATTTTCTGTCGTATCCGTCGTGTTTCTTCCGCCAACCTTAGTGGCAAGCATTTATGGCATGAATTTTCAGCTCATGCCCGAACTACAGTGGAATCTTGGCTATCCGCTCGCAATATTTCTCATGCTAGGATCGGCATGGTTGCCGTATCGTCTGTTCAAAAAGAAGAAATGGCTATAGGAGGCACGTTACCGCTACACGTCATGCCATCAAAAAAAAACCTCCGCACGTGATGTGAGGAGGAAAAAAACAGGTGTTTTTTATTTATAACTAGTTAGCAGATTTACTCGCTTTTTCGAGATATTCCACTAACTTTTCCATGAAGCTGACCATGCGTTCTGTTTGCTCGCTTCTCACCTTTTCGGAATAAGAATCGTTCAAACGATCGACATCGCGTGACATCATGTCAAAAAACAAGCGAGACACCGACAGAGTGTACTCTTTGTTTTTTTCGCAATAGTCCACGTAACGTTTCCAAGCGCGCCCAACTTGAGCGAAAAAGGAAGTCTGACGCTTATACTCTTGAAACAAGAGATAAACAACAGACGCAACAACGAACAGAGAAACTTGCAATTCCAACAATTCAATCGCAGACATGTTTTTTTTGCCTTTTAGGACTTCTTGGTTTTCATGCCCCAAAGCCAGCCACTTTTTAGACAGTATCTATTAGTAAAATAGGTGCTTTCAAAAAAGAAGCAAAAACTAAGGAACGACCTCTTTATATGGCATTCATATCACTATGTCAAGTTTTTTTTGCACTATTTCTCCTTTTTAATTCGTCCATTCAAAAAAACCATCACCACACCATCGGCATCATATCATCAGCTTTCGGTTGTGGCACACCCCAAATCATCCGATCAAAGCTATGGCAATGGTTGCAATGGCTCTCCCATGCCTCATGGATTGTACCACATGCATCACAGTGCCACGCGGGATCGGGCATAATAATCGACGACCACGCCTCACCATAGCCATGGCGTACCAACGCATGACGCAATGCCACCACACGCTGCTGCGGTGCATAATGTTCTGCAGCACGCACATACATATCTGCAAACTCCCATTTCCCCAAATCACACGCCATATGCGCCATCAAAAGCTGGCTTTCAAGATGGTGTGGGTGCATATTATACAGCGATTGCGCCCGTTTCATGCGCTGTTCGGGCTTTTCCTGCACAGAAAAACGCACCACACGCTCCGCAAGCAAGGCGTGCGGTTGTGTTTTCCATGCTTTGGTCACTAATTTCCATGCTTTGCGTGGATTACCCTGTTCCATCACCCGATCCAGATAGGTAAAGGCAGGAGCAAAACGCATATCATGCATAAAGGCATGATTCAACGCCACATGATCCCCTTCAGTACGGTAGATGAATAAGGCAAGCATCGCACGCATATGCCCCGCCTCTTGCGCATCAAAAACATGATGGCGCGTTGCGTGAAGCAAAGCACGCTGCGCCGCTTGCTTATCCCCATGCGCAAGGCACATACCAATATAATGCTTGACCACATCATAAAGATGCGGTTGTGCATCATAGGCCTGACGCGCCAAATGCATCGCCCGCTGCGCATCCCCTTGTTGATATGCCAACACAGAAAGTTGATGATGCGCCAACATGGCCGTCGAAGGATGCGCCTGCAATGCTTCAAATGCCTGCGCCATTTCCGCTTGATTTTGTTGTTTTACCGCCAAATGCGCTTGAAGCAATAAGGTCAAGGGGGCATCTTTTCCAAGATGACGCTGCAACGCTGCACTATGATTCTTCGCTGCACGCATATCACGGCACCCCAATGCCACAATATACGATGTCATGGAATGAATGGCTTGCTCATAATGATACACGCTGCGTTTTTGCTTTTGTCGACTACGCCACGTCAACAGCCAATGCACCATCCCATAAAGCATATGCACAGCAACTACGGTACATGCCATCAACGCCAAAGCAACCCCAACATGGGTCGTAATGCGGTAGCCCTGCACATCCATCTGCACGTCACCCGAATGTTGCGCAATCCATAAACCAACATGGATCAACCCTGCCAAACATAATAGCACCAGCAACCATCGTATAATCATTCCCATGGCATGTCCTCTTCTATGGCGTTGATGCTTCTGGTGGCTTAGGCAATGCATGACGCATATGATTCATCATGGCATGTTCCATGCTATCCAATAAACGGTAGGCTGCATCATAACGATGCGCTTGGGCGCGCCACTGTGCAAAATATGGTGCAGCATGTACCGTTAAACGCTGCACTTCTTCCAACGCATGAGGCACATCACCCTCGTGCATCCATGCTTCTGCCCGTGCAATGATCGAGGCATCATCCGTTCCTTTATGCTGCGCACCCACCTTACGAATCACCACCCATGCGCGCATACGCTGCATCACCCCATAATACCACGGATCATCTTCGCTTGGTTCAGAATGCGCCAAGGCATGATAATATTGTTCAAGTGCTGCATCATACGCACCACGTAATGCCACTTCAGAGGGAATAGGTTCATCCTTCGTTTCCGCGAAAAACCGCAACGGTTCTTTCACATCGTCAGGCAGTTGTGCATCCTCCAATAATCGCGTGCTATCCACACGGTCTAATGCTCCTGCACGCACATGCTGGCGTAACTGCGTCATATGCTGCATATAATCCAACATGGTGGAATGCTTCGCATAAACATCATCACGTTGCCGTTCTATTTCACGAATCTGATTGCGTAAACGCTGTGTTTCTTGTTCATGCGCTTGAAGGCGATCAAGAAATTGTTTCGCAACTGCAACCGAACTTTGCGATAATGCCGCAAGGTCACGATCCTTAGGTTCTTCTTGCGCAACCGCAACAGATGGAATTTTTGGGGATGTCAAGGTCACCACTTTCGGCATAGGCGTAACTTTAGGCACAACAGGCATCTCAGGCGATTTCTGCATCGTGTGTGTGCGTGCTTCCTGCTGCGCTTGCACACGCGCAAGGGAGGTTTTCGCATTTGCCAACAGCTTCTCATTGGGTGGGGTCATCATACTATAGAGCAGCCCCCACATCGCCACAAGCACCACACCCCCTGCCCCTATCGTGTAGCGACGGCGCAAACGCGGGCGAATAACCGAATCTTTTTCATCTAGGATGATCGCATCAGCATGTTCTTCCAAACTGGTAGGACTCGTCATCATCATTCCTCCTTCTTGGCTCAAGGCAACCGATACATCATCATTGTGCCGCTGAACGTGCAGACATAGTGGTAGTGGTAATATCCTCAGCCTCTCCCTCAATAATCGTTGCACCAAAAGCAGCATCATGGGTCAGCGCATCTATGGTGCATGGCTCTTTATCTGCCATCGGGCGCGCTTGACGCATCCGCACGGCGGGAGCGCGATCAGCATCACTTAATCCTAAGCGGGCGCGCATCCACATAATCACCGCAATCACAAGACCAACGCCAACTAATGCCATCACCACAGTAAACCCAATAAAAATCAACCCAGCGACTACCCCTAAGGCGAGCAGCACTTTAAGTAGGTTGAGTATTTGTTGTATCATAATCCAAAGCTCCGAGTCAGACTGGCCGCAGTCATATGCCACCCATCCACCAGCACAAAAAAGATCAGCTTAAAGGGTAACGAAATCACTACAGGCGGAAGCATCATCATACCCATTGCCATGAGAATGGATGACACTAATAAATCTATAATCAAAAACGGAATAAAAATCAAGAACCCTAATTCAAAAGCGCGTTTTAATTCACTAATCATAAAAGCAGGGATAAGAATCCGAAACGGCGTTTCAGCACGTTCTTCTACCTTCATCTCAGGTGCCATATTCATGAAAAGCTCAAGGTCTTTATCACGCACATGCACCAACATAAAAGTACGAAACGGCTCAGCACTGCGCTCAAGTGCTTGTTCTTCCGTTATTTCTTCTTCAATCAGTGGCAATATGCCGTCATTATAGGATTTTTCAAGGGTGGGTGCCATGATAAAGGCTGTGAGAAATAACGCTAACGCAACCAATACCTGATTGGGCGGTGTGGTTTGCGCACCAATCGCTGTACGCAAAAAGGAAAGCACAATCACAATACGGGTGAAGGAGGTCATCATCACCAAAATAGAAGGGGCTAACGTCAAAACAGTCATCAACAAAATGATCTGAATCATACGTGCCGTGGCAGAACCACCTTCAAGATCACCAAAATTCAAATTAATGGAAGCAGCTTCTCCCATATTAGGGATCATCATCAACAAGAAAAAGATCAACAAACGCATGAAGTCACTTCCTTAATCTAAGGGTTTGGTGAGTGCAGGGTCTACGGCGCGAGGCAACGTATCCACAATATGGGCGCGCTCACTATCCAACAACACGACATAGCGTTTATCTTCCATTCCAATCACCATCATGCGACGTTTCGCATCCAAAAAAAGAGAATCTTCCAACCGTAGCGTACCCGATGAACTTTTGAAATATTGCCATTTTTTCTCAAAACCAAAACGGCGCACCAGATAGCTTAATGCAAACATCAAGCCAATGACGAATAAAAATGAAAATAAAACTTGTCCAAGTTGCGACCATGCCATCATAATCACAACTTACTCATGTTCCTCAGGAAGCACAAGAGAGGATTTAATATATGCCTTCACTGCCCCCGTTGCGCTTCCCATACCGCCCAACTGTGTGATAATCGCATCGCGTTGTGCAACCATCACATCCCGCATCATCATGACTTCGTGATGCAAATGCTGCAATAAATCATGATGTACGATAATTTCATCCTCATCCATATGTTCCAGCTCTGCCGTTAATCCTACAAATGCTTCTTCGAGCGCGATAATATCCTCGATCCGTCCATGCTCCGCATGATCACGCATTTCTTGCACCAACTGCACCGCATGATGCAACAATATAACCCACAGATGATTGCGTTCATCGATTTCTGTAGCCGTGGACATCATAGGAGAACTCCTTCATGCGTTAAGAATATTTCGGTTTACCGTAGCGGGCATTCATACGATAAACATAATTGAGGATTTCTGCCACCGCACTAAAGGTTTCAATCGGGATAACACTGTCAATTTCAAGCTGCGACAATATCTCAACCAAATCAGCATCTTCACGCACGCGCACACCATGCGCAAAAGCAAGGTTTAGCATTTGTTCCGCAATCACCCCCGCACCTGTGGCGACAACACGCGGCGCATCATCATGATCACGTTCATAGCCTAATGCCACCGCTTTAGCACGTTTTTGCTTAAACGATTGCGGCACTGCGCTCTCATCATCACGCATATCAATGATGGGCGGTTCATCTTCGAGCGACATCATGAGGAACTATCTTCATGATGAGGCTGCAAAACACCCTCAAAGCTAAATTCACAATCATCCAATACAAAATCATCATCACCCACATGACGAGCTGCAACATTCTCCTCAGAAATACGATCATGCACTTCTTTGCGTAAAATGGTGGTGTCAGATGGGAAGCGAAAGCCAATCTTGACGCTCCTGCCCTGCACTTCCGTCACGGTCATTTCGATATTATTATTGATAATGATGGACTGCCCCACCTTGCGCGTCAAATACAACATAAAGATAAATGTATATTTTTTTTGCACCTATCTCAATTTTATTCCCTAATTATAAGGTGGAATGGATCGTTCTTCACGGCATCGTTGCCGAACTGTCATGATGTCTCATGTAGCGCATCCCCCGTAAAATGGGCAAGCTCCTCAATCACCCGCTCCATAATTTCCTTTTTGTGGGTCACAGGTAGGTTGAATTGCTCGGCAAGTTTCTGATAATCCTGCTCGCTCAAATGAATATCAAAGGTCATCTGATCATGATCAGCAAGACCCAAACCTAGCACCTTACGAATCACATAGGATACGGGGAGATCCGCCCGCA
The DNA here is from genome assembly GCA_004292675.1 of Alphaproteobacteria bacterium. Classification (GTDB taxonomy): domain Bacteria; phylum Pseudomonadota; class Alphaproteobacteria; order Rickettsiales; family UBA998; genus RDZH01. The sequence continues at coordinate 20,878 of RDXO01000013.1, read as the reverse complement.
ATGCTTCATCAATCAGTTTGGATGCCATGCGCAAACTACAACGCAATGGCTCTGCACCCTCCGCACCTTGGGAAGAATCAGACCTTGATACTGCTATCGTTGCCCGTGGATAAGGGATGATTTCACACTCGGTAACAGGTGGCGCGCTTTTGGGAAATGTTGATAAAAAAGATTGTTCCTCAGATGTGTTATCTGCGGGTTGTTCGGCACTCACAGAGGCACGCGTTACATGCTTTGTTTTTGTTTCGATGGCGACAATAGAGGATGCAGGCAGAAATAAGGTAGCATAGATGGTAAAGATGCCTGAAGGTGAACGCTCAATCTCAAGAGCTTTTTGCTCCTCGGGGGCGTGATACATTGCATAACGAAACGATACCACATCATTGGTAGGGCGCACACACACGCCTTGCACATCGTGTATCTTGCATTCATAGCGCATAAACAGCCAATCACGCATACGCGCCGTATGCTCACGCACATATAAATAGCGTGGATATTGCCCCCGACATAAGGCATTATAATCTTCGGGCGTACATAAATCGCTTTGATAAATGGTTGGGATAGGGCAAGACACAACCAGATACGGAATGTGCTGCTTGGTTGAGGTAACGATAAGATTGCATAGTGGATGCCCCTGCGCATCAAGCAAAGGATGGGATTCCACTTGCACACCATCAAAATGATACATGTGCGATGCACCCAAAGTGAGGGTCTTGTTCGTCAAATCTCCGACTGGCACGACACCAAAGCTAATGCGATCTCCTTGATGCATATCACAAAGCAGAGAATATTTCTTCCTTATAGATCCATCAAGAGGTTGGAGCCATTCTTTCCACGGAAGCGATTTCTTAAAATGATCAAACATAGCTCTGATATAATGACATGGTTTTCATTTTTTCGTAATAAAAAATCATATATAATCCCCTTAGCATCGATCAATAACATAGAATGATGCTAAGGCGCAACAATTATTCATGTACAATCAAAGGACTATAACCCATCATACCCTGCATACACATGCAACAACGTCACCAGCCATTTATTATATTCCGATAACACTAAATAAAGAGAATTAGGATGTGTTGGCCATTTTTCCAGCGTAAAGAGGGCGGGGTCAACCGTGAAATAGTCACACTCATAGCCTGCAAGATAATGATGAAATAAAAGCTGCGTGCGTGGCATATGATAATTGGCAGTTACAATCAAAATACGGCGATATTCGGGATGACTGCGCAACCAATCACGTGTTTCACGGGCATTCCCAACGGTGCTTTGTGCCTCCATGCCATAAATAACACGCTTGCGCAATTCGGGCGGGATAACATCATCTACATCTTCCACGCGAAAATCATTGCCGACACCACTAATAAAAAGCGTATCTGCCTTATGTTGACGCATCAATTCTAGCGCAGCGGGTATACGCTTTGCCCCCCCCGTTAATACGATCATCGCATCATAGCGTTGCGCGGGTACGGCCGGATTTCGTGGAATCATCGTAGCGAAGGTAGCAAGCCCCACCAACCACATCAGGATGATAAGCGGCATCAACCGTATAATGATACGTCGCACAACAAATCCATAACCATGATGCTCGTGCGCACTGCTGGATTGTTCCATCATCGTCTAATGTAGCCTTTTTAGATGTGCTTCAATATTGATCCATGATGCACCAAGGATAAGTGCCATCAGCAAGCACGGGTTCACCACATAATACACCCACAATCCCCGCAAGGATTCTTGCGCGACAGGCATCAAAGCATCGGATAAATACGCCGATACGCTTTCCATAATAATCAGTGCTACGAATGTGCCAATAGCCACACCCACGCCCCCCATCACAAACGCACGCACCAAAAATTGCCGATTAATATAATGATCACTTGCACCCAAATGATGCAATATCTCAATATGCTGTTGATGCACCCCCATATTAATACGGCAGATAATCACGGCAACTAACGTGATGCACACCACAATTAAAAAGCCAAGAATATATAATCCCGTTTTCACCACGTGGGCGGATTGATTAAAGGAGGAAATGGTCTCATCATAGGTTTCCACCAACCCTCCATCAATATGCTCACTCACATAATCTTCAATCACCGCTTTCACCATATCCCGCGATGCATTGGGCTGTAATTTAATATCCAAAATGGTAGGAAGCGGCAAATCATCAGCAAGTTCATCACCCACACTCAGCCAGCGCGCTAGAAAATTCTGCACTTCCTCCTTGGGTATTTCTTTAATAATACCAATACCATCCACCTTAGAGAACGCTTCATACATTTGCTGCATTTGAATCGCGGTGCTATCAAATGGTATATGCACATGAATACGCTGCTCTAAATTCTCCGATCCGCCCAACGTCACATGCTTCATATAGGCAGCACTATGGGTCATGCAGATACTAAGCATGGTAAGAAACGCTATTACCAAGGGTAACACCGCAAGCGTAGTATCATGACGAAAAGCAAAATCAGATTGTAATCGCCGTCTATATTTGGCGATCCACATGCGACGTAGCATGATCCGTTGCTCCTGTAGTTGGGGTTTTAGGTTCTGCCGCAATCACGACCATGGCAGGGCGCAGCAAGCGATCATGCAGCACATACGCCGCTTGTACCACTTGTATCACCGTACCCGCAGGATGTTCTGTTGTTTCAAACTTCGTCATTGCCTGATGATAATTATGATCAAATGGCTCTCCCATGGGATCAATACGACGAATATGATGCTTGCCGAACACAGATTGTAGTTCTTGCAGCGTCATATCTACGCCCATTGCCAAATTATCCACTTGCTCATTGGCACTACGCGCTTCTGACGAAATGCTAGTACTCGCACGTGCAAGATTTTCTGCAACACTAATCAAGTCACGCGCAAAATTGGTAATGGCGTATTTACTCATATCTTGTTGTTCTTTTTCAGCGCGACGACGGATATTTTCAGCATCTGCCACAGCACGCATGGCGCGATCTTTCCATGCAAGCACTTCTTCCTCAAGCTCGGATATCCGATCATATAGGTTGGGGGCATCCGTTTTTGGCGATTGAAACGCTGCAGCTATCGCTTCCAGAGCTTCTTTCTCTCCTTCAGGAATGGCTGATGGTTGATCTGCCAAAGATTCTGATGATGTCTGTGCCGTTGATTCCATAAGGGACTCCTTTTTTGTTCAAGATACATGATCAAGGGATAATATAGTATGTTTTGTGTCAAAACACAAGAGCCGTCATCCATGTTTCAAAAATGGTGCAGCGATTGCGGCATCGGGAGGGCGCGCATAAAGCGGCACGGGCGCAGGATAATCCGCTCCGTTCCATCCCGCACTTAACACATAATCCGCTAACAGATGCGCTAATGTTCGCATATCAATACGCACCGCATATTCCCCCTCACCTTCAAACGTCTCAGGCACACATAAGGGATAGGATGCAACCTTGCAATGCAATTCTTCTTTTTTGCTCAACATCAGGGGGGACACAGCACAGATACACGCCTCACGCATTTCAAAAAACTGATAGGCACATTCGCTACGCCCTGCTGGCACAACCACACAAACACGCTCACATGCAGATCGTTGCATTGCCGACCATGCCATCACTTCCATCACTGAGATACCATGTGATGTGACATTCGCTGCAAGCGCAAAACCCCGCACCGCCGCAATCGCAATGCGCACCGACGTAAAGCCCCCCGGCCCTGTCGTGCATACAATACCATGCAGATCAGACCACGCCAGCCCATGATCTTGCATCAGATGATCGCACTGAAGCACTAATTGTGCTGATTGTTGGTTGGGTGTGTCATCATTCCACAACACCCGCACCGTACCGTCAATGATAAGCGCCAGTGACGTGATGCCTTGGCTGGTATCGATCACTAAATAGATCATGAGTCCGCCTTAGTATAATAGTTGTTCAAAGAATGTTCTTATCCTGTACTATTACTATAGCAGATTAACTTTACGACACAATATAAATGTATCATTGTAAAGTTAACCCGTTATATACTCATCGCACATGAAGATGCGTAGTATCGAAATGTGGAAACGATGAGTATTTTTAGGTAAGATACACCCTTAATTTCACGTCAAGGATTCAAGTCCTTGACGTGAAATGATTATATCTTGGCGTTACCAAGAACGAAAAACGCTATTTGTGGCTATCATGCCGAACTTCACGTTCCTCTTCTAGTTTCTTTTGTTGCTCTGATTCATTAATCGTGAGCGCAACGGCAGTTGTAGCAGATACTACAGACAGTACCGAAGATATTATCCCAAGCAATATGCTTAGGTCACGCTTTTCTTGCTCTTCAAAAAAAAGAGAGCCTGCAAAACCGCACTGCATTACTAGAAAGAAGAATGCAGCACTGTACGAGAAAAATCGGTTGCTGAACATAAAAATGAACACAAAAGAATAGGGTAAGACTCAATTATACCATCTTCATGACGAATCACAAGAAAAATTATTCTTTTGAGCAAAATTTATAGTCGTTTGACAAAAAAATTACTCATTTTTTATGTCAAAGAACGACTATAACACTATGATTTATAGTGCTTTTACCATTATATAATTGCCGATTGATCGGTAATTATATAATGGAAGCACTATAGCTTTTTCTATAGTGCCGTATTGCTCCCACCCTTTTGGTGACGAATAGCATCAAACACTCCAAGTGCTTGTGCGACCATCGAACCTGCATCTCCCGCATTAGCAGGCAACAAGATGGTGGTGCTTTCTTTTGCTATTTTACCAAAAGAAGCAACATATTGCTCCGCCACTTTCAAGGATACCGCCTCTTTGCCACCTTCTTGCAAAATAGCTTGCGCTACCATCGCAATCCCCTGAGCGTTCGCTTCTGCAACAGAAAGAATAGCAGCAGCTTCCCCTTCGGCACGATTAATTTGATCAATCTTTGCAGCTTCTGAGGCAAGTTCAACCTGACGTTTTTCCGCTTCTGCAATGTTGATTTTCGCTTGACGGCTTCCTTCTGACTCCAGAATCTCCGCACGCTTCTTGCGCTCTGCTGCCACCTGTGTTTCCATGGCTTTTAATACGCTTGCTGGCGGGTTAATATTCTTAATTTCATAACGCATACATTGCACGCCCCATGTTTGAGCAGCATCATTAATGGCGTTGACGATATTCGTATTAAGTGCTTCGCGCTCCTCAAAGGATTGATCCAAGGTGAGTTTACCAATTTCTGAACGCATGGTTGTTTGGGCAAGTTGCGTCACGGCGAAGATCGGATCGGATACCCCATAGGATGCTTGCACAGGGTCAATAATACGCAAATAAATCACCCCATCAATGATCAAAGATACGTTATCACGTGTAATAGCGGTTTGCTCTTGTATATCGTGGGCATATTCTTTCAATGAATGGCGGTAGGCTACCTTATCAATAAACGGGATAAGATATTGCAAACCCGGTTCAAGTTTACGATCAAAACGCCCTAATTTTTCTACAATCCATGCTTGTTGCTGTGGTACAATCTTGATCCCTTTATAGACAAAAAGCACCACAATAAATGCAAAACTTAAAAAAATGCCTATCATATTCCCTACTCCTCATCCCTGCGTATTCTAGCTGCATAGCTTCCTAAGGGCGCAACTAATAATTGATTGCCCTTGAGAGCTATAATTTCCACCATATCCCCTTCCAAGAACGCCTCTTGCGAGGATGACGGATCAATTTGCGCTCCCATCGTCGTACCCGACCAATGTACTTTGCCCTGCTTACCTACCATCAATCCACCCGATGCAACACGCGCCTGCGTACCGACAATATTATTAAATTGATCTTTGTCTTGGGTGTTGGAGCGAAAACGCTTAAGCGGTTTATACAATGCCCAACCTATGATGGTAGTGAGGGCAAACCATACCGCCCATTGCGCCAAGGTTGCATCAGCATCAATCACACCCAGTTCAATCAGCACACCCACCACAAAGGCGGCAATGCCCCCAAACAACACACCAATACCATTAAGTCCCATCGCTTCCAGTGCCATCATCACAGCGGCAGCAAGCAACCAAAGTGAGGATGGTTGAGTCAGCAATGCCATAAATTCTATCATACGAACCCTCAGATGCTAGAAACGTGAACCAAAACCAATACGGAAAGTTTGCGTTTCGTCATATTGTTCTTTCAAGAACGCCCGCGCAAAATCCAAGCGCACAGGACCAAAAGGTGAGTTCCACGCAATACCAAGCCCCGCTGCTCCGCGTGGCTTACTGCTATCACGCACTTCAGAACCCGTTTCATCAATGCCAAACAATGATCCTATATCCGTAAATACCGCCCCCTTAAAGCCAAGGTCTTCAGGCAATCCAAGCGGAAAGAGCAACTCTGCCGTAGCGGTATAATAAGCATTACCCCCAAGCGCATCACGCGTAGTGCCATCACGAGGGCCGATACCCGCATTGTTAAATCCACGAATCTCACGCCCCCCTAAATAGAAGCGATCTTGAATACGAATGCCATCATTAAGCGCGTGAACATACCCACCCGACCCTGCGAACATAAACGTCCATTGCTCATACGGCGTGTAATAATAGGCACTACGAAGTTCTGGGCGAATAAATTGCGAATCCCCACCGATTCCCGCAAAATCAAGATCGGCACGCACCAAATAACCCTTAGTGGGCGTGAGGCGGTTATCCAGCATATCTAAAATAAGCGATTGCCCCACAAGCGATGTGGTATTCTGCCCCGACTGATCACGGATAAAACGCGATGCAAAGGGTGAGATATTCGATACAGAATTATCCAAATAGGAATAATAGAGTTCTTGGCGTAGATTTTCCGTCAAGCCATACCCAAAGCGTAACCTCCCCCCGTTCGATTGACGATCAAAGGAGCTTTCTTGCCGTAAATCCTGCGTAAGTCGAAAGAGGTCAAAGCCTGCCGAAACATCACGTCCAAGAAAATGCGGCTCTGTAAAGCCAACATCAAATTGTTCACGCTGTGTTGCAATCATGGTACGAAGGCGTAAATCTTGCCCGCGTCCGAGTAAATTGCGCTCACGCACACCAAAATCAGCAAGCAATCCATCCGCTGTCGAAAATCCCGCCCCAACGCTCACTTCACCCGTAGAACGCTCTTTGACGGCCACATCAATGACAACACGATCAGGGGTGCGCCCGCGCTTCGTGGTGATACTCACATCATCAAAGAAGCCAAGATTGCGCAATCTTTGTTCCGAACGCTGCAATTTTGAGGTGCTGTACGGATCACCTTCCACCAAACGGAACTCACGACGAATCACCCCATCAAGCGTGCGGACATTGCCCTCAATATTGATCCGCTCAATATAAACACGCTCACCTTCTTTGACATTATAGGTAATATCCAACGTCTTATTTTCATGACGCTTCAATTCAGGCTCAATGTTCACAAACGCAAAGCCTTTATTCCCTAAATCATCAATCAATTTATCAATCGAATCTTCTACGGCGGACGCGTTATACAACTGATCCTGCGCAAACGGGATGGTTTTTGTCAAATCTTTCATCTGCGCATCGGGAATATCGCTATTGAACGCGACCTTATTCACCGTATAGCGCACACCCTCATCCACAACGATCGTCAAGAAAAACGCATCATTTTCTGGGCTAAGCTCTGAACTCACTGACTTCACTGTAAAATCAGCAAAGCCTTGATTCATATAGAAACGGCGCAATAATTCTTGATCATACGCCACGCGATCAGGATCATAGGTATCATTTTCGCTCATGACGCAATACCAGCATTCCGTCGAGGTATTGATCACGCTTTTGAGCGTGCTATCATCAAAATATTTATTACCGATAAACTCGATATGCCCAATACGTGTGACGCTGCCTTCAGTAATCTCAAAGACCACATTCACACGATTTTGATCCAGCGGTTCAATTTTTGGTGTCACCGTTGCAGCAAAACGCCCTGAACGACGATAAAGATTCAAAATGCGTTCCACATCTTCTTGAATGCGGGGCTTGGTGTAAATTCCACGCGGGCGCAACTGGATTTCACCCTCTAATTTTTTGGATTCGAGCTTATCATTCCCCTTAAACATCACTTGGTTGATGGAAGGGTTTTCCATGACGCGCATTTCGATGCCATTATTCTTTGTAAGGACGCGCACATCAGAGAAAAAGCCTGTACGGTAGAGCTTTTTCACGCCATCATTGACTTGCGATTCGGTGACTCCGCCATCGTCATCTAATTCAGCATAACGCTTAATCACATCCGTAGAGACACGTTTATTGCCTGAAATCGAGACTTTCTGTAAGGATACAGCACTCAAAATTTCATACGCATATGCAGGTTGAAAAGCTGTGATCGCACCAAGTGCGACACAACGTAAAAGAAAAGATGCTGTTCGATGCGCTATCATGAAACCCTAAGTCCGTAAATGAACATATGAGTTGTACCAATCTTTGCGCCCATTGACAATAAAAAAATCAACGCTATGCCGAAGATGCCTAGCATTGAACAATGATATGATCTCTGTTTGCGTCGCGGGTTACGTCATACCCGCGAAGGTGGGTATCCATAACATCTCAGCACCCCTCATGATCTATGAATGGTTTACTCTCCCGCTTGCGGGGGAGTCCAAGAATCAAGGTTTTTCAATGAAAAACCGCAGATGATTGGGTGGGGGGAATAGAATGCACCCCCACGGTTCAGCATCGGATTTCTTTTGAGAAATCCTTGCTTCACTGGCTCCCCCGCAGGCGGGGGAGCATAAAACCGAATGCATAGCATGAAATTTTTACATAATGTGAAGGGTGGTAAGAAGTTACACAGAAATATCTATCTCATCCAAAACACGCACGCGCCCATTAGCGCGTAACAGTTCCCAATTCATCTTGCTCTTTGGCAATACGCTCATTGAGGCTTTGGAGATGCGATTTAAGCTCAGCACGCTCTTCTTTTTTGCCGCGATTCATAATCTGATTAGCGATCACCACTGCACCAGTCGTCACGAGCGTCACCGCAGCAACTGCCCCCAATTTTTGCTTCCAATCCCCACCAAGATTTTCACCCACCCACTGAACAGGCTTCAATTTTGTGATGACATTGCTATTAATTTGTTGTTCTGCTTGCCCTTCAAATGCTTGCATCACAGGAGATTTTTTAAGATCACTAACACTTGTGTTTATATTCTTAATAGCATCACTTACTAACGATTTTCTCTCATCATCCAACACACCTGTTATCGTATTCATGAGTGTTTCAATACTTTTCTCATTCCCGTTCACAATTTGCTGCGACAACGAATTTAACACCTTGTCGTCTGCAGAAACTAAATCTTTAAGCTGTGCGTATATGCCTTGAGGCGTTCCAAATTGTGTATGTTTTTCACCAAATGCTTTCAACGCATCAACATCTAGAACTACATCTTGCAACCATTTTGGTATTCTCTTGAACACTTCGTCCCAATTAACACCACCAGCACCATCCTTGGCTTTGCTAAGGATCACATCCTCTAAAAGCCCGCGTGCAATATGCTCTTTATTCGCTGCAAGATAGCTTATAGTGGAAAGCCCCCCCCCTAAACCAACGCCTAATAACACGCCATCATAAATTTGCGTTGTCGGAATGCGTTGAATTCTCTGCGTCGTCACATCCTTGTCAACATAAAGCTCCTCAAGCCGCGCTTTTCTTTCAGCCGATAACGCGCCTTGCGCATCTGCTTCCTGAGATTTCACTTCCTGAGACGATTCCACTGCATCAACCATATGTGCCTCCAACTTATGCACCCACTCTGATATGTTTGTACCATAAAGCTTGCCTAAATTATAGCCTTATTGTATGACAATATGATGACAAAATATCTAGGATGCGATGTGGGGACAAAAACCATTGGTCTTGCCATCAGCGATGATCGGGGCATTATCGCCACCCCGCTTGAAACAGTGCGGCGCACCAAATTCACCCATGATCTTGAGCATATGAAGCGTATCATCACGGATTATACCATCGAAGCATTGGTCGTAGGACTCCCCGTACATATGGATGGCAGCGCAGGAAGTCGCGTGCAATCCATTCGCGCTTTTGCACGGAACATGACGCACGCCACAGGATTAATGGTGCATTTTTGGGATGAACGCCTCTCCACCTCTGCCGTGGAGCGCATGATGCTTGAGGCGGATCTCTCACGCGCCAAACGGGCGCAGCATGTCGATAAACTCGCCGCTGCCTATATTTTGCAAGGTTTTCTTGATGCGCAGGGCTATGAAGCATTGCATATCTAATTTTGTTTAGCAAAAACTAACCATTATTTGCTATACTTTATTTCCATGGAACAAGCACAACAAAACAACAATGTACAGATCATCTCAGGCGATCTTAAAAAAGCCTCTTTACTCGGGCAACGCAGCAGCGAATTTATTGCCGTTGCCCATCAAGGTGGTATTCGGGTCTTTGAGATACATCAATCATCCAATCCACCTGACGTATCCTATGCTGATAAGGGAACGATGTCTCGTAGTGACTTTGATGATCGCTATCGAACATCACAATCTCAGAATGTAACAGCACCTCAAGGAGTCAACGCACTGATTCAACAGGTGACATCGACTCTTGATAAAGAAACGATGAACGCAAGCAATTACCTCAATTCACGCCCTGCATTTAGCATACCCGAATGGACAGATCAAAGCCACGAGGTTGCAAACAAAGTAGTAAAAAGTGTTTCCACCCCCCTACGCTCGATGTCTTCCCTAGAACAACCTGATATTGCTTCTATAAAGAACGCATTAAACCAAGCAGAGGTTGCGGTGTGCGATCCAGAACAATCGACTACCCCAATCGCACATGCTCAAGAGAAAACACAGCAACAAGGCAGAGGAGTTTAACGCATCGCACGTGGCAACAGAGCAAATAAGCGCACGGGGGATTTTAATTCCCCAGCAATTTGCTCCGCTTCATCGCTTGTGCCTAGATAATAATCCAAGCGCAACGCCCCTTTAATGGCACTGCCTGTATCCTGCGTGATTGCCATAGCCTGATGCGTACCATGTTTCGGCATGGCTTGCGCATCAATATAAAGCGGGATGCCATAATCCATATAGGCAGGGTCAACCGCCACCGAATGATAGGGCGAAAGTTGCGTACCCGCTGCACCACGAATCCCTTCTGAAGCGGAAGCCTCATCGAAAAAGATATAGGAAGGATTACGCTCCATCACGCTGCGTGCTTGCTGCGGATGGGCATGAAGCCATGCTTTCAACCATTGCATCGACATATGCTTGGCATCCACCACGCCCTCTTGCACAAACTGACGACCAATCGCCACATAGGGATGCTGATTTTTTCCCGCAAATACCAGTTTACGCAACGTACCATCAGCAAAACGCGCATAACCCGAACCTTGAATATGCAGGAAAAAAGCATCCACTTCATTGTTTACCCACAATAGTTCCAACCCTTTTCCCGCCAGTGCGCCCGCATTAATTTGTGCGCGACTATAAGCAGTGCGCAGGGCATCCGTCTTGGGCTTGCGGTAGATCGGATAGGGATAAGCAGCGGAACGGCTAGCACTCGCATCAACATGCGGTGTGTAATAGCCCGTCATGAAGCCCTCTGCACTATGAGGCAAGCGCAAAGCATAGGCAATAAATTCTTCTTCAAAAAAGCGTTGCGCTTCGCTTATCGGAGTGCGCTTAGCACGATCACAGACACGTTGCCATCGCTGCAAGGGGACTCTTTTGCCAAAGATACCCGCCCCATGCGCGTGATAATGCCCACAGGAATGCAGCCACGCCTTAAAGCCTTCTTGCGCCTGCACAGCAGACCATGCAGGAAGCTGCGCAAATGGCACTTCCTGCATCTGAGGTTGCGCCACGGCGTATTGAACCGACATCAAAAAAACACTCATGGCAAGCACCAACGCACCACCGCGCCTAATATTTCTTTTACGCATCAAATGCCTACAATGCTCCAATTCGGATTTTGTGAACGCACATCGCGCTCAAACACCCACACATCTTCCACTTGTTCAATAGCAGAAGCGGAATCTTTTAAGGTGCTACCATCACGATTGCGCAATACATGAATCTGTTCCGTGATGAATCGCACAGAAATACGCGCCTTTCGTTGCTCTAATGTCACATCTGTCGGCAGAACTTCAACCACCGATACCAATGTTGTTTCGGTATAGCTCTCTTGTTTGCTGCGCTCATCCATCTCTTTGGTGAATTCTTGATAGAGGCTTGCAGAAAGCAAATTGCGTAACGTCTCACGATCACCCTTATTAAAGGATTCCATCACCATGTCAAATGCAGCAGATGCGCCTTCTAAAAAATGCTTCATGCGAAAACTACGTTCTTCTGCGCGTATCGCTTGCACCCCCGCCCTCACATCAGCACTAAGCGATTGATCTTCTTTTGCAAATTCATCTTCTTTGGGGTCAGATTGCTTTAATTCACGTGGCGTAAGCTCAATAACATTGCCCCCTAAATCAAAACTCGTATCACGCGAATCTTTGGGTTTATTGGAATGACTACGATCATGACGATCATCATGCCCCATAGGCTGCCCCAACACGCCATAAAGGCGCAACAGCACAAATACAGCAATAGCTCCAAAAACAATTATATCAACTGGCATATCAACCCACTACAACGAAAATAATATCAACATATCGAACCTCTTGCCCATAATCTATGCTTGATTGTGCGCAAGTCAATACACATATATTATTTATACGCCTTTAATAGCATAAATAACATTAAAAAATGATGGAAATTTTTATTTTAGATGCTAGTCTGTATATCTTGTACGGAATCAGTGCAATCTATAACACAAACATCGTATCTATTTTAAGGAAGCCTTATGGAAGAAACTACCAATGATCAACAGCCACGCTTTTCAATGAAAGGTCAATATATCAAAGATTTATCTCTGGAGAACCCCAATGCTCCTGAGAATCTGATGACTATGAAAGAACAACCTCGTGTTGATCTCAACCTTGATTTGCAAGGTCGTCGCGTTGCCGATAATTTTTATGAACTCGCAATCACGGCAAGCGTCAAGACGCTCTCTGGTGAGCAAGTCTTGTTCGTACTGGATTTAACGTATGCTGGTTTGTTTGAACTTGTCAACATTCCTGAGGAATTGATCGAGCGTGTATTGCTTGTTGATAGCGCGTTTGCTCTATTCCCATTTGCTCGTCGCGTTGTTGCAGACATCACACGTGACAGTGGCTTCCCTCCATTGATGCTTGATCCGATCGACTTCTTAGGGCTATACGAGCAACGTCGCCGTCAGGAAGCGGAACAAGCGTCACAACCTATGGCAACGGCTGCGATTAACTAACCCCTATTTCTGCCTTCACCAATGATCATGTTTAGGTGATCTATGATTAGTAATATTGCCTATCCTTTGACATATCATACCTATGATGTCTTGATTATTGGTGCAGGCGGAGCAGGTTTACGTGCTGCGATTGAAGCAGCACGTGGTGGCGCATCGGTGGGAGTGGTAAGCAAAGTCCCTCCCACACGTAGCCACACCGTTGCGGCACAAGGTGGCATTAATGCGGCACTGGGCAACGTCACTGAAGATGATTGGCGTTGGCACGCTTATGACACCATCCGTGGATCAGATTGGCTGGGCGATCAAGATGCCATACGCTATATGTGCAAACATGCACCCGAAGCGATCCGTGATCTTGAACAGATGGGCGTTCCCTTCACCCGCGATGATCAGGGTAATATTTATCAACGCCCTTATGGGGGCATGTCCACCCATTATGGCAAGGGTGATGTTGCCTTTCGCGCTTGTGCGGCGGCTGATCGCACGGGGGATGCGATGATGACGGGTCTTTATGACTATGTGAAGCGTTATCCCGTGACATTCTACAATGAATTTATCGTGCTTGATCTCCTGATGCGTGAGAATAATCAATGCCTTGGATGCATCGCATGGGAATTGGATAGCGGTGCATTACACGTATTTTTGAGCCTGCATACCATCATTGCCACGGGGGGATATGGGCAGATTTTTGCCTCCGCCACCTCCTCATCCACCTGCACGGGAGATGGCAACGCCTTTGCACTACGCGCAGGCTTATATGTACAAGATATGGAATTTGTACAATTTCATCCAACAGGACTCTATGGTTCGGGTGTTCTCATCAGCGAAGCAGCGCGTGCCGAAGGTGGTATCTTGCGCAACAAGCTAGGTGAACGCTTTATGGAGCGTTATGCCCCCAATTACCTTGATCTCGCCTCACGGGATGTTGTGACCCGTGCCATGATTCAAGAAATACGCGAAGGGCGTGGATGTGGTGCAGAAGGTGCTTATATTGAACTTGATCTGAGAGCCATTCCCGCTGAACGCTTTGCAACCTATCTTCCCGGCACACAGTCCCTTGCCAAAGAATTATTAGGGTGCGATGTCACACGCGATCCGCTACCCGTTATTCCCACCGCCCATTATACGATGGGAGGAATTCCTGCTGATTTGGATGGCAAGGTACTTGGAGCGCAGGGGCTTTATTGCATCGGAGAAGCTGCATGTGCCTCCGTACATGGCGCGAATCGTTTAGGATGCAATTCCTTGCTTGATTTAGTGGTCTTTGGTAAACGCACTGGTGCTTATGCTGCCCAACACGGCAAACGTGCATCATTAAAACATAGCGATCTGCCCTCCTATGCGGTAGAAAAAATACTCGCACGGCTCGATGGGTGGCGTTATGCCCACGGCTCGATTGATCCTGATTGGTTTCGCACGCGCACACAGCATCTCACCCAATCCTATGCAGGGATCATCCGTGACGGCATGAGTTTGAACGAGGGCATCACCACCCTTGAGGATGTGCGCACCCATATGCATGATGCGTGCGGTCTGCATCACAGCACCATGCTATGGAATAATGGTCTTGTGACAGCTCTGGAGACAGAAAATCTCATGATGCAGTCCCTTGCTACCCTTCACGCTGCACGCTTCAGAACGGAATCACGTGGCGCACATGCCCGCTCAGATTACCCTGCACGCAATGACGATCAGTGGTTGGTACATACGCTGATTGCATGTTCTGAAGAATGGGATTTTGCGTGCAGCACCCTTGCAGTACGCATGGACGCATCGGAAGGTGAAGCCCCCCTTATGCCCGAAGCTCGGCATTATTAGCATCTAAGCTAAACTGATCGCGCAATCAGGCGATCCTTTTTGAATACGTTCCACAAAAGCACGCGTTGAATCAGTATCTGATCCTTTTTCAGGGCGCGCGACAGAATGTGACGGCACAAGTTTATGCTCATAATGGATGGAATGCTCCTGCAACACAGGAGAAGGCATGATCGCATTCTTCATGCCCGGTTCATTAAACGAGCGTATAATCTGCTCAGGAACGCCCTCAATCACAGGAGGCATAGATTCATTGGCATCATCGAAACGATCGGGAACAAAGCCCTCGCGCATCACCTTACGCGCCCGCGCATGATCTTCCATATGGTTGATGGCATGTTGTTTGATCGCGCCAAGTTCAGCACGCAACCCGCGATGCGCAGGTCGCCCCACGTCTGCATCATCAATGATTCTTCCCGAGGATGTGCCAGATGCAATAAACCCTAATTCAGTTGGAGCCATCGCACCGCGATTAATTTTATCTGCAAGTTCGCTGAAATGTATTTGCGGTTCAAATTGTTCAAAAAGTTTTTTCTGATCGGCAGGAAGAAGCAAATCAAACTTTGCCCCATTATAATGTTGGGCTAATGCGTGGCTAATATCAGGGTGAGTATTGGCAACCACTCCCATCACCTGCATAGGAGTGACATCGCGCTGTTTATCCACATCTATGGATAGAGATTCTAATTTCTCATAGCCTGTGCGACCTTTATCACTAAACATTTGATGCCCAACCGTATTAAATAATTGGTTCATACAAAACATTGCCACGCCCGATGCTATGGCAAGCGGAATAGCGACTTGAAGCCCTCCGACGGCGAGCGCACCTGCCAACATGCCTTCCTTAAATATGCCCATAGCAAGCACTTGCGTGACCATGCCCATCGTCAGAGCCGCCGCTGCAAAATTGCTACCTATTTCTAGGATTCTATTCTTATCGTTGCGCTTGAGTACTTCCTGAAAAAAGGGTTGCGGTTCTATGCCGCGTTCTTGATTGCCATAGGCAAGCGAGCGCAAATGATCCAAGGTAACGTCTGCAGGAGCAATATCAAAATAGGCAGATAATTCTTTGCGAAAATCATTCAAAATGGCTTTCTCGCGCACATAATGCGTCATGGTAGACATAGCCGCTGTAATTGGCATTCCTACCGCTAAACCGACCATCGGCGCAATATTGGCCGCTCCTTCTGTCACAAATTGCGAGGCAATGACCACCGCCGTCATCGATGCACCTCGCCCCGTAATAAACATAGCAGCACGTTGCGCTAACAGGGCAGCGTCATCCAGCAACTTAAACATGGCGCACCTTCCCCGTACCACACCAAGCGGTTACGTGTACTTTCCCACAATAAACGGGATACGCCATCAAGATACCTTATCCATTAAATGGGGTAATTATAGCACATTTTTCCTATAAAAGCATGACATTTCTGTGAATATTTTCACCCTTATCTTCACGGATTTTTTTCGCAACTGTCATCAAACAGTCATAAGTTTCTGATAGAATCTGCTTTGTATTTCTATACAACAACAGAGCAACAACAGAGCAATCATGGCTTTTGAACCGCTGAGAGCACGACGGCTAGATTTTGTAAAATCCACGAATGTGGGTGATGCATCTGCTATGCCCAAGCGTCCCCCTGGGTTTAACCCCATCGATTGGATCGAATTTGCAGCACAACATGCGGAACGCCTAATTTTTGGACCACCGAAAGGTGCAATCTATAATGTTGAACTTTCCGAACGAGCCGATGTCGAAAAAAACCTAGGATCAGTGCGTTGGGTTGAACCGGGTAAAGTTTTTGCCATCGAAAAAGCCATGGGGCGTGATAGCAAATTAGGTCTCGCTATTGCTGGTCTTGGTACTGCTCTTGCGCTTGTCACTGGTGGTGCTTCTATTCCTTTGACCTTAGCATTTGCCACAGCTCCTATAGTCGGTGCTATCAGTGATTATACACGTTATGAACATGAGATGAAGCATGGTGCGACCATTACCCCTCCCATCCACTTCAATCGTGATGCATTGAAAGGTGCGCTTGGATGGGGTGTTGGGCTTCGTATTGGGCTAACGGTTGCTATGATTGGCTTAGCCGCTGCGGGCGCGCCACTTTTCGGACTCGGAGCCGCTTGGGCTGCACCAGCAGCCGTAGCAGGAGGGCTTGGGGCGCAAATCGCAGCGGTTGTTACGACCATTCCTCCCGCGCTCACCTTAGGGACGTTAGCGATTGGTGGTATCTTCGGAGCGGTGCGATGCTCGGAACAAGGCTATAAGCGGATGAATACAGAATATCTCGCTGCACAACAAAAAAGTGAACGCCCTGAACTCGGAGTATCCGTAGAGCGCGAACAAGGGATGACGGTTCCTGAATTTGCGATCAATGTGATCGCTCCCACGGTCACAGCATCAGTCCTTGCGGGCGTTGGTGCAACCCAAGCTGCGCGGATGCAACAGCACGATCCCATCGCCCTTGATCCTGAACAACAAGCACGTCCTCTTGATTGGGCATCTGAATTTAATGCGAAACGAAATCCAAGAAGTTTTGTGCAGATGGAAGAACAGCGTCACCCACGGCAAAACCAGAGCGCGATTAGTTTTGTCGATCGCATCACGGGTGAACAACCAGCCCAAAGCGTGCAGTTACACTAACATTCAATAACCATACCATCATACGCCATTTCAACGCCTTTAGGCAGTTGTGGGTTTAACGCATCATAATCTAATTCATGCCCCATATGGGTAAGGATGGTACGTTTTGGCTTGAGTCGTTCAATCCACGCAAGAGTTAAATCTAGGTGAGCATGGGTCGGAGCTTCTTGTAGGCGCAAACAATCGACAATCCAAAGATCAAGCCCTTCTAATGCCGCAAAGGATGCTTCAGGAAAAGATTTCACATCAGTAGAATAAGCAACATTACCAATGCGTATACCAAGGCTGTGAACCGATCCATGGTGCTGCATGAATGTCTGGACGTGAACGCCTGCAATCGAGTGCATTGCAACATGATCGGGCAAAATATGGCAACGAAATTGCGGTTTATACCAGCCATAACGCACATCATGCGGTGTAAAAACATAGGAGAAACGCTCCCGCACTTCATCAAGCGTATGCGCATCGGCATAAAGATCAATCGCATCATTAACAAGATAATTAAAGGATCGCATATCATCCAAGCCGTGACAATGATCGGCGTGGGCGTGCGTGAGGATGAGGGCATCAACACGACGCAAACCACACGCCAAAGCCTGCTGGCGCAGATCAGGAGACGCATCAACAAGAATCACCTTACCTGCATCCATCGTCATTGCGATGGAAGCACGGGTACGCTTATTTTTGCTCGTGCTGGATAGACACACGGAACATTCGCACCCAATCAAAGGTACGCCCGCAGATGGACCACAGCCAAGAATCGTTATCTTCATGCGCTTAACGATAGCATGAACGCGCCCTCTATTCAATCCTAGAGATAATATTCTGCGACCATACCGACAGTAAATAATGCCAAACCAGCAATCGCGACCGCGATACCAAAATCAAAACATGTATGCTGAAATCTTTTCATAAAACCCCCTAATTTACGCTCTATGGTTGAATGCTATCATGCTGTGCGTTGCATCATCAAGCCTAATATTCACCAATACCATCAAATATTCACAATGAGCCTATTTGGTGCATTTATGCATCACACCAAGGCATGGATGAATGCATCATGATCGCGCACATGCAGATGATACGGTACACCAAGATAATGTGCGGTAGATTCAGGTTGCACATCACCGTATAAAATCGCCGTCATCCCGCACGCCCGAGCGCATTCTAAATCCGTTGTGGTGTCGCCTACAAACCAAACATCACGCCCCGCTTCAATGCCACTTCCCTGCAACGCAAAAAGAGCAGGATCAGCATAGGGCTTATCACGCAACGCATCCCCTGCCCCCACCAGCACGTCAAAATAATGATTCCACCCCATATGCGCTACCTCAATACGCAAACTATCGCCACGTTTATTGCTCACCACCCCAACATAGGGAGCATAGGCACGCACTGCATCAAGCATCCGCACTGCACCGGGCAAGGCAACTAATTGCTCCAAATGATAGGAACGATACGCCGCAAGGTAAAAATCCCCCGCTTCTTCCCATGCCTCCCCAAACATTTCGGGGAAGGAATCACGCATGGATTTACCGACCTTCAGCTTCACTTCTTCAAGTGTCCATGGCGTCATGTTCCATCGCTGCATGGTATCATGCAATGCCTTGTAAATAATCGGCCATGTGTCAACGAGTGTATTATCCCAATCAAAAAGAATGGCACGTGGGCGAGGAAGATTTAGAGCCATATATATCCCGTTTGTTGTGTGACGTGCTGTTGATAAAGAGCATAAAGCCGTGCTGAGATTGCTCCAACCTGCCCCGATCCAATCATCTGATCATCAAGGCGGGTGACAGGCAACACATGACTGTTCGCACTTGCAAGAAACGCCTCATCCGCCGCACGCACTTCTGCCATGCTACTCATGCGCTCAACATAGGGGATATGGTGCTGCACACATAATTCACGGATCACATGCTTGCGCACGCTTGGCAATACCGCCCGATCATTCGGATGGGTGATGACTGTGCCATCTTTCACAATAAAGGCGGTAGAAAGCGAACCTTCCGTCATCATGCCCTCTTTAGTCGTTAAAAAAACTTCCGCTGCCCCGCGTTCTGCTGCTGCTTGCCGTGCCAATACATTCGGCAATAACGCAATCGATTTCACATCGCAACGCCCCCAGCGTTCATCAGGATAGGAAATGACGCTCACACCATCGCGGTACGCATTCTTAGGGTACGCCCGCAAGGGCATCACCGACATCGTGACAGAAGGTGGCGTGTTGTGGGGGAACAGATGCGCCCGCTTTGCGACACCACGCGTAATTTGAATATAAATTGATCCATGCGTACAGGGGTTGCGCTCGACCATCCCACGCATCACCAACAGCAACGCTGCTTCGCTCATCGGCATGGCGATCTGCATCTCATCCAGTGACCGCTTGAGGCGTGCCATATGCAACGGCATATCCAAAAACCGACGATGATAGAACATCACCACTTCATAAATGCCATCAGCAAATTGATAGCCCCGATCTTCCATCGGTACAACGGCGGTATGGTGGGGGACGTAGCGTCCATTCACGTAAGCAATTCTCATAATTCATTCCTCCCCTATGTTTCATATAGGGCTTCCATTATATTATTACCGATAAATCGGCAATAATATAATGATAAAAGCACTATAAATCATATATTTATAGTCGTTCTTTGACATAAAAAATGAGTCATTTTTTTGACAAACGACTATAAACCATTCCACCGTTTCGCGCAAGCCTTGTTGTGTGGTATAGGGCGGTTTGTCCCCTCACCCACCCCTCAGGAGGTATGAATGGTTTACTCCCACGCCTGCGGGGGAGTCCAAGAATCAAGGTTTTTCAATAAAAAACCGCAGATGATTGGGTGGGGGGCAATAGAATGCCTCCCCCACGGTTCAGCATCGGATTTCTTTTGAGAAATCCTTGCTTCACCAGATCCCCCGCAGGCGGGCGAGCATAAGATTGAATGCATAGCGTGAAATTTTTACATAATGTATAGGGCGGTTTGTCTAGTTTACGAATTGACATACGCACCTCACCACCCTTACCACCCGACAAGTTTAGCGTAATGCCATAGTTTTGGGATTGTGGTGAGGTTCAGTGCTGCATAGAGGATGCGTCGGATACCTT
>RDXO01000012.1 GCA_004292675.1 Alphaproteobacteria bacterium | reverse complement strand
CTGTATCTGTGCCATAGCCCTTCTCCTTTAGCCAGTTGATTACATTCTGCCACATTATGGCATCTGATGCAACCCAACTTGACGGGGATGGACAATAATAGAAGCACTATACATCAACGTGCAATGTTAGTGAGCTGATGAGTACGATCACTCACATATGCCTGCCATGACGGTTTTTGTTGTGCAGGAACATTATTCTCAACGTGCGGCACAGATGCTTCGTTCTGCGCTTGATGTTGTGCAAATTGTTCAAAAGACTTTTTAAGTTCTCCGTCTGAAAGCAAATTCTGTACTTCAAAAAACTTTTCATATCCGCCAAAAGAATCCGCTACTCTATCGATGGCGGCACTAAATTGCTCTGCAAGATTTTTCTCACCACTCCGCGCTCTTATCCCTATTTCCTCTACCCCACACTCAACATGCGCTAATGCAATTTTCATCTTCAGTAATGGTTTATATTGTGAGTCATCCAGATTTTGTGCCACAACGGACGGGTCAAGCATAGGAGCAATTTTTTCAAAAAATGCCTGCACCCCTTTATATCCTTCGGGATTTTCTGCTTTAAATTCATAAAGCATCTTACTTATGTGCTGTTCGTGGATTGGGGTTACGTTCTTAGACATAGCGAAGAAATCTCCGTGCATAGACTCTATTGTTGATGCTTTTATTACTATATGCAGATAACCACATATACAAATAAAAGCACTATACTTAAAAAATGCGCATACATATTAATGTCAACTGATTCAGCAGTTTTATACTTCTATGTATGCGCACCATATTCAAAAACACATACGCTTAAATGTTTAAGCGTATGTGTTTTATGTTTTTCGAGCAGTCAACAATCGTCAAACCACACAGAAAAACTATCGTTTATCACGAGTTTCAGATTCACCCCATTGTTGCATAGTTTCTGCAACGACTTCATCAATCAAACCTGATTCCTCAAGTTGAGCGATTTTGTCTTCCCAATCATCAAGACCAAAAAATTCAGCAACACCATCTAAGTCAAGTCCAAAAACTTGAATCAATGCACCACCAACTTGCGCCCATGCTTTTAATTGATTGATACCCATGAGAGTCATCCTTGATTATACAGTGAATAAATCCACTCAAGTACCTACTTATTGCAGAGATACAGAACGCGGCATCCCTACAAAGAGAGATACATAATAATGCTTATCTTTGAACCTAAGTTAAAGAAAATGCATTAGAGGGACGACATAACTATTTACACACACACACCGATTGTCAAGAAAAAAAATAAAAAAGCACCGTAGTTTAGTACGGTGCTTTTTCCTAATCGATTATAAACTACAACTGCGTCAACTGCTCAAGCAATTCATCGGAAGTACGAATCACTCGCGTGTTTGATTGATAGGCGCGTTGCGCGACGATCATATCGGTAAGCTGTTCTGCTAAATCCACATTAGATG
Organism: Alphaproteobacteria bacterium; assembly: GCA_004292675.1. Classification (GTDB taxonomy): domain Bacteria; phylum Pseudomonadota; class Alphaproteobacteria; order Rickettsiales; family UBA998; genus RDZH01. The sequence continues at coordinate 9,910 of RDXO01000012.1, read as the reverse complement.
CTTCAAGCGCGCTTGATACCACATCCCCAATACCGCCCTCACCTGCTTCACGAAGAATCACATCTCCTGATTTAGACGATTCAGCAAAAACATTCCCTGAGATGGAACGTAGCCCATTTGGGTTTGCAAAATCAGCAATCGGCAATTTATAGATGTTTTTCGTTTCACCATTTGAGAAGGTTGCCACGACATAGCCTTCTTCATCAATCGTTACACTCACCAAATCGCCCACAGGTGCGCCGTTCTGAGAAAAGAATGCTACACGATAATCCGCATCAAACTGGCTAAGTCCGCTTGTATCCCCAATGAACGAGGCATTCGGTGTGCCAAAAGGTAGCCCTGGATTCCCTAAATCTAAGGTAATCTCACTCGGCAATGAACCATTCGTCCATACAATCGACGCTGGTCGCACTAAATCCGCACTAATGCTTTTCAATGATCCATCACCATTGAACTCAACAAAACCTGCAGTCACCTGCCCACGCGGACGCGATGTTGCAACAGAATCTGGATTGCTTGCATAAAGCTCAATCGCCCATTTATTAGTGGAAAGTTTCAAAAAGCCCATACGCAAATCATGCGATGTCCCTAAAGAATCATAGACCGTGACGGAGCGACTAAAATGTGGAATCACATCACCAGATGACATACTCGAACCCTGCACCCCTGTGGAATCATAGGTAGGCCCAAGATTTTGGGTATCCCCACGCACATATGGACCATTCGCTAAGGAACGCACAATCCCTAATTCTGCTAAAAGGCTACCAAAATTGCTTTTGGCCACAGTCCCCACCGATCCACCTGCAGGAAATGTAGGTGCAGGCGTAAGTGGCGTACCCGCTTTTTGAATCGTAAATTCAAACCACCCACTCACAGGAGGTGTCCCTGCTGGTGGCTGGATAGCCGTCACAGTGAATGTTCCATTCAACTCAGCAGCCGTAAACGCCGTACCAACGGCATCTAAACCTGCAAAGGTGACATTATCCCCCACCACAAAACTATGTGCAGGCATAGCCATCTGTACCGTATAATTCGTTGTGCCTACCGCAGGTCCTGTAATGGATGTAATGGGAGTAGTCGCCAAGGCAGCAGGCACACCCACACGATCCAAGAATCGGATTTGTTCAAGCGCATTGGTTGAGAACATCTCTAAGGATGCACTCCCTGTTGGGTTGGAAATGGAACTCCCTAAACCTGAATCCGCGGCAACCAATTTTGCTAAACCATCCATAGACGAGAATCTACGCTCTCCGCGCCCAATTTCTGAAAGCCCAAGCTCATTAACCCAATCAATACCCGCTAATGTACCATCTCCTGTCGCATCAACATTAGAGAATGTTACCGCTTCTTCTGCATTTCTTGCGCCCACCAATAACCGCCCTTCGACAACGCGAGCAGTCAATCCTGAAGTACTCGAAATTGCCTCAGCAAGCGTATTGACTGAGTTAAATTCCCCTCTTTGCGTGTTCGGCGTACTGGTGACATAGGTGAAGGTTGCTGTACCATCTTGCAAGCTAGTATTGTTAATTTGGAAGCTACGCGCCAATACGGTGAAGAAGGATAAGCTACTAGGATTCGCAATAAAACGCTGCGTTTGGGAATTGGCATCCATGATGTTTCCCGTAAAACGACTAATCAGAAAATCTCCCGCTGTTACTGTCCCCGGAAGGCTATCACCACCTGGGGTAGCTGGCAAATCATTATTTGGATTATCAAACTTCAAAGTCACCGTATTAGTTCCACTATTCTTCGCGGTAATAGTAAAGACGGTATTATTCAAATCCACTCCATTCAACACAGCATCCCCTGCAGGAATAATCCCAGAAAAACCAATGCGCGTTCCCGGTTGCACTTCAGAACGAGCCATCAGCGTAGCATCAAGCTGCAGCGTCATTGTTCCCGAATTCGCTGGTCCCATAATTACAGAACCAACAGCACCAGCCGTACTACTCACTACAATAGGAGTCATAGGGTTTGCAATTAATTCATTTGCAGGAATGGGATCGCCTAAAGTTCCCGTATTCACACTCCTACCGATAACAAATCCACCATAATTATACTCAAATTCTTGCGCATCCATCAAGGTTTGAATCGTAATGCCATCACCACGACGAATACCATTCGGTGTCGCTAGAGGGCTTGAATCAGGTTCATCCGGTGCAATAATCGCTGAGGAAGAAATGCCAAAATTGTTACGAGAATTACTATCCATGGTGGTTGCCACCCCTGGACCTTTTTGCGGCACTTGCGTTGCATTAAGGTTGACACCCACTTCAATCAAGCTCGTCACTTGCGCTTCATCACTCGCATTTTCCAGATTCACCGTTTCTAAACTGGTTAGGTTGGCACTTGATCGCGTATTCACGTTGCCCGCTTCCCCTGGCAATCTACCTTCTGTATCTAAAGGCCATCCTTGCAAAAAGAATCCTTGCGCATTCACAAGATTCCCACGAAAATCTTGCCTAAATGATCCTGCACGCGTATATAATACCTGCCCCGAACCTTGCGATGAAGCATTCACCACAAACATACCATGACCAGAAATGGCAATATCCGTTGGTGCAGCGGTAGCACTGATAATCCCCTGTTTATCAACACTTTGGCGCAAGATGGTACGCGCCCCACCTGGAGAATATGCTGCTTGTGAAGCGGCATTGATGACCATCGTCTTGAATTGCACATCTGTTTCTTTATAACCCACCGTATTCACGTTGGCGATATTATCTGAAATTGCGGCAATCTTTTGACCTTGCGTGTTTAATCCTGTAACACCTGTAAATAAAGCACCGTATAATGACATGAAAAAGCTCCCTTAGTTTAATAAAATATAGGTTCAAAAAATTATTTGGTTTATGTGCGTGGTGGTGATGCTGGTTGCTGCGAAACCTGCGTTGTTGTAGGGATGCCAATATCCCGCACAGCCCGTACATCTCCAATTTTGATGCGCTCATTGCCAAGCAATAATACCGCCGTGCCGTCTTTTTCTGTTTCCACGGCATCAACTACACCCGTTGTATAGGTTTTAGCGTCAATTTTCGTACCGTCAAATGTTTCGGCTTTCACCACAATTTGATACGTACCATCGGGAAGTTGCGCACGTGTCTCACCATCTTTGCCATCCCAACGCACCAAATTCTTGCCAGAACCTGTTGCCCCCGGCCCACTAAATACAGGACGACCCATGCGATCCAAGATAGTAATATCCACTTTATGCGCGTTGGTTGGCAATTCATAGAGGAACACGGCATTTTTATTCACCAACATCCCCTTATTACCATCTGCATCTATGGCTTTACCAATATAGCCAATCCCTTGTTGAATCCCCGCGCTTTGCGTTGCTGCCACCAATTTTTCAATGTTGGCGTTCGTTTGCACTTGTTGTTCCACATTCGCAAACTGAATTAATTGTGAGGTAAATTCATTTGTATCAAGTGGTTCGGTAGGGTCTTGATTCTTAAGCTGCGTGGTGAGCAATAATAAGAAGGCATCAAAATCATCGGCTAATTTCTTAGCACTTATTTCAGATTTTGGCTTATCTTCTGCTGCGGTTTTTTTCACCGCATCCATGGTTGAGGATGCCGTTTGATTGCGCGCTATGGCATCAATGGTGCTTGTCGTCATAATTATACCTTCTATTCCTTTTGTTATACCCGTATATTGACACCCGACATAAGCCATATGCCTTCTTGGGTGGTAATCATTATTTCTTCTGCTTCGTTCACAATCTCAGATGACCGCTCATCCATCCCACCTGCATAGGCTGATGATTGTTCATCCTGCTGCTCATGGGATGCACGCTGATTAAACTCAAGCGATTGACCATCCAGCTTCAATCCTGATTGTTGCAAAAGTCGTTCCAATTCGCTACGATCCGCACGTAAAATATCTAATGTTTCACCACGATCCGCAGAAATTCGTACCACAGCACGATTATCTGTATCTATGCGCATATCAACATCAACGCGCCCAAGCTCCTCAGGGTAGAGTTGCAAGGTTATTTTTTGCTCACCACCTACCGCATGACGCTGTTGCGACATCTGCATCACCACAAGCTGCACAGGGCGGAGGATAGGTGTATGATCACGATGCGTGACAAGTTTCACTCCATCATCACGAAACGCTAAGAAATCTCGTGAATGAACGATACGCTCACTTCCCATTTCAGGTGCTTCCATGAGTCCTTCCGAATTCTCCATCGGTGCTTCCATTGTGCGCATGATGTCCTCAAGCATTTCTTGAACTTGTGGGAATAATTCATCAATCGTCATGGAAGGATCGAGATCGATAGGCACACCTGTATCTGCGCCCGCATCTATCGGCATAGTAAGAGCGGGCATCTCAAGCGCGCTATCCTGCTGCGTGGGTACTACGGGAGCTAGATTCGTTGTTTGCATCGTTTGCGTCGTTTGCATTAAATCCATCCAACGCTGCATTAAACTGCGCACAGGATGTTGAATGGTAGCAACAGCCTGCGCCTCAGGCGATGCGAGTATCTGTAACTCCACAGTTTCTATCGGTGCAGGCACAAGAATTGGTGCGTCGGTTAAAAGCGGTGCTTCCACCATAACGGGCGCGCTATCCACAGCAATCTCAGGCATAATCGCAACGCTCTCATTCGCATTAGGGAGGGGCTGCACATCCATGATCATATCGAGATTCACCCCATCTTCTTGCGCCATAAGGGCGGGGGCAATCCTTATCTGCGCGTCCAGAATCGGTTGCACAGGAACATCATAAGGGAGTATCTGCGGTATAAAAGCGACCGCTGCTGCATATGCCTCTTGCCCTGCAATGTTGGTTGCATCCAAGGGAATCACTTCTATATCCGTCGTTTCTAAAATCTCTTCACTACACATTACCGCGCAATGCTGAAAATAAACCTGTGATTCCAATGAGGTTTTTTGCGCACTGCTATCTTTAAGCTGCGCTGCATCTTCGATTTTGGCATCACTGGTCGATGCGGTGCTTGGCTCATCTTCCTTTTTCGGGGTATTTTGTGCCTCTAATACCTCAGAAAAACGTTGCTCCTGCGCTTTATTATCCGCATCAACATCAGTATTTGCGGATTCTTGCTCCTGCACCACACCAGATTGCACATTATTCTCTTGCGCACGAGCAGGAATTTTTCCATCATTATCGCGCTGAGACTTAGCCGATGGTGCTACCATCATATCAACAAAACTCACATTCACCATAAAACATCTCTCATGCTCAAAGATTATTGTCTTACGATGTTGCAATTCGCGTGCCAACTATAGCACTTCGATGGGTAATTGCATTGCGTCTTGCCACCCTTCACATTATGTAAAAATTTCACGCTATGCATTCGGTCTTATGCTCTCCCGCAGGCGGGAGAGTAAACCATTACTATCTCATGAGGTATGGTGAGGTATTGCGTAGTGCTACACTTTCAAGCGTACAAACCCAAGGTCACGCTCCATTGCTGCTGCCACTTTGAACAAGGTGACTTCATCGAATGATCGCCCCAAGAGTTGCAAGCCAAGTGGTAAACCCGCTTTGTTCAACCCCGCAGGAATCGCCATTGCAGGAATACCCGCCATGCTTGCGGGAACAGTGAAGACATCATTGAGATACATCGTCACAGGGTCATCCATCTTCTCGCCTATTTTGAACGCTGCACTCGGTGCTGTTGGGGTGAGAATCACATCAACCTTCTCAAAGGCTTCACGGAAATCATTGATGATGCACCCACGCACACGTTGCGCTTTTTTATAATAGGCATCATAATAACCAGCCGAAAGCACATACGTACCAATCATGATGCGACGCTTCACTTCCGCACCAAAACCGACACTACGAGTACATTCATAGAGATCATCAATCCCCATCCCTGCCTCATGTACACGCAAGCCATAACGCACCCCATCATAACGCGCTAAGTTTGACGATGCTTCAGCAGGCGCGATAATATAATAGGTGGGTAGTGCATATTTGGTGTGTTTGAGTGAAATCGGTACAATCTCTGCACCACGGGCGCGCAATATCTCCACCCCATGATCCCACATGGCTGCAATTTCTGCATCTAATCCATCAGGACGATATTCTAGGGGAATACCAACGCGTAGCCCCTTCATATCTCCTTCAAGCATGTTCGAGACATGAGGAATTTCATGATGCGCACTGGTTGAATCTTTTTCATCATGCCCTGCCATAATTTCAAACAAAATGGCTGCATCTTCCACGGTTTTTGTAATTGGTCCTGCTTGATCCAAAGAACTTGCGAACGCAATAATACCATAACGCGAACAACGCCCATAAGTTGGCTTGAGTCCTACAATCCCCGAAAATGCCGCAGGCTGACGGATTGATCCGCCCGTATCCGTACCAAGCGACGCGGCACATAGATTTGCAGAAACCGCCGTTGCTGATCCTCCTGATGAGCCACCGGGAACAAGATTCTCCCCCCACGGATTGAGTACATTGCCAAAATAGCTGGTAATATTGGCTGAACCCATCGCAAATTGATCAAGATTGGTCTTGCCAAGCCCCACCATCCCCGCATCATAAAGACGTTGCGTCACGGTGGATTCATAAGGCGGGATAAACCCCTCCAGCATGTGCGATGCCGCAGTCGTTTGTACGCCTTTTGTACAGAACAAATCCTTGATGGCAATGGGAATGCCCTCTAATGCCCGCGCCTCGCCCTGAGCAATGCGTGCATCTGACGCATCCGCTTGTGCGCGTGCTTGCTCCGCTGTGATGGTAATGAAGGCGTTTAATTTCGGATTACTTACCTCAATCGCATCAAGATAGGCATCGGTGATTTCACGTGCGCTTACTTGTTTGGTGGCAAGCATTGTTGTAAGTTGTGCAATAGTCGCATAACGTAATTCTTGGCTCATTTTTCTATCTCCTTAACCCTGATCAATCACTTTCGGTACGACAAAACATCCATAGGCAGACTTTGGCGCGTTGGCAAGCACTTGTTCCACCATCTGTGCATCATGATGGATGACATCTTCGCGCATTGGCAACGCATGATCCACAACACTTGCAACCGCATCGCCATCATCAACCACTTCTGATAATTGCTCAACCATCGCCATAATGGAGGTGAGTTCTTTCGCATAGCTTGCTACTTCTTCTGGTTTCAAACGAATGCGTGCTAATTTCGCAATACGGCGCACAGTCTGTTCATCAATCGCTGACATATAATCCTCATTTCACGGGTGATGCATGAGTGATAGCAAGAGAATGGGGGGCGCGTCTAGTAAAAAAGTGACGATATACAAAAAAACGGTGAGAATAAATTATTCTCACCGCTCTTTATGATCTCGCAAAAAACACGATCTATTCAAAAATATCGCGCTTGCGCTGGAATTTTCTGAAACGGCGTACTGCCTCCGCTTCTTCACGTACACGACGCTCAGAAGGCTTCTCGAAATGCTTGCGCATTTTCATTTCACGATAGACACCCTCGCGCTGCATCTTTTTCTTTAAGGCACGAATGGCTTGCTCTACGTTATTATCTCGAACATGAACTTCAATCACTAATTATTACCCCCTTAGGAACTGATGATAGTAACAAAATATTTTCTCCCATGCAAGTTCTTAGTTGCGCATCCACGCATTTTTGCGCTATAAGAAGCTATATTTATTATCCTAACTGAGTATCAAACCATGACAAAAATTGGCAATATCGCAGCAGATCAGCTCAAAACATACATTGAACGCCTTGAACGGCTTGAAGAAGAAAAAAAAGATTTAGCGTCCGTGATTCGTGACGTTTTTGCGGAAGCAAAAGCCAATGGCTATGATACGAAAGCAATGCGTCAAATCATGCGTTTGCGTAAAATGGAACCGCAAGACCGCGAAGAACAAGAACATATGCTGGATTTATATAAACGTGTGCTGGGCTTAGCACCTGATTTAGAAGACGAAGCGGCGTAAATCGCCAAGGATGCCTCCTCATGACGATTACTATTTCCACATTCTATGTCTTCACAGCGATTGATCCAAACCAACTTATCACAGAGAAAGCATGGCTTTTGGATGTAATGAAGCAGCATCATATTCTTGGAACGATTCTGCTCGCACATGAAGGGTTGAACGCCACTATCTGTGGTGAAGATGCCCCACTTGAAGCGTGCATCGCTGCCATTAAAGCGCGTTATGATTGTGATTTTCGGCAAACATTGAGTACGCATGAAAGCTATCCGTTCCATAAAGCCAAAGTGCGTATCAAGCCTACCTTGGTGAAATTGGGAGCAGAAATTCATGATGCCGAGCAGGTTGGTACATATCTCTCGCCACGCGAATGGAATGAATTATTGCAGCAAGACGATGTTGTGCTGTTGGATACGCGCAACGTCTATGAGACGCATCTTGGCACGTTCAAAGGTGCGATTGATCCCAATACACGTAAATTTAATCATCTGCCCGCCTATACGTTGGAGCATTTGGCTCATGCGAAGGATAAAAAACTTGCGACTTTCTGCACAGGTGGCATACGCTGTGAGAAATATACAGCATGGTTAAAAGAGCAAGGCTTCACCCAAGTGTATCATTTAGAAGGTGGTATTTTACGCTATCTTCATGAAATCCCTGAAGAAGAAAGCCTATGGGAAGGTTCATGCTATGTGTTTGATGATCGCGTTGCCGTGAAGCATGGTCATGCTGTTGATCGTGAAGCATCCAACTGCCCGAATTGCGGACATACCCTTACCGCGAAAGATTTAACCTCCGAGCATTATGTGCATGGGGTGCGGTGTCGTCATTGCGATAGCTATCCGCCCTCTAATTATGATCTCCTCGAGCAGGGCACAACTCACTAATGCGCGTTGCCATCATCATTCCCGCACGCTACGGATCAACACGGTTGCAGGGTAAACCTTTACTCATGTTGGCAGGAAAAACCATGCTTGAGCGGGTGGTGGAACTCTCGCGCACCGCAATCACACAGCTTGATGCAGGCATTGAGGCACAGCTTTATGTTGCCACCGATCATGATGGCATAGCGGATCATGCGCGCATGATTGGGGCGGACTGCCTGATGACACCTAGTGAATGCGCCACAGGAACGGATCGTGTTGCGCACGCCGTAGCACAACTCAATATGCAGCCTGATTTTGTGTTAAATATGCAAGGTGATGCCCCGTTTACACCTCCGCATTTCTTAAGCGAGATGATTCACGCCTACCGTGATCAACCCTGCGATGTGATTACCCCCGTGACGCAATTATCATGGGCGCAACTAGACGCATTGCGCACTGCCAAGATCAGCACACCCTTTAGTGGCACATGCGCCGTATTTCGTACTGAAGATGGACGCGCTTTGTGGTTTAGCAAGAAAATTATCCCTGCAATTCGCAAAGAATCCGCTATGCGTAGCACGGCAGGGGAAGGTGATTTAAGCCCCGTCTATCGTCATATCGGCTTATATGGCTACCGCACACCGATGCTTGCCACCTATGCCACAATTCCTGAAACAGAGTTGGAACAATTAGAAGGGCTGGAGCAATTACGGATTCTTGAGCATGGTTATGTGATGCGCTGCGTTCCCGTATCCTATCATGGCGCACCTAGCATGTCGGGCATTGATAGCCCTGAAGATGTGGTGCGGGCTGAGGCGTTGCTTGCTTAAGAATCTGCCAAGCGATAGGTTCTTTAACAAACCTATCGCTACGCGCTCTATAGTACTATAAAATACTGTGTTATTCTTAGCACAAGGCAGGAATCCAGAAAAACACCACGATATTTATACCATTCTTAAGCAGGTATAAAAAATTAGACTTATACGAAACCTTTTGTTTTATTTATAACATTTTTTGTTTCTGATATAATTAGCTCCTATGTCCATCCCCGTCAGGTTGGGTTGCATCAGATGCCATAATGTGGCAGAATGTAATCAACTGGCTAAAGGAGAAGGGCTATGGCACAGATACAGCAA
>RDXO01000024.1 GCA_004292675.1 Alphaproteobacteria bacterium | reverse complement strand
CCTTGATTGCCAAGGATGTGCAAACTTCCTACGAACTTGATCATTTATCCGTGGATTTATCCATGGATATTGCCTTGGTCATGGTACATGGAAGCCCTGCAGCTCACCGGCATCTCGTGACGATTTTTGCGCGGGAACATCTCGGGCTTGAAACATCGGGTACGTTCCAACAGGAACTTGCCACGATAGTTGATGCGATTGCACAGCTCCTAGCTGAGCAAGAGCAGGCGAAGCGGCTTGAAGCGGAGGCTAAGCGGATTGCAGAAGCTGAAGCAAAACGAATCGCTGATGCTAAGCGGATTGCGGAAGCTGAAGCTAAGAAGATTGCGGAAGCGGAGGCTTATGCTGTCGCATCCGCCAACTTTGTTCTTGTTCCGCAAAAAATCCTGAATGATCAAGAGTGGAAAAACAGTTTTAGGCCTGGTTGGCGTTCGAACATAACTGAACTGTATCATGGTGACGAGATGAATGTGACCACGTTCGGTCAACTCCATGCAGTATTTTCCACCTTACTGTATCATCTGCAACAAGGTAACGTGCGTGGAGATTTCCGTTGGAGTACAACACCCGACATTGTTGGTGTGGAAGTAGGTAGATCGATATTGCTCGACAAAATTTTTCTGTTTTTCTTCGCTCGTAAGATTTTACGCGAGGCAGGAATGGATTTTGCTACGGCAAAAAGGGGAGATGTGGAAGATGCTTTTTTGCGTCTGTACCCTCAGTACGAGCCTAATGTACAATTTGAATCTGGTACTCGATATGTTAGGTTACCTAGCGTGTATGCTGCATATGCACTGCACCATGGGACTCCTGACATGTTTCCTTCATTGTCACGCGCCAAGTTTGATACGCTCCGTGCCAACAATATGCGTGGCGTGTACGGCATTAACCATTATCCGATCGTGCATTGCTACTTGATGGCGACTGCGCCTGATTATGTGGAGTTCATCAAGGCATTGCGTCCGTACTACATTCCAAACTGGTTAAAACGCTAAACGCGCTTTTGCTCATGTCTCTGACGTTTGTTCATGACAACATGACCATTCCATAAATGTTTTCCCCCGTATGGCTGGCTATCCTTGTGATAGTCACCATCGGGGGTTTTTTTTGATTCCTATGAGACTTCTGTACAACTCATGAGATATGAATGGTTTACTCTCCCGCTTGCGGGGGAGTCCAAGAATCAAGGTTTTTCAACGAAAAACCGCAGATGATTGGGTGGGGGTGAATAGACTGCACCCCCACGGTTCAGCATCGGATTTCTTTTGAGAAATACTTGCTTCACTGGCTCCCCCGCAAGCGGGGGAGCATAAAACCGCATGCATAGCGTGCAATATTGACATCATGTGAAGGGTGGTGAGGTTATGCAGAACTCTCACGACTATAATCACAAAGCCATTGCTTTTTCATTCTCCGCCACGCGCCCTTCAAGCACTGGCATATCGCTCATAGCAAGTGCGCTTGTCGGTGATTGTTGTGGCAATGCATCTTGTTGCGGTTGATTATTCTCATTATCCTTATCTTTGAAAAAATTATCCTTCACAGTTGCTACGGCACGGCTCATAATATAAAGCCCTCCTGTGCATACACTCGTATAGAAGGCTTCAAATGCCATGGTAAATCCTAAGTAATCCAAAGGTTTTGGCAATGTTCCACTAGGCTTAAGATCCAATTTTGGAAATACTTGTTTAATTCCTGATGTAACAGCTGCTCCGGGACCATCAAATAAATGGTTATTTAATGATTTAATAGTGTTTTTATTTTCATCTCCAGCTATCCCAGCTACTATACAATCCATAGCTACCGCAGTCGGTATCACAATCCCTGCTGTTAAAATCCTACCTGCGAGAATAGTTCCAAGGTCTTGTTTTGGCTCTTGTTCATAGACATCATCCGTTGCAGGGCGCGTGCCGAGCATATCATCAATAGTGCGCGCTACATGGGTACGGTTATTTTCAAGCCACGCAATAGGAAAAGCCATGATGCAGCCATCTAAAAAAGAAAGGGCAACCATTCTTGTCATCTCGGCAGAACCAGTACCCTGTTTATTTTTTGTCATGTTGAATTTATTAACTAAAAAGTCTTCAACCTTCCCAGTGCGTTTGAACATCATTTCAGGAAACCATTTCGTTCCTTGCGGAAAAATCTTCATCTCCGCCATTTTGTCACCATACTTACTCATGAAGGTAAAGCCAACGGATATAGCAAACACACCAATATTATTCACCCCCCAATAAAAAAGTGCATCAGTCACCTTTAGCCCAGCAGTACGCTTCAGCTTACCATCCTTATCATATTCCGCTTGTTTGGATGGGTCTTCAAACAAATTGCTTTGTTTCGTGACCGTGCTATCCACCAATGCTTGATTATTCTCTTGTACTGCACCCATGCTCAATCCTTTCTATCACATATCTTATCATCATATTGCCGTGCAATATAACATTTGTCAAGAAAAAACATTATGGATGTGTATATACCAAAAAAATATGTGTATTAGGATGTTTTGCGCACCTGATCATAGCGAAAATTACTCGCATAGGATTTTGGGCGCATGATTTTTTTATGTGGTTCTTGCACACTATAACGCAACCCATGTTCTTGCGCATAGCTAATTGCTTGGTCTTGCGTCTCAAACCATAGGTTCAGTTGTTGTTGCGTATCACGCATTCCCACCCAGCCCATCAATGGCTCAACATAATTCCCTGAACGCTGCACAAATTCCAGCTTCCAGCGTTTCGTCTTGGCGCGCCCTGATTGCATAGCGGTTTTTGTCGGTTGATAAATTCGCACATCCATCATAATAGTTTACTCCTTACTTAATAAGATACAACATTTTATCGCACAGCACAATCATGTTTTTTTGGCTTTCTTTGTGGCGGGTGCTTTGGCTTTTTCTTTGGTTTTTGCTGGTGTTTTTTTCTCTTTTGTCTCTTTTTTCTCTTTCGGTTCTTGCTTAGGCGCGGCTTGTTTTTTGGTTTTTGCTGGTGCTTTTGCCTTTGCGGTTTTAGGCTGTTTTTTGGCAAGCAATGCTAGTGCTTCACCCATTGTCACTTCTTCCACCACGGCATCTTTAGGCAGGGTCGCATTGATCATTTTATGTTTCACATATGCGCCATATTTGCCCGAATAAATACCAATCACACCGCCAAGTTCAGGATGCTCACCCAGCACACGCAACGGCTCTGCCCCTGCTCCGCGTGGCTTTGTTTTTGCTTCTGCAATCAAATCAACGGCGCGATTCATGCCGATGTTCAGCACATCATCCTCTTTCAGTCCAATATAGACGCTATCATGGCGAATATAGGGGCCAAACCGCCCTAGCCCTGCGGTAATGACTTTGTTCGTTTCCGGGTGCGTACCAATACGGCGGGGGAGTGCCAAAAGTGCTTCTGCTTGTTCGCGTGTGAGTTCGACGGCGTTCATGGTTTTAGGAACACTGGCACGTTTGGGTTTTTCCGCTCCTTCTTCCGTCATTTCCACATACGCACCATACGGGCCTTTTTTCACCTGCATGGCAGCCCCTGTTTCGGAATGCCCTCCTAAATTAATCGGGAATGCGGCATCATGTGGTTGCGCGTTTGTGCCTTCCACGTTCCCCAGCGGATCAAGTGGCTTCGTATAACGGCATTCAGGATAGTTCGTGCATCCCAAAAATGCGCCAAACTTCCCCGTTTTCAAATGCAATGATCCCACATGGCAGGAAGGGCAGATTTTTTCTTCTGCCTGCACCTCAGCTTTGCCATAAATGAATGGCGTAAGCATACGATCCAGCTCTTCCAAAACCTCCCTTGTGCCGATCTCTTTCATTTGTGAAAGCAGCGCAAAGAAAGGATGCCAAAATTCATGTAAAACTTTCTTCCAATCATGCGTTCCCGCACTCACTTCATCAAGCTGTTGTTCAAGATTGGCAGTGAAATCATATTCCACATAACGCGCAAAATAATGTTCAAGGAAGCTATTCACTAACCGCCCGCGCATTTGTGCAATGAAGCGTTTTTTATCCAACGCAACATAGCCACGATCTTGCAACACAGATATAATCGATGCATAGGTGGAAGGGCGACCAATGCCCAATTCTTCAAGGCGTTTCACTAATGATGCTTCGGTGAAGCGTGGTGGCGGTTCGGTAAAATGTTGTGCGGGTGTGACATCCGCAATCTCAACACGTTCTCCGACTTCCAGCGGAGGCAATGCCTGATTTTCTTCTTCATCATTTTGGTCATCATCCAAGCCTTGACGATACATCTTCAAAAATCCATCAAAGCGCAATACTGATCCTGAAGCGCGCAGCATCGCAGGATTACTTAACTCTTTGAAGATAATCGACATTTGATCATAAACGGCTGCTTCCATCTGTGATGCGATTAAGCGTTTCCAAATCAATTCATAGAGCCTAAATTGCTCGTGAGTAAGATGGGCGCGCATTTTTTCAGGGGTGCGCGTCACGGAGGTGGGGCGGATGGCCTCATGCGCTTCTTGTGCGTTTTTCGCTTTGGAACTATACATACGTGGCTGATTAGGGAGATATTTTGCGCCACATTCCGTTTCTATCCAGCGACGCGTATCCGCAATCGCTTCTTGCGATACTTGCACACCATCAGTACGCATATAGGTAATCAAGCCGACTGTTTCCCCCCCCAGATCAATGCCTTCATAAAGTTTTTGTGCCACCATCATCGTTTGCTTGGCGCTCATGCCCAATTTACGGGATGCATCCATCTGCAAGGTTGAGGTAGTGAAGGGCGGATAGGGATTGCGCCGCATTTGACGCGGTTTCACTTCATCCACCAGCGCATGTTTACCACGCAATGCTTCCACCATCATGGTTGCTTGCGCTTCATTTTTGATGGTGAGTTTTTCGAGCTTGTCCCCCTGCCATTGAATGAGTTTACTCAGCACCATGCTTCCTTGTTTGGTGCTAAGTTTGGCACTAATATCCCAATATTCTTCTTGGATAAATTGTTCAATTTCGCTGTCACGCTCACAGATAAGGCGCAGTGCAACGGATTGCACCCTACCCGCTGATTTCGCCCCCGGCAATTTACGCCATAAAATAGGAGAAATACCAAACCCTACCAAATAATCTAATGCACGGCGGGCTTGTTGCGCATTCACCAAATCCATATCAATAGCGCGTGGCTTAGCGATAGCATCCAGCACGGCTTTTTTGGTGATTTCTGTGAAGGTTACACGTTGAATCTCGATATTTTTCGGGAGTTTTTTTGCCTCACGTAATGCTTCCACCACATGCCATGAGATCGCTTCTCCTTCACGATCAGGGTCAGTTGCTAAATATAAGATGCTCGCATTTTTGAGTGATTGCGCAATCTCGTTCATATGACGTTTAGAATCATCCGCCACTTGATAATCCATCGCAAAATCTTCATCAGGACGCACAGAGCCGTCCTTAGACGGTAAATCACGTACATGCCCAAAGGAGGCTAACACATGAAAATCTGATCCCAGATATTTATTGATGGTTTTTGCCTTAGAAGGCGATTCTACTATTAACGTATACACGTGTCATTCATCCTATCTGTCACACTTTTTATTCGTAAATCTTGCTCACGCGTCCGCCAACATGACGTTGAATGATGCCTGCTAATTCTAATTCAAGCAATAAAACATGCATAATGCGTGCCTCTATCCCACTCATCACCATTAATTCTTCCACGGCAATAGGAGTGTGACTTATAAGATGCATCAATGTCATGCGCTCAATATCATAGGTTTCATCCTCATCATGGGTATTGTGACCATCGCGCATCATCCACGGATGATAACGTGAATCTTCCACCTTATAGGATTGTTGCGTCATGTGCTGTTCCACATCGTCGGCTTTTTGGATAAGCATTGCCCCTTCCTGAATCAGCTTATTTGTGCCTTCTGAACGCGGATCCATCGGAAATCCCGGCACAGCAAACACATCACGATGATAATCCAACGCTTGGCGCGCCGTGATGAGTGATCCTGATTTCATGGTTGCCTCCACCACAATCGTTCCACGCGTCATCCCCGCAATAATACGATTGCGCGCAGGAAAATGACGATGTTGTGGCACTGTTGCAAATGGCACTTCGCTTATAATCACGCCCACATCACGAATTTGTTCATATAATTCTTGATTTTCTTTTGGGTACACATAATCGATTCCTCCAGCAATCACGGCAACCGTGCCTGTGGCAAGTGAACCACGATGCACAAAGCTATCAATGCCCCGTGCCAGACCAGACACCACAATATGCCCCATCCCCCCAAGTTGTTGTGCAAGTTGATGTGCAAAACGGCAACCATTTGCCGAAGCATTACGCGACCCCACCATCGCCACCAATTTATGCATGGATAATAGGTGCGTATGCCCTAACGCCGTAAGCAAGGGAGGCGCATCAGGAACATGACGTAACCATGTCGGATAATGGGCATGACCATAGGGAATAAAGGTTGCGCCATAATTCTGCACACGCTCTATTTCTGCCTGTGCCTCATCGATAGAGCAGATGACAATTTTTCTCTTTGATCCACCACGTTGTGCCAATGCAGGCAATGCCTTCAATGCTTTTGCGGGTGTTTGATAGCGTTTTATCAGTTCAAAGAACGTCATCGGGCCAACATTCTCACTACGAATCAGGCGCACAATATCAAGAATGGGCGATGATGCAAGCGATCTATGTTCGTTATGTGCGTGATCATCCATCCCAAAATCAACCATCGGTTGATTTTGTTGATGATGCTGCATTGGTTCGTGATGACTTAAAACCATGTTCTGTTCCTTGAATAAGGCGTGAGATATTGTCTCTATGACGCATAAAGATTAAAAATGTCAAAAGCAAGGGTAATATCCACTGATCATAAAAAATGATGTTCAGCACCGCACTTAGTGCAAAAGTACATAAAGATGCCAATGAAACCAAGCGCGTGGCATAAAATATACCGATCCATGATGCGGTAAGTGCAGGAATAATCCACCAGCCATCGACCATATAACCTGCATGAGTCGTACCAATCACAGCGAGCGCAGTTGCAACACCTTTGCCCCCACGAAAACGCAACCATACGGGATAACAATGCCCGAGTACCGCCACCAGACCAATCAAATAGCCATCCGTCTCTGCAAGAGACATGCCGATAATAACAGCAACAATACCTTTGAGTGCATCCAATAATAAGGTGAGCGCGCCCCACTTCTTGCCAGCGGTGCGCACCATATTGGTTGCCCCAATATTGCCCGAACCTTTGGTGCGCGGATCAGGGAGTTTGGCACATTTTGCTACAATCACCCCCATAGGGAGCGATCCAACAAAATACGCAATAAACACAGCAAAGAATAACATCATGATGCATCATGCCTATAGCAATGGATTTGTTGATGTCAAAGGATTTTTTGCATATCATGGTAAAAAACGTTGCATTTTATGAAATTTTCGCTAAAAGAAGAAGGATAATCATATGATGATGCGTTTTCACCTTTGGTATAGCTGTTGCTAACATGTTTCACGTGAAACATTTCAGTAACACGTCATATGCTCACTTTTTACCTTCATGTCGTGGTATCTTATGTCCCTTGCTGCACCTGCTCTTTCCACTATCGCACAACCTCAATTTAAGCGTGTCTTGATCAAAGTATCAGGAGAAGCCTTGATGGGGTCAAAATCTTACGGGCAAGATGATGTGATCATTGATCGCATTTGCCAAGAAATTAAGCAAGCCATGGATATGGGCGTACAAATCTGTATGGTGGTTGGCGGTGGCAATATCTATCGTGGTATGTCGGCAGCGGCGCGTGGTATGGAGCGTTCCAGTGCAGATTATATGGGGATGTTAGCAACTGTTCTCAATGCGCTTGCGGTGCAAAATGCTCTTGAAAAAATTGGTATTGATACACGCGTACTTTCCGCCATCCATATGATGGAAGTGTGCGAACCTTATGTTCGCCGTCGTGCGATTCGTCATATGGAACGTGGGCGCGTGGTCATTTGCGCTGCAGGAACGGGTAATCCGTTTTTCACAACAGATACTGCCGCTGCCTTGCGCGCCAGTGAACTTGGCTGTGACGGCTTATTCAAAGGAACACAAGTTGATGGGATTTATACCGCTGATCCTAAACTCGATGCCACCGCCACACGTTTTGATAGCCTCGATTATCAGGATGTGCTTGTGAAAAACCTTAAAGTCATGGATGCTTCCGCGATTGCTCTCGCACGTGATAACAGCATCCCAATCATCGTTTTTTCTATCCACAAAGAAGGGCAATTTGCCCGTGTGCTTCGTGGTGAGGGAGAATTCACGATTGTACGTCATCAACGCTCATAATTACACTTACAAAACAAAGGGATAACATCATGGTTAACGTCAAAGAATATACAAAACGTATGGACGGCGCGCTTGCGTCACTTACGCATGAATTTGGAGGGCTGCGCACAGGGCGTGCTTCAACGAATCTGTTGGATTCTGTTGTGGTGGAAGCCTATGGTTCACGTATGCCTATCAGTCAAGTGGGTACGGTCAACGTACCTGAATCACGATTGCTTACCGTGCAAGTGTGGGATAATAGCATGGTCAAAGCCGTAGAAAAAGCGATTGCCAATGCTGGTTTGGGCGTAAACCCTAGCGTTGATGGGCAAACCATCCGCGTTCCCCTCCCCGCTTTAACAGAAGAACGCCGTAAAGAATTGGTGAAATTGGCGGGAAAATATGCCGAACATGGGCGCATTGCAGTGCGCAATGTGCGTCGTGATGGCATGGATGAAATCAAGAAGGCAGAAAAAGATAGCAAAATATCCGAAGATGAACAACGTAAACTTTCCGATGAATTACAAAAAATGACGGATGATTATGTGAAAAAAATTGATACTATGCTCGAACAAAAAGAAAAAGATATTATGCAGGTCTAATACTGCCATGAATCAATCTTCTGAATCTCCAATTTCTGTGATCGCTGCGGAAAAAATGCCCAAACATATTGCGATTATCATGGATGGTAATGCACGTTGGGCGCAACAACATGGGAAGAACGTATCCTATGGGCATCGTCACGGGGCGGAGACGCTACGCAACATTCTCAAGCCGTGTATTGAGTATGGCATTCATTGTTTGAGCGTCTATGCCTTTTCGCGTGAAAATTGGTCACGTCCGCATGATGAAGTAGCAGATTTAATGCTGCTCCTTGATATGTATTTACGCAAGGAACTGAAGAGCTTAATCAAGCAAGATATTAAGTTGCATATATCTGGAGATTTATCCCTCGTACCTAAATCTATTCGCGCACAATTAGTGCGTGCTATGGATGCAACACGCCATAGTAATCGATTGATTTTTAACATTTGTTTAAGCTATGGATCGCGCCAAGAAATCACCGAAGCGTGCCGTCGCACTATGCAACAATGCATCGAACAAGGAATAACCCCCGAGAGCATCACGGATGAGATGATCGCGCATAATCTTTATACATCCCCACTTCCTGAACTTGATCTTTTAATACGCACGGGTGGCGATATGCGCCTTAGTAATTTCTTACTGTGGCAAGCTGCCTATGCAGAACTCTATTTCACCGATACGCTTTGGCCTGATTTCAAAGCCGAACATCTTGAGCAAGCATGTGCAGCTTTTGCACAACGTGAACGACGCTATGGCAAACGAAGAACTATCTAAACGTATCAAAACCGCTCTCATACTCACCCCCATCGTGGTGGGAGCAATGTTGGTGATGGAGGCATTCATTATCCTTATTTTGATTGCCCTAGCCGCCATGATGTATGAATGGCGTACCCTTGTACCTAAATTGCCGAATAGCACGATCATGTGGTTTAGGCGCAATCATCTATGGGTGCATCTGCTCGGATATGCCTATATCATCTTTAGTTGCATTGCCATGATTGCGGTGCGATCTATCCCTGAATCTGGGCTATATCTAACCTTATTCATCGCTTTATGCGTCATTGCAACCGATATTGGTGCTTATTTTGGCGGTAAACGCTTTGGTCGTCATAAACTTGCACCACGTATTAGTCCATCCAAAACATGGGAAGGGCTTGCCTGTGGGGCGTTCGCTGCATCCTGCATGGGGATGATAAGCCTACCTATGCTAGGTTTTTCCTTGCCTCATGCCGCTTTTTATGGAGTGCTTTTTGCTGTGATTGGGCAAGTAGGCGATCTTTTAGAATCACTGATCAAACGTGCTGCGGGCGTGAAAGATAGCTCACAACTACTCCCCGGGCATGGCGGAGTCTTAGATCGGCTTGATAGCCACCTTGCAGTTTTTTTAGTGGCATTTTATCTGTTTGTCTAGCTTCTGTTCCATCATGAGACGCATTCGCATGGATTTTATAAATCCATTCTTAATCTTTGCCTAGTAAGATAATTCTATTATATATGCTTTGTACATATGGAGCAGATAGTCGTTCTAACTATGGAAGTGTTGCGCACTATGACAAAAAAAAGAATACTTATTGTTGAAGATAATGATCTGAATCTAAAATTATTTCGAGATTTACTTGGCGCACACGGATACGAAACCATTGAAACCAAAGAGGGCTACGAAGCCATCACTTTGGCAAAAACGATACGCCCTGATTTAATTTTGATGGATATTCAGCTTCCTGAAGTCTCGGGTCTTGACGTAACGAGGCGGATCAAGGCAGATAAGGACATTAATCATATACCGATTATCGCTGTCACTGCGTTTGCTATGAAAAATGATGAGGAGAAAATTATGCGCGCTGGGTGTCAGGCCTATATCGCGAAACCCATTGCTATCCTTGAATTTCTGAAATCAGTACGCTTCCACCTCAATGAACCACAACCAGTACGCGAAGGCTTTGCATGACCGCTTTAATTCTTGTTGTCGATGATGTTCCTGCTAACGTCAAATTATTGGAAGCAATGCTGAGCAATGAATATTATGATGTCATTACCGCAACCGATGGCTTTGAAGCGATTAAACAAGTCACAGCACACAAACCTGACCTGATTTTACTAGATGTGATGATGCCGGGCATGGATGGTTTTGAGGTATGTACACGCCTCAAAAAAGATGCGGAAGTATCCCATATTCCCGTGGTGATGGTGACGGCACTCAGCGATGTGTCTGATCGTGTACGCGGTTTGGAAGCGGGAGCGGATGATTTTATCAGCAAGCCTATCAATGATACGGCGTTATTCGCTCGCGTGAAATCGCTTGTGCGTATCAAAGTATTGCTTGATGAATTGCGGATGCGTGACAAAACAGGGCGACAAGTTGGCGTACTCGCGGATGATTCCAATAGCTTTACTGCCGATGTCACAGGTGCGCACATGATTGTCATTGACGATGATTTGGTGCAATCGCGCAATATCTCAGAATATTTCAACTCACGTTACAAAGTAACCACCTATACAGACCCTGCCGAAGCCCTAGAAAATCTCAAGCAACATGTGCAGCCTGATGTTATTGTCGTCAGTACCATGCTTTCTGATATGGACGGCTTGCGCTTGGCAACTCAACTCAAAAATATCGATCATTTGCGTAACGTGCCAATCATCACACTGGTTGATGAGCAAGAGCAACATCTCATGCTTAAAGGTTTAGAACTAGGGATTAATGATTATTTGCATGTGCCGATCGAACTTAATGAGATGGAGGCACGCCTTAAAACGCAGATTCGACGCAAAAAATATCAAGATGCCCTACGCGCTAACTATCAAGCAAGTGTCTCACTTGCCGTAACGGATAAACTTACAGGCTTATATAATCGTAATTTTCTTGATGCGCATATCCAAAACATCATCAATCAATCACTTAGCAATCAAAAAAACTTTGCTATCATGATGCTGGATATGGATCATTTCAAATCCGTCAATGATACCTATGGGCATGATGTGGGGGATGAAATTCTCCGCGAACTTTCCAAACGCATGGTGGCGAATGTCCGCAGCTCTGATCTTGTGGCGCGTGTGGGTGGTGAAGAATTTATGGTACTCATGCCTGAGACAACCCTGCACGATGCCTATATGATTGCAGATCGTATGCGCAATAATATTGCTCAAGAACCATTTGCGATTTCTCATGAAGTGAAAGCCATTAATAAAACCATCAGCATTGGTATTGCGGAACTGAATCTTAGCAGTGATAACGCCTCTTCGCTCATCAAACGTGCCGATATTTCCCTTTATGAAGCAAAAAATGGGGGAAGAAATCGCGTATGCCCCGTACCCAAACCGCCAGTCATAGCACCACAACAAACGGTTGGTGGGTTATTTGGAGGCTTGCGTGCCATGAAAAGTTTCTCTAGTGATTTTTAATCATTATGAGGCATCTGCGTAAAAACTAGTACATTGCGTCATTCATGCTTAAGAACAGGAATCCAGCAACAATAGTTATAGCAATGGATATCAGCCTTCGCTGGTATGACAGAATATAGACTTATGCGGGATTGCCACCCGTCACATTATGTAAATATTTCACGCTATGCATTCGGTCTTACGCTCTCCAATCCGATGCTGAACCGTGGGGGCATTCTATTTACCCCCACCCAATCATCTGCGGTTTTTCGTTGAAAAACCTTGATTCTTGGACTCCCCCGCAGGCGGAGGAGTAAACCATTCATATCTCATGAGGTGTGGTGAGTTTACGCAGGATTGCCTTTGAAGGTCACAGCACGCCCGAATCGCACAATTTTCTGCCCTAAACGCCAGCTTGTGGAAGCACGCAACGCATCGTGATCTGCACGTAATTTTGCGATAGTATCTTGGGCGCGTAACTGCACATGCTGAATCTCACGCTTATAACCATCCATCTGACTTTCAAGCTCATTTTTGCGTTGCTCTACCTCAGAGAATAATTGATAATGCTGCTCTAACCGTGCTTGCGTTGCACTAAATTGCTCTAACGAGAGAATCAAATCAGAAGCAAGCTCCGAAGGCTTTTGCCATTCATTCAATAAGGTTTTTTCACGTCCGCTCACATACGCGACTAATTTCTTCTGTGTATCCGTCATCATCTCCGTCATCAATGCTTCATTACCACGAGAGCGGTATAATGAGGGATCAACAAAGCTGGTAATTTCACGCTCTGTCGGCAAGGTTAAACCTCGCACCCCCAATGCCGTGAGATCATCATACATCTTCTGTACCGTCGCAATCGGATCAGCAAGCATAGCAGAATGCTGCACATAGATTGTTGGTGTACGTTGGATGGCATTGACAACACCTGTAGCATAATATTCCCACAATGCCATAGAAAACGACAAAGAAAACTGATTGCGCGTTTTAAGCGATCGCGCTACTTCCTGCGGATTACGATAGACACACACAACCACGGGCATCTCAAGCATAGGTCGCCAAAATGGGTAGGTTAAACACATACGCGGATCTTTCATCACCCATGGACGGCTTGCATCCATCTCTAGAATAATGTTTTTCATGTTGTTGAAGATCGGCGCAAGTGCTTGGGCATCTTTTGGTGCGATTTTCTCTGAACCTTGCCACTGTGCCAAGCGATCCCACGCACAACCATAATGCGCAAGTATGGCATCATTTGCCGCAATCACATCACCACGCTCCCAAAACCCTTTTGGGTTATCACTACTCACGCCAATAGATGATTCACCAAGACCAAAATACGCGCCCATCATGTTAATGAGACGAGTAACCATAGATGTGCCCGAACGGTGGGCTCCGAGTACGATAATTTGCATCCGTCACTTATACTCGTTCTTTATCGCTATCGCAATCATTTTTTAAAGAAAATATGTCACAATAAATGTTAGGAAAATCCTCAAAAATACACTTATAGGATAATAGATTTCAAGGTCATTATACTTATAGTTGCATTGCGCGTCTGCTTTTGCTAACCTATGTTTATGAAATTTACAAAACCCACCTCTCCCCATCATGCCTCCCTCTATGCACAAAGATGTATGCTACGCATGAGTCTTTTAGGCATCCTCTTATTGGGCTTGGGAGCGATCACGGATTTAGAATACATCGCATTCATAGCGGAGTGTTTCTTGGGTGGCTGCGTTGGGTGTGCCATCCTATATCGTACAATGGTCATTCTTGGCGTAAGGCAGGAATCCAGAACAGCACTAAGACATGGATACCCGCCTTCGCGGGTATGACACGAGGTGAGAGTTATGCAGAACGCTCATGATCACTCATGAAAAAAATCATAAATCTGCTGCGCAATGCGTGCATTGATGCCCTCCACGTTGCACAAAGCCTCATAGGATGCCTCCGCCACCGCTTTACTTGATCCAAAATGCAGCATCAAGGCTTTTTTGCATTTTTATCGCTGATTAATTTTAGCCGATGCTTCGCGTTCAACAGCAATATTCTCTGCAAATCCAAGCCTACCGCGTTCTTGCGTAACACGATCTTGCATTATCTCTTGCTGATTTTGTAAATCACTTGTATCAATGCCCATCTCTCTAAGAGCCGCAATATCATAAGATTGTTCTGCCATCTGCGCTATTTGATTCGCAACATCTGAAACGTCTGGTTTGAGTGAACCACGTTCGCCTCTTTGATTTTCTATTTTTTCTTTCCAAGACATAATGCCCTCCATAGTTAAATTAATATATATAGTAATGTAAAAAAGTTACAGTAGCGTTACAAAGAATGTGTTACTCATGAAAAAAATCATAAATCTGTTGCGCAATGCGCGCATTAATGCCCTCCACTTTGCACAACGCCTCATAGGATGCCTCGGCAACCGCTTTGCTTGATCCAAAATGCAGCATCAAGGCTTTTTTGCGTGCTGATCCAATATTGGGAATATCATCTAATACGGAATGTTGCATGGCATTGGCACGCTTGATGCGATGAGAGCTAATCGCAAAACGATGCACTTCATCACGCAACCGTTGCAGATAATGCAGGGTGGGATTATTCACAGGCAGTTGAAACGGCTCGCGATCAGGCATAAAGAAATGCTCCCGCCCTGCATTACGATCCACCCCTTTGGCAATACACACAAAGGGAAGATTTTCGATGCCTAAAGTAGCAAGCACCTCTGCGGTAGTGGACATATGCCCTTTGCCGCCATCAATCAATAATAAATCTGCCCACATGCCAAGGCTGCGATCGGGGTCTTCCTTACGAAGGCGAGATAGGCGACGGGTAAGCACTTGTTTCAACATGGCATAATCATCACCTGCGGTTAGTTCTTCCAAGCGAATCGTAAACCGACGGTACTGTGATTTCTCAAAGCCCTGCTCCCCACTCACGATCATCCCGCCTACGGCGTGCGTGCCTGAAATATGGCTATTATCATAAACTTCAATACGTTTGGGCGTGATTTTCAAACCAAATACATCGCGCACCGCTTCAAGATGCTTCAATTCACTGGTACGTTGTGCTAAACGTAATTGCAACGCCGTCTGTGCTTGATTCTGCAAGGCTTCCACCACGCGTTTGCGCTCCCCACGTTGCGGTACACTTAACTCAACTTTGCGCTGCGCATTCATGCTAAGGGCATCTTGCAGCACTTCCACATCTGCAGGCGTGCGATCCAGCAAAATCAATTTCGGGATGGGGTGCGTCTGATAATATTGCCCCATAAACGCCGTGATTAATTCTTCGGGAGTTTGATCACTAAACTGCGCGGGAAAATAGGCATGATTGCCAAAATGCATCCCCGCACGAAAAAACCATATCTGCACACATGCTTGCCCTGATTCATGGTGACACGCAATCACATCGGCTTCTTCGAGTGTGCTTTGCACCATCTGTTGCTGCTCTTGAATCTGTGTTAAGATGCGAATCCGATCCCGACATACACTTGCCCGTTCATACTCATAGTTTGCTGCATGAACCTGCATCTCTTGCGTGAGTTGCTCTTGCACTTCACGATTCTTGCCCCGCAAAAACTGACTTGCCTGACGAATGAGGCTAGCATAATCTTGCTTATTAATGATGTTCACGCATGGCGCGCTGCATCGTTTAATTTGATATTGCAAGCATGGGCGTGTGCGATGTTGAAAGATAGTATCGCTACAGGGGCGCAACAAAAACGCTTTTTGCAGCAATGTAATGGTTTCATCCACCGCTTGGGCGGATGCAAAAGGACCAAAATAGGTTTCATCTTTGCGCTGCACACCACGATGTTTGACGATTCTTGGGAATTCGTGATTGGTGAGGCAGATATAGGGATAGGATTTATCATCTTTCAATAAAATATTATAGCGAGGCTGATATTTTTTAATGAGGGTCGCTTCCAACAGCAGGGCTTCTGCCTCATTGCGCGTCTCAATCACCTCCATACGTACTGTGAGTGCCACCATCCGCATAATACGGCTTGATAAGCCTGAAGTGCTGGTATAATGACGAATACGGTTACTAAGATTCTTTGCTTTGCCCACATACAGCACCGCATCATCTGCGCCAATCATACGATATACGCCTGATTTCGTGCTTACGCGTTTTACAAATGCAACAATATATTCGCGCCCTTTGAGTTCCGATTCCATAGTTTTATCTCTTTTTTAGTGAACTAACTATAGTTGATAACGTTATCGTAGGCTATAAAATAAAAAAGAGCGTTCCAGCTTTTGATTGGGAACGCTCTTTTTTACTACATTAGCAACAAGTGCTGACTACCGCAGATTATGCATTGGTATCGCTATTGTTCCATTTCGACATTAAATTCATTGCCTCATTCAAGTGCATAGCACCTAAAATCCAAGCAGCAGCAGTCGTTCCAACATTGGACTTGGTTTTGGTCAGTGATTCGATTGCTTTATCAACAATAAAACCAAGGACAAAAGCACCACCAGCAACAGCAGTGTTCAATGCAACAGACTTCCAAGACGAACCATGATTGTGGTCTGACATAATGAAACTAACCTCAGATAAATTGGTAGTTCACTTTGCGTGACTGATGAATGTCAAGATAATATCTTGATATTCTAAAAGTGGGCGCTGATTTAATTAAATCGCATAAACAAAGTGAAAACATAATATGCCGTTTTTTTTTTGCATTAGTCAAGAGAATAAATGCATATTTTTGATATTTTTTTGTTATTTCTTCAAATGCCGTAACAATATGGATATTGAATAGCATTTTACGCGTTGTCATGATAATGTAACAAAAAAAATCTTTCATTATAGTCAAATATCATAGTAAAATCCCTTTATGGATACAGTTAAAAAAAATCATCATGTGACTTTTTCTGATGTTGCCTATGTTGCCTGTGCTACAGCCATAGGTACAATCGCAACCTTAGCGATGGTGCATTCTGGGCGTAATTTAGGAAGCACGGTTGCGGATATGTTCTCTGCTTCTGAGAAGGTGCATCATGTAGCCAATGCTTTAGGTGGAATCATCGCAGGTTCTTTAGGATTTAGCGCAAGTATGTATGCGATGCGTTATCCTCATGAAAAATTTGCACAAAAACTTGAAGAAGAACGAAATAATGTTACGATCAATGCTCCCAACATACAACGATAGTCATTCACATTTATAGTCGTTTGACAAAAAAATGACTCATTTTTTATGTCAAGAAACGATCATAACACTATGATTTATAGTGCTTTTTCCACTATATAATTGCCGATTGATCGGTAATTATATAGTGATAGCACTCTACACATCCAACTTACGATAGCGCAACATGATGAATGCAGGCGTGACTAATAAGGTCAACACCGTTGCAAAAGAAAGCCCCCCTGCAATCGCCGTAGATAATTGTACCCACCACTGACTCGATGGCGCGCCAATGGTAATATCGCGTTCTACAAAGTTGATATTCATACTCAGTGCCATAGGAATCAAACCCAACACAGTCGTCCCTGCGGTAAGTAAAATAGGACGAAGGCGCACCGATGCCGCGAGCAACAACGCATCTTGCACCTTCATTCCTTGTTTGCGCAATACATCAAATGTATCAATCAGAATAATATTATTATTCACCACCACACCTGCAAGAGTAATCACCCCTACCCCACTCATCACAATACCAAAAGGCGCACCACTGATCAGATGCCCAATCAATACCCCACCCGTGGATAAAAACACCCCTGTCATAATCACGAACATACGGTAATAGCTATTAAATTGTGCCGTGAGCAATACCACCATCGCAAATAATGCAATCGCAAAGGCTATGCTTAAAAACTGCATCGCCTCTTTTTGTTCTTCATCTTCGCCTTTGAAACGGATGGATACTTCAGGATCAAGCTCTAAGGTTTTGAGTAAATCTGCGACTTCTTGCACCTTGCTATCCACCACCACACCCTCTTTAACATCAGCTTTGATGGTCATGGTGCGTAGCCCTTCTGAACGCTGAATAGTCGTGATCGCGTTTTTTGCTACACGCTTCACAAAATTGCTGATAGGCTCTAATGATCCCACGGACGTGAATACACGTTGCTGCGCTAATTGATCCAAGGTACGAAATGTTTCAGGAAAGCGCACCACAATATCAATTTCATCATCGGCATCATCAGGGCGGAATGCATTCACTTTCACGCCATTGGTTGCCAATTTCAACACTTGCCCTATTTGCGCTACGGAGACATCATTGCGCCCTGCTTTTTCGCGATCAACCTCATATTCCCACTCAATAGCAGGTTTAGGGCGATCATCTTCTATGTCTCGCAAGCCCTCAACCTTCGCAAGCGCATCCACGACACGTGTTACCATCGGCGCGATACGATCGGGATCACGGCTTGAAAATTCAAGTTGCAATGCCTTACCCGTTGGCGGCCCTTCTTGCTGCTTAGCTGTTTCAATGATCACACCTGATAAATCCATAAGACGCTGCCGTGCATCATTTAATATCTCAGCAGCAGGGCGACGATACCGCCATGATACAAATTCAAGCTGCACAATGCCAATCGTATCCAATGGAATATCGCGTACCGTGGTTGCTCCTGCTTGCGTGAAGAAAAAACGCACCTCATTTTTTAAGGGGGCAATACGCTTTTCCACCTGCTTCATAATGCGATCTTTTTCTTCTAATGAAAGATTCCCCACACTACGCACTAAAATATTAGCATTTTTAGGTTCAATATCTGGAAAGAATTCTACGCCCGGCCCTGCAAAGAAAAAGATGGCATAGACGGCAAACACCCCGCCTACTTGTATACATACGGTGCGCCACGGACGGTGCAATATGCGTTTCAGCAAGGCAACATAACGCTGCGTAAAGGGGTGATCGGACATGATTTCATGCTCATCCTCACCTTCTATAAAGATGCGCACCACTTTTTTACTACGCATCACCGCACCCATCGTCGGAATAAAGATCAATGCCACAATGAGGGATGCGAATAATACCACAATCATAGTAATTGGCATATATTTCATGAACTGCCCAACAATCCCCGGCCAAAAGAGCAAAGGGAGAAACACCAATATCCCCATCAAGACACTTGAGAAAATCGGCATAAACATGCGGCTTGCTGCACGTTGGAAGGCGTGTTTTGGGGTAAAACCGTGTTGATGCATCAAGCGATCAGCATATTCACACACCACAATCGCGGCATCCACCACCATCCCTGAGGCAAGAATCATGCTGAACAATACCACAATGTTCATCGTATATCCCATCATGCCAAGCACCAATACCCCCATCAAAAATGAGGCAGGAATAGAACTTGCCACCAACAAGGCGGAGCGGACTTCCATTGTCAATAGCACCATCAACAACACCAACAACACCGCAAACACAATGTTGTTTTCTAAATCGCTAAGCATCTCACGCACCTCATCGGAGGTATCTTGCGTATAGGACACCTCAATATACGATGGCCAATAGGCACGTTCACGATCCACCACCTTTTTCACCTCGGCAATCGTATCAATCAGATTCGCCCCTGCGCGTTTTGATACGGCAATCCCCACGGAGGGCTTACCATTAATGCGTGCATGGCTTTGGGCATCCTTGAAGGTTCGGCGTATGGTAGCAATATCTTTCAACACCACCACCTTATCTTTGGTGTTGATAATCGGGATATGCATCAAATCTTTCGCATTCTCGATGAGTCCTGAAAGTTTGATGCGAAACTGACCATGATCATGATCCATCTGCCCCGCAGCAATCAAGATGTTGTTATTCTGCACACGGCGCAACACTTCCGCAGGGTTGATATTATAGCCCTCTAGGGTACGTGGATCGATGAGGATTTCTAGCACCTCCTCGCGCTCCCCTGCAATTTTTGCCTCCAGTACGGCACTCACGCCCTCAATATCATCACGCAAACGTCGCGCCAATGTGATAAGGGTGCGTTCATCCGTATTACCACTCAACACCACATTCACCACAGGGAACTGGCTAAAATTCACCTCATTAACCTTAGGTTCATCCGCTTCTGCAGGCAATTCTGCCTTAGCAATATCCACCGCTGCCCGTACATCCGCCAATGCGGCATCAGGATTAAAACCCGCACGAAATTCCAGCGTCACGGAGGCAAACCCTTCTTGCGCCGTTGCTGTCATGTTTTTGACATTATCAATCGTGCGCAACTGTTTCTCCATAGGGCGGATGAGCAATCGTTCCCCATCTTCTGGTGATATGCCTTCTAAAAACATAGACACATAAATGATCGGCACTTGTACATCGGGGGAGGATTCTTTAGGAATCTGCACATACGTCACGCTACCTGCAATCATAATGAATGCAAGCATCATGAGTACGACCCGGTGCGAACGAATGGATAAGCTAATCAAATTATCCATCATAGGATGATTCCTTATTGATCAAATATCAAGGCTTCTTGAGGGGTTGGCTCAAACGTCAACCGCGCCTGCGCAATCTTCATGCCCTCTGTGACATAATGATGCCCTGCAATGAGAATCTGCGCATGTTCTTCTAACCCGCTCACCCATACACCCTCTGCATCTTCAGATAATATCTCCACCGTGTGCGCACGTACCTTGGAATGTTCATCAAGCGTTTTAACACGTATCACCCCCGCATCATCCAATGACAGTGCTGATGATGGAATATAATGCCCCTGCGCATAATCAAGCGGTACTTTAATGGTGATATTCTGCCCCGCAATCAGCTTTGTTTCAGGATTATCCAACATCACTTCTATAGGATAGCTGCGCGTTTCATCCTCCGCCACATGCGCAAGCATCGATAACCGCCCGACATGCTCGCTACCATCTGCTAATATCACACGGATCGGAGCTGCCTCATCAACAAATGAACGATCCGCTTGGCTGATATGCCCAACACCCAACATCGGATCAAGTGCCACCATACGCGCCACCGCACCTTCTGCACCAAAAACGCCAATCCCCCCAAAATCACCGACTTCAACATGAATTGATTCCACTACACCATCAAACGGCGCGATGACTTTAGTGAAACCAATTTCTTGTTTCATGCGTAAAATATCCGCCCGCGCTTGTTCTAATTCTGCTGAAGATCGAGCGCGTGTGAGAGCAGATTCATAGCCCTTGGCATAAAGTTTACGGCGTGCTTCAAACTCTTTTTCACGGAAGGTTAAGGATGCATAGGCTGCCTTTAAGCGTTCTTGCCTATCCTGCATGTCAAGCTGTACAATCGCATCACCCGCTTTGAGCTTCTGCCCTTCCTTCGCGATCACTTCTTTCACTTCGCCTGAAGTTTGTGCCATGATCTTCACATCTTTCGATGGCTTGAGCTGCCCTTGCACCGTTGCCATACGTTGCACGTGCTGCGCTTGGCTACGGCGTACCACTAAGCGCATCTCCTGCTCTGATAGATTTGATGCTTTGGGCATCATGCTGGATTTTTCTTGATTGCGTTCTGAGACCACAACCCCTGATCCTACCCATAGGCAGGTGATGATGGTGATGCACAAAGCAACACGTTGTTGAGGAGAAAGTTTTTTATACCATTGACGCATAGAGATTCCGCTGTATGATGCTGCTACGATCACATTTTTTGTTCGCATTTTTTGCTCTCAATGTCGTAACGTGCATTGACCTGAATAGAGAAATAGAATAAACCTTGTAGTTCGTCAAGTAAGGATATGATGTTCTTATGATTTCTGACCATTAATTATACTGCCGTTCACATATTATGACATTATACACTGCACCGCTTTTGCCCTCTGGGCTACAAGATAGCCTCACTCCTGCGACAGAGTATGATCGCCACGTCACCAATAAGCTATTGGATCGATTCACTTTATTTGGCTATGCACAAGTAGCACCGCCCTTGATGGAGTTTGAAGATACCTTGCTTTCTGGCAAAGGGGCGGCGCATCAATATAATAGTTTTCGTGTCATGGATAATGCCTCGCAACGCATGATGGCGGTGCGTGCGGATATTACCCCACAAATTGAACGTATTGCCCGTTCACGCTTGCACCAAAAAGATGCACCCTCAGTGTTGCGTCTTTCTTATGCTGGGCAAGTATTGCGTGTTGCGCCCTCGGGGCTTTCCCCTAAAAGGCAACTACGCCAAGCGGGCATTGAGATGATCGGGCAACGTAGCCATATTTCTTCTCTTGAAGTACTCACGGCCGCTCTTGAATCGCTTGAATTGCTCGGACTCAATCAATTAGTGGTGAGTTTCTCACTTGCGGGGCTGTTTGAGGCGTTATTCCATCATTGCTTGCCCGCTTCACAAGCGATTATTCACAAAGCAATTATCCATAAAGATATGGGATCACTGCCCGAAGCGATGCCCTACAAACAACAGACCTTAGACCTTTTGCATGGTACTGTGGTGACAGATGGCTTGCCTGCGAGCGCACAAGAAATGATCAACCATATGTGCGAACTTCAAAAAGAAATACAGCAACGCTTTGCGCATGTGACCTTCTTATATGATCCTTTTGATAGCTTAGGGTTTGATTATCATGAAGGGGTATGCTTTACCCTACTGGATTGCGCCACACGACAAGAACTAGCGCGTGGCGGGAATTATCGCCTTGATCATCATATTTCTGGGTGCGGTGTGACATTCTATGTTGATCGGTTGATTGACACGGCACTGAACATACCACCCTCACCACCCATGCAGCATCTTAGTGCTACGACAAGCTATGCACAAGGCAAAGCGTGGCGTGATGAAGGTACGGTTACTATCCATGCCACCCAACCTACTCTTGCATCTCGGGTAACATTTGAATAATATCTAATATAAAATTTATGGAGCAACAGATTATATGACACATGTCGCAGTAATTGGATCACAATGGGGTGATGAAGGTAAAGGAAAAGTCGTTGACTGGTTGAGTGAACGCGCTGAAGTGATTGTCCGCTTTCAAGGGGGGCATAATGCTGGGCATACGTTGGTGGTTGATGGCGTAACCTACAAATTAAGTTTGCTGCCCTCTGGTGTGGTGCGCCCAAATAAACTGAGCATCATCGGCAATGGCGTGGTGATTGATCCTCATGCATTATTCACTGAAATAGAGCGGGTGAGTGCGCAAGGCTTGCATATTACGCCTGAGAATCTGATGATTGCGGATAATGCCGCACTGATTCTACCTGTGCATCAACATATGGATGGCATTGGGGAAAAACTCCGTGGTGCATCAAAAATTGGCACAACCAATCGTGGTATTGGCCCTGCCTATGAAGATAAAATTGGTCGCCGTGCGATTCGCGTATGCGATCTTGGAGAACCTGAAGTGCTTGCATCGAAAGTGGATAGCCTGCTTGCCTACCACGCCGTGATGATGGATTATGCCGAACTTCCGCCCATCAATAAAGCAGAATTGCTGGATGGCTTGCGTAGCATCAGCGCACGACTCCTTAGCCATGCACGCCCTGTATGGCGTGTATTGCGCCAAGCAAGCATGGAGCGCAAACATATCTTATTTGAAGGCGCGCAAGGTACGATGCTTGATATTGATCATGGCACATATCCATTTGTTACCTCATCCAACACGATTGCAGGCTGCGCTGCAACAGGTAGCGGTATGGGAGTTGGCGCATTAAACTATGTGCTGGGCATCACCAAAGCCTACACCACCCGCGTTGGTAGCGGCCCATTCCCTACAGAACTTACTGATGATATTGGCAAAAGGCTTGGGGAACGTGGGCATGAATTCGGCACAGTCACAGGAAGAGCGCGTCGTTGCGGTTGGTTTGATGCCGTCATGGTACGCCAAGCCGTGCATATTGGTGGCTTAAACGGTATTGCACTCACCAAGTTGGATGTGCTTGATGGGCTTGATGAATTGCGTATTTGCGTTGGTTATCGTTTAGGTGATCGCACGCTCGATTATTTCCCTGCAGGGCAAAACGCGCAAGCACATGTTGAGCCTATTTATGAAACCATTGAAGGATGGAGCGATACAACGCATGGTTGCCGCACATGGAAAGACCTTCCCGCTGCTGCCATTAAATATATTCGACGCATTGAAGAACTGATTGAATGCCCCGTTGCCATGCTCTCGACTAGCCCGAAACGTGAAGATACGATTTTAGTGCGCGATCCATTTTTGGGTTAGATAGTCGTCATTCTTAGCGTAAGGCAGGCATCCAGCAACTATACTATGACATGGATAAGAAACAAACACTATATAATAAAAATTCACTACATTTGGGATTATTTGCATTTTTACGATTAATTATTATTGACAAGTCCCTCTATATTTGCTATTCTACACTTGTACCTAGTTTCCTTGATTACATAAAAACTAATCAAGCACCCACTGTTTTATTTACACTACAGTGTAAAAACTAAGGGCATGTTCAGTTGTTTATTTTAGGACGATTCAGATCATGACCGTAACTACTGCTTCCGCTTCCGTTTCTGCACAAAAAGTTCAAATCTCTTTGAACGCCATCTCTCAATCTCTAAATTCTATTTGGATAGAGGAAGATGAAATTTGCGACGGATGCAAACGGCCTTTCGACAAATGCCGTTGCTAAAAGATTACTAGATTCCTAATCTAGCAATCTAAAGATTGGGCTCTGAGACGATTATACCCCCCTCGGGCTATATCCTTTCAGGGTCCTTTCTTTTTTTGCACGTGACTACAACACCAACTCCCCATAATAATCATCCTGCATCGAAGCATATGTCACCGTTTCAGGGCGTACAAGGGGCTGCGAGTGATAGCCTTGCTGCGCCAACCAATCATTAATCCGCTGCGGTTCATGCACCCATGCATAAGGCAACACGTCCCCCCCCTCTGCACCAAGCGCACGCACACGCTCAGCGGGCGCACCAATATCAAACACCACGGGGCGGATACCAAACCGCCACGCAATGGAAAGAGCATAGCAATAGGTCTCTGGCCATAGGCTGGGAATCAAGATAAGATGCGGGGCAACATCTTCAAGATACTGCCCAATCTCATGTTCCTTATATGCCCCCGTCACATGGCAATGCGGTAAACCTTTGGTGAGTGCAGCATTATCCGTATAACCAATAATCGTATAATCAATCGCGCAATCGCGCCCCGCTACATCACGCACCAACGCTTCAAGCACTGCCGAACCTTTAATGCGTGACAATGCTCCGACAACCGCGACACGCAGGCGTTCCCCGTGCATACGTGGCATGGTGCGTGCTAATGGCACATCATCAAAACGCTCCGCATGAACGCGCACCGCATAGTTAAGATGCGGCATATGCTGCATCATGCGCTGGTGCATATCTTCGCTGGGAACAAAGACGCGCCGTGCTTGCCCCAAAAACTCTGCATAGCGAAACCGCCATTCCCATACGGAATGATTCCCCACAAAGGAATAATGCGAGCGCACACATTGTTCGCATGTCGTCACCGCAGGTTCACCACAATAATAGCCCGAATCATCAATCAGATTCACACGCGGGCAAATGGGGAAATAATCATGTAGCGTCATGTCATAGGCAATGCCTAAATCGTGGCTTAGGCTACGCAGATATTCCATGATGCGTGACGGAAAATGAATGAGATGATGCACATGCATATGGCGTATATTGAGACGACGCAACACATCCAACATCGCTGCATGATCATGACTCATACGGAACGATAGATTCGGGGTGGGCTGCACCCCCTCTACATGCAACATCAATACATCCTCATCATCAGGATCACGTGTGAGGATAATGCACGGGATGGCATCCCCCGCACATGATGCAATCATCTCACGCATATGACGCTCTGTGCCACCTCCAAGCGTATGATTAACCATCATGATCGCGCCTTTAGTATAATGTTGGCTCTGCCAATAGGCATCGATACGCGCAACATCTAAGGCTTGACGATAGATCGCCATCGGATCACGACGAAGAATATCCTGTACCTGACCATGATATTCTGGATGCAACCCACATAATATCTGATAGTTTTTTGCGATTAGCTTGTTTTTACTGCTTCCAAATGAAGACCCACCGACATGACGCACAAAGACATCGCACGCCATAAGATGCACAAAACCATGCGCAGTGGTACGGCAACAAAAATCATTTTCCTCACCATAGCCCTTGCCAAAATGTTCTTCATCAAAATATCCCACCACATCAAGTGCGGCACGGGCAATCCACATACAAAAGCCAATGCCCGTGGGAACTGCCACAACCGCACCATGATTGACGTGCGCAGCGAGGCTATCCAAGGTTGCATACTCACATTCTAACGCCATCATATTGGCGCGAACAAAATACGGATAGCTGCATATTTCCGCATTATTAGAAAAAGGCGTGATTGTTGCCACACGTGGATGAGAAGCCGATGCAGCAATCATACGATCCAACCAATCATGATACACTTCCGTATCCGAATTCAACAACACCACATCACGGCTAGGCTCTAGACGCATCGCTTTATTCACTGTTTTCACAAAGCCAAGATTTTCTTGATTCTCCATTAGGGTGAATAAGTGACGTTGCGCGAGTGATCGCAATGCTTCCGTGAGTTGTGCATCAGGAGAGCAATCATTGATGACTACCACCCGATAGGGTGTCTTATTATGGATACGTGTTTCTATCGCACGATACATCGCATTCAACGATTGATCATAATCACGATAGACGGGGATAATCACATCGATGCATGGGACATCTTCGCGCATAGGGCGTGCTTCTAGTGCATCCCAAAGTTCCGCATAAGGAGCATAGGGCAATAATGCATCGGGAAGCTGCGTATCTTTATCCCCTGCAAGCAAACGCTGCACACGGCGCGTTCCAGAAGCTGATGTTTGCCACGCTTGATAGGTGCGACTCTGCACAATCAATGAGGATATGGCAAGCATCATTATATCATGAATCGCCATTTTTACACGCGGTGAAAGTGGTAGCATTCCTAAGTTTTTTAGCAACCAGCCTGACACAAAACGTATGCGCCGCAACATCCCATATCGTCTACGCCATAAGGGGCGTAGGATTATCATTAGTATTTTTTTAATCACAAAATCCGCACATAGTTTGTTCTGTAAGTATGTGATCTGCTTTATAATCTATTTTGATCATTTGCCAAGTGTTATTTTTTTGGGGGCTAATGCACTAATAGCAAAAAAGCCGATCACAGGGGATCGACTTTTTTTGCTCATGTTACTTCACAAGAGAGAAATAATCTCCCTCCCGTACCCTCCAAGGAAAATATTGTTCTGGGTAATACGGTTTCAAACTATTTACAACTTCCACGACATCTTTAGGATCAGCATCAACAACAAGTATATTGGCGACACATGTCGACAATATCTTGCCTCCGCAAGAACATATGTGTTTTTCAATGATCTCTTTTCCGTCTTCTTTTCCGTCTGTACCAGCGCAAGCAATGGTATAAATCATGGTTACTTCATAGTGTAAAATAATTGAAAGTACATTATATATTCATTATTCCTATAATGCAAGAAATAAAATGGTTAAATGTAAAAAAAGCACTACCTCCATGGTAGTGCTTTCACATGGCACAAAACTAACAGAATGATGTTACTGCAAAATTTCGTTCACAGTCGTCACGCCTTCAATCCCCTCGAACTCCGCTTGAAAAGACCACGCTGTGTGATCATCAAACTTATCGTCCGCCAAATAATTTGACGCTAAGGCACTGGAAAAATAATCACTCTTTCCAGTCCAATTCTGCACGATGTGCGCAAGCGTTTCATACTCTCTGTTAGAGAGTCGAACCAATTCTTCCGCAGGAAGTTTTGGATCATGCTCCACAAAGAAACCACAATTCCAGTAACACAAGCGGCGGTACTGGTAGGTGTGAATCAAAAGCATGTGCCATACCTTATCGCACGCACGATAGGGGTTGACACGCATACCTTCAATCCGACGTACCAAAACGGACGCAATCAAGAATAACTTGAATGCGCGTGCTTGACTTGCTTTCTTCTTGTCACAAACCGTGACACGGGTCAGCATCGGAAAAATGTCGTAGTCAAGCAAC
The DNA here is from genome assembly GCA_004292675.1 of Alphaproteobacteria bacterium. GTDB lineage: Bacteria > Pseudomonadota > Alphaproteobacteria > Rickettsiales > UBA998 > RDZH01. The sequence goes on along the minus strand of RDXO01000024.1, from coordinate 37,686 downwards.
CGTGAAGCATACATGACATCACTCCAATAGAGCGGGATAGCATGTCCACGAAACTCAAACTCACCAATTTTCATCAGTGGGTTGAGAGTGCGAATCACCAAACCTTCCACAACAAGAGCAACATCCGTAGCAAACAAAGAGAATTTCATGGTTTTTTCGCCTAATAGGACTTTTTGTTTTTTCAATCCCAAAAATCTATTGCGCATTTTAGGCAATACTGCCTGTAAAAAAATGGGCACTTCAATAATTTTTGAAGTATAGACAAGGGAAGATCCTTTTATAACACATAATCACTGCAAAAATCAACCATATTTTCATCTTAAGGGGCATTTTTACATTACGACTTTCTATGAAAATCCTTGAAGTTTACCTCCCCTTACGCCACCTCCTTATGCCTATGCCCCACACTAAATAACAAGCCGTCTTTATCTGCACTCACGCGAACCACATTGCCATCAGCAATCTTGCCACTAAGAATATCCGTTGCAAGTATATTCTCAAGATGACGCTGGATCATCCGCTTCAATGGGCGCGCACCATAGACGGGATCATAGCCTGCCTGCGCCAACCACAGATAGGCACTATCATCTAATTGCAATGCGATTGCACGATGATCTAAGCGTTGTTGCACACGCTGCACTTGAATCTCGGTAATGCTGCGGATCATCTCTTGCCCCAAGCGATTGAACAAGACAATATCATCCAAGCGGTTAATGAATTCGGGACGAAAGGCACTACGCACCGCATCCATCACCTCATCACGTACCATATCCACGCGTGCGCCATCAGGAAGATTGGCAATATGCTGCGCCCCTAAATTTGAGGTCAACACAATGATGGTATTGCGAAAATCCACCGTGCGCCCGTGGGAATCCGTGAGCCTGCCATCGTCCAATACTTGCAATAGAACATTAAAAATATCAGGATGGGCTTTTTCTACTTCATCAAACAAAATCACTTGATAGGGGCGACGACGCACCGCCTCCGTAAGTGTTCCGCCTTGTTCATAGCCAACATACCCCGGGGGCGCACCAATCAAGCGTGCTACCGCATGTTTTTCCATATATTCGGACATATCCATTCGCAATAAAGCCTGCTCATCATCAAAAATAAAGCGGGCTAGGGCTTTGGTCAGTTCAGTTTTCCCTACCCCTGTTGGTCCTAAGAATAAAAATGATCCTAGTGGTTTATTTGGGTCTTGCAAGCCCGCACGCGCACGGCGTACCGCATTACTCACGGCAATCAAGGCTTCTTCTTGCCCAATAACACGCTTGCGCAACTCATCTTCACAGCGCAGTAGCTTATCTTTTTCACCTTCCATCATACGCTCCACTGGAATGCCCGTCCACCGTGCGACAATCGAGGCAATATCTTCATCCGTTACTGATTCACGTAGCATGAGATCGTCACCTTCAGCACCAGAATTTTGCTCCGCTGCGGCAAGCTGCTTTTCTAAATCAGGAATAATCCCATAGGCGATCTCCCCTGCCCGCGTGAAATTGCCCTCACGTTGCGCTGTGTTTAACTCGGATCGCGCTGCTTCTAATTTCTCTTTGAGAATGTTGGCATCGGCAAGTTTATTCTTCTCAGATTGCCAACGTAGGGTCAATTCTGCTGATTGCTGCTCTAAAATGGCAAGCTCGGTTTGTACTTTCGCTAGGCGATCCTGCGATGCCTTATCTTTTTCGCGCTTCATTGCCTCTGATTCAATCTTCATTTGAATAATGCGACGATCTAATTCATCGAGTTCTTCAGGCTTGCTATCGACTTCCATACGCAAGCGTGATGCTGCTTCATCGACAAGATCAATCGCCTTATCAGGTAAAAACCGATCCGTAATATAACGATTGGCAAGTGTTGCTGCTGCTACCAACGCGCCATCGGTGATATTCACGCCATGATGTACTTCATATTTCTCTTTCAACCCGCGCAATATTGAAATTGTATCTTCTACGGTCGGTTCAGACACCAACACCGCTTGAAAACGCCGCGCAAGTGCAGCATCTTTTTCAATATATTTACGGTACTCATCAAGAGTGGTTGCGCCCACACAATGCAATTCTCCCCGTGCTAATGCAGGTTTAAGCAAATTGGATGCATCCATCGATCCTTCCGCTGCCCCTGCTCCCACAAGCGTATGCAGCTCATCGATAAATAGCACCACATCCCCTTCGAGCGCATGGACTTCTGCCAATACTGCCTTGAGACGTTCTTCAAACTCACCACGGAATTTTGCGCCTGCAATCAATGCTCCTAAATCTAAAGATAATAATTTTTTGCCCTTCAGATTTTCGGGTACATCTTCCTGCACAATACGTTGCGCCAAGCCTTCAACAATCGCTGTTTTTCCTACCCCCGGCTCACCAATTAATACGGGATTATTCTTCGTGCGACGCGAAAGAACCTGCATCGTGCGCCGTATTTCCTCATCACGCCCAATGACAGGATCGAGTTTATTCTCTTTCGCAAGTGCAGTGAAATCCTTGGTGTATTTTGCAAGTGCTTGATATTTATTCTCCGCCCCGGCAGAATCCGCCACGCGCCCCCCTCGCATGGTTTTGATGGCATTATTGAGTGCTTGTGGTGTAATCCCCGCTTTTTTCATCGCATCAGCACATCCGCCCGTTTGCGTGGATGCGGCAAGCAAAAACATCTCTACCGTGACAAAATCATCATTATTCTTCATCGCCAATTCTTCGGCAGCACCAATGAGTTTTGCCGTTGAAGGGTCAAGCATCAGATTGCCTGCACCTGCACCCGATACCGAAGGCTGCGCTTTGAGTATGCGCTCTAATTCTTGGGTCAATAGCTCACTATCCCCACCCGCTGCGTGCAGCAACTGCTTGGGACTTTTATCAAAGGATTTTAGCAATGCCATCACTATATGCTCTGGCATAAATCGTTGATGATCACGGCGTAACGCTTCTGCTTGTGCCGCTTGCATCATTTGTTTTGCTGCATCCGTATAACGCTCTATTTGCATAATCATATCCTCTATAGATAATGTTCCTTATATCATAGATAAATAGAACTCCGAAACGATTTCAAGAGAGCGTACAAAATTTTTCCTCGCATTCTTTAATTCGCGGAGATCGTTGTGTTCTTGACAAAAGATCACGTTAAAACTATAAGATATAGCAATTCATTTTCATGCGTTGCAATCATTTTATCCTACCTGCTGACGGAGTTTTTTTTATCGTGCCTTATACCACCCATGATCTTTTACGCCGTGTGCGTGATCATTATCTCGCAGAACATCATGCGCGGCTGATTCTCGCTGCTGTGTGCATGATGATTGCTGCACTGACGGGCGCGGGTAATGCATGGTTATTGCAACCTGCTTTGGATGATATGTTCATCAACAAAAAAAGTGATCTCCTCCTACTCATTCCATTTGCTTATGTAATTTTAGCAACCACGGGAGGCATCACAAATTATGCGCAAACGATGCTGATGCGCCATGTTGGGCAGAGCATTGTGGCGAAGATGCAAGTGGAATTATTCCGCCATTTAGTCTATTCCGACGTAGGGTTATTTCATAGCCAATCTTCGGGGCGTTTAGTATCGCGCTTCACTAATGATATTCAGATGATGCGTCAAGCGGTATCTAGCGTATTGGCAGGGCTTGCGAAAGAATTTATCTCCCTCATCGTATTAATCGGTTTGATGTGCTATCAAAGTTGGGAATTGACGCTTTTGGCACTGATTGCGTTCCCTGTTGCGATTTATCCTATTTTGCGCTTAGGCAAACGTATGCGCCGCGTGGCTGATGGTATCCAAAAAGAGCTTGGTGAATTCACTAATACGCTTGATGAAACCTTCAGCAATGTACATGTCGTGAAAGCCTATGGTCGTGAAGAATATGAGATAGAAAAAGCACAGCATGGGATTATGCGCTTATTTGCGCTCTATATGAAAGCATCGAAAGTGCAAGCGGCTGCAAGCCCCATGATGGAAGCAGTCGGCGCGATTGGTGTAGCTATTGTCCTTGGCTATGGGGGATACCAAGTGCTGCATGGTGAAAATAGCCCCGGTGGGTTTTTCTCATTCATTGCTGCCATGATGATGGCATATCGCCCGCTACGTACACTCTCAGGGCTAAATAATCAGCTACAAGAAGGGCTTGCTTCAGCGCAACGCCTCTTTGCCGTGCTGGATAAGAAGCCAACTATTGCTGATACTATCACAGCGCAACCACTGCATGTCCCTCATGGTGACATCGTTATGGAAGAAGTCTGTTTTAATTATGAGGAACAAGAACATGCCATTAAACGTGCCTCGCTCATTGTTCCTGCGGGAACGATGGTGGCATTGGTGGGTTCTTCGGGCAGCGGTAAATCTACGCTCATGAACTTATTATTGCGCTTTTATGATTGCTCTTCGGGCAATATATGGATTGATGGGCAAGATATTCGTGATGTCACTCTTGCGTCTTTGCGTCATTCTATCGCGATTGTCTCTCAGGATGTGATGTTGTTTGATGATAGTGTGGCTAATAATATCGCCTATGGTCGCCTTGATGCCTCGCGTGAATCCATCATGCACGCTGCACAGATGGCAGCCGCACATGATTTTATCATGGATCTCCCTCAAGGTTATGATACCAAAGTTGGCCCGGCAGGGGTGAAACTTTCTGGGGGGCAGCGTCAACGATTATGCATTGCCCGTGCCTTTTTGAAAGATGCACCCATTTTGTTGCTTGATGAGGCAACGTCTTCGCTTGATTCGCAATCAGAACATCAGGTGCAGCAAGCACTAAGCACATTGATGCAATCGCGCACATCCTTAGTGATTGCGCATCGTCTTTCAACCATTCTGCACGCTGATCATATTTATGTGCTGCATAAAGGGATGATCGTTGAACATGGCACGCATAGCAGCTTATTAGCAAAAAATGGGCATTATGCGCGCCTTTATCATCGTCAATTTGAACGATCAGGGATTGATGACGCATGATCCGTTGGAAGGCGCACTGGAAACGCTTCTTCAAATCTGAACGCGTGCATCAATTTATTGGGTTATTATGCGCCTATTATACGCGATTCGTTCTGCTCACAGGGCGCATGGAAAGCGTGATTGATGACCATGCCAAACCCTATTTTGACGGAACGAACCAAGCGATCTTTGTCGCGTGGCACAGCCGTATGATGCTCATGCAATCGCATACTCCCAAAGGTCGCCCTTTGCACGCCCTTGTTTCATCTCACGCTGATGGTCGGTTGATTGGTCGTGTGCTGCACCATTACGGCATTGATATTATCTATGGTTCAACATCACGCGGTGGTACACAAGCCTTACGGCAACTCATAACAGCATACCGCAATGGGCATAATCTTGCCATCACTCCAGATGGTCCGCGTGGGCCGGCGGAGATCGCATCAGAGGGCGTGGCGCACCTCGCAATGCTTACCAATGCACCGATTATTTGCGTCAGTTATGCATCGCAACGTCATCATCGCTTGAACTCGTGGGATCGCTTTATGGTTGCCTTGCCTTTCTCTAAAATCTATTTTTATGCCGCCGCCCCGATCCTTCCTCAAGATGTTATCGCATCCCATGCAGATAAGCATACGCAACGTCAGCTTCTGCGCCAAGCTATTGAATCAGCTTTGCACGCAATCACCTCACACGCGGATCAACGGATAGAACCATCATGATCCTATCGATCTATCGCTTCGCTACCTATCTTGCTATCCCATTCCTCCCCTATTATCTACGCTCACGATTAAAGCAGGGCAAGGAAGATGGGCAGCGTATGGATGAACGCTATGGGAAAAACGCAACAAAACGCCCCATTGCTCCGCTCATCTGGATTCATGCGGCAAGCATTGGTGAAACTAATTCGGCGCAACGCCTCATCCGTCATCTTCTTGCCACCGATCCTTCAGTGCATATTTTGATCACTACCACTACCTTGTCGGCTGCAATCATGATTGCGCAACATCCGATTGATCGCGTCCATCATGCCTATGCCCCTCTGGATACGCCCCCATCTGTAGCGCGGTTCTTAAAACATTGGCAACCTCATATGGTGTGTTTTGTTGATTCTGAATTATGGCCCAACATGATTAGGGCAATTTCTCAGCGTGCCATTCCGCTTATCTTGCTCAATGGGCGCATGTCCCCACGCTCTGCTGCGCGTTGGCGCAAAGCCCCGCGTGCTTCTGCAAAAATACTCTCACACTTTGATGTGATTTTTGCTAAAAGCGAGGCAGATGCACAATTATTTTGTGACTTAGGCGGCACAAACGTCCATTATGTTGGGAATATGAAATATGATGCTGCACCTCTTAGTGTGGATGAAACACGCTATGATGCCATGCGTTCTGCCCTAGGGTCGCGCCCATGTTGGGTTGCCGCAAGCACGCATAAAGGGGAAGATGAGTTATTGGCATTGGCGCATCAACAAGTCCGCCTCACGCACCCTGATGCATTACTGATTCTTGTTCCACGCCATGCCCATCGTGGCTCTGACATTGCGACAATGCTACGATCTGATGGGTGGAACGTTGCGCAACGTAGCACCCAAGAAGCACTCACGCCACAAACTGCTATCTATCTGGCAGACACGATGGGAGAGCTTGGTTTATGGTATCGCCTCGCACACATCGTCTTTATCGGTGGTTCGCTTGTGCCTCATGGTGGGCAGAACCCTATTGAAGCCGTCCGCCTTGGATGCACCGTTCTGTACGGACCGCACCGTTTTAATTTTACAGATGTTTGCTACGAGTTACACAAGGCTAAGGCGTTGATTGATGTGCATAATGGCGATGAATTAGCACAGCAAATCACGCATCTTATCGAACATCCGCACCAATGCGAAGCACTCATTGAGGCAGGCACGAATTTTCTAAACACGCATGATGATGTGGTGATACGCATCCATGCGATGTTATTGCCTTATCTAGAACGCTAATCTAGTGCTTCTTCTGTGTCCTTTGGCTGATCTGCGGGTTCTTTCTTATCCTGCTTTTTCACTTTGGTTGCTTGTTTAACCTTCGCACGACATTCTAATAATACCACATCATATAAGGGATGCTCAGGATGGGATAAGGCTTTTTGCACTTGGAACAACCAGCCATAGAAGAATAAGGGTTGCTTTGCCCGCCGTGGCTCACTTAGTTGAACTAAGGCTGCATGTTCAGGAACATGAGGGGCTTGATAGCGCACGCAACGCTGCAATGTCAATTCCATATGACCATAGACAACAGAACTATTACTTTTTACCGTAACCACTTCACGCGTGGCATTGCGTTTATCAATGATAGCAAGATGCGCGTAGGGCAATATTTCGGATATGGGTTCTTGAGGTTCTTCTGCTTCTGGCACTGCATCGGCATTCGGTGCTTCAGCTGCGGGTGTGTCTGCTCCAAAAGGCGCGACATTTGGCGCAACCAGTGCAGGCTGTTCTTTTGAAAATAAATCAGCCTCTTCTTGTGCAGCACTATCTTCTTGTGCATAGGCACATTCAAAAGTGATTAACAGTGCAGAAACAAAGGCAACGAGACTAAGGTAGCGTAAAATCTGCATCATCTTCGCTTTGTTGTGATGATTTGCCCTCAGATGCGTCATCCACACCCCCTGCACTAAAAATAAACTTACCCAATAATTGCTCTAAACTCACAGAAGATTGGGTAAACTCAATTTCTGCACCTTGCGTCATTTTTTCTGTATCTGCGCCGGGGGTAAGTGCCACAAACTTACCTCCAAGCAAACTTTCTCCGACAATCGCAGCGGATGAATCCAATGGCAAGGCTAGTTTTTTATCTATGTTCAAGCCAATACGCGCTTGGAATGATGCGGGATCAAGTGCTATTTCCTGCACTGAACCCACTTTCACGCCACCAATGCGTACATCGCTACCGATATTCACACCCGTGACATCGCTAAATTTGGCATAAATGAGTGTTTGCTCTTGCCCGACCATTACATTGCTTTTATGATATGCAGAGATGAAGAACCATCCCGCGCATCCAAGCACGACAGCTCCCATGATTGTTTCTGCTATACGGCGTGACATAAGCCCCTCACCTATTGACCATCAGGCGACCATGCCTGATAATCCGATGTTGATGCATTACGTACCCCACCACTTGCGACATGCCCTTTAGGTTTATACGCAAATTTCGTACCCGTTAGATTCGGTTGATGTTCTTTTAGCCATGCATAGTGCGGGGTGCTAAGATCTGTCGGCAACTGATCAATGGTATAATGCAACCATGCGTGCCATACTGGCGGCACTTTAGAAGGCTCAGCAATCCCTTTATAGACAACCCAACGCTTCGCACGTTGACCCGCACGCGCTTTGCGTTCCGTATAATATTTATTGCCAAACATATCTGTTCCGATATGTGTGCCATGACGAAGTGTGTGTAACCAAGTTCCAATATGCATCGTTTGTTTATACCTGTATCTTATAAAAACTCAACTAATATCACGGCAATATGCATAATTTCCGTGCAAAATCTTCATAGCCAAACGATTTCACCACATGATAGTCACCCGCCTCATCCAAAATAGCCAAATCTGGCAAGGGCATACCGTTAAAACTCGTGTTTTTTACAAAACTATATTGCATCATATCAGTAAAAATGAGTGCATCACCAATCTTTAGTTCTTCAGCAAAATGATATGTTCCAATCACATCCCCTGTGAGGCATGTATTGCCTGCAAGGATATAGGCGTGTGGGTGCGCCTCATCATCTCCAATCACATGCGGACGATACGGCACTTCCAACACATCGGGCATATGACACGTTGCGGAAGCATCAAGCACCGCAATCGCAACATCAGATCGTTGCACGATGTCCACCACACGCGCCACCAAATACCCCGCATCATAGACATGCGCTGCGCCTGATTCGATAATCACACGCACCCCATGCGTTTGTTGCAGATGACGCACCGCGTGGCATAATGCATCAACATCATAATCTGGATGTGTGAAATAATGCCCGCCACCTATATTGACATAGTCCACAGCATCTAGGGCATGGGGAAGTGTGCGCATCATATGTTCAATCAATGCCATGGATGCATCCGAATGATTTTCGCACAAATTATGCACATGCAGATATGAAATACGCTTCAACACCTCTGGCGTGAGGGCATCATATTCCACTCCAAAGCGAGAATTGGCAGCGGAAGGATCATAGATGCTATTCGTGCGCACCAAGGATAGACGCGGATTGACTCTGAGTCCCGCATGAGCAAAATGCCCACCAAATGCTTCAAGTTGCGCCACGGAATTAAAGGAGATATGATCACATATTTTTGCTAATGCATCCATATCCTTAGCGGTGAAGGCTGGGGAATAAGCGTGAACCTCGCCACCAAAATGTTCATGCCCAAGACGCGCTTCATAAAGCCCACTCGCTGTTGTGCCATCCAACACTTCCGCCATCATCGGAAAAAGTGCAGGCATCGCAAAGGCTTTGGTTGCAAGCAACATGGTGCAGCCTGTCTCTTGTTTGATGCGTGCAGCAACGCCAAGATTATGCTTGATGGCAGCCACATCCGCTACATAAGCGGGGGTTGCCATCCTATCGATGGGAAGGCGTATCATTTATGCAGCAACCTGTGGCTTAAACAAAATATCTTCGCCTAATTGTGCATGAGCATCCAATTCCACCACATGCCACGGCAAGCCAATTTTTGCCACCTGCTCCATAAATGGATCGGGATCAAATTGTTCGACATTGAACACGCCTATACCACTCCATGCCCCATGTGCCACCATCATTGCCCCTGCAACGGCGGGAACGCCTGTGGTATAGGATACGGCTTGCGCCCCCACTTCTTGATGAGTGAGTGCATGATCACAGACATTATAAATCATCACACGGCGTTTTTTGCCATCTTTGATGCCTTCAAAGATGCAACCGATCGAGGTTTTCCCCGTATAATTTTCTGCTAATGAGGACGGCTCAGGAAGCAAGGTTTTCAAGAACTCAATCGGGATGATTTTCTGCCCGTGATGCATCACGGGATCAATGCGCGTCATACCAATATTTTGCAATACGGTGAGGTGCTTGATATATTCTTCACCAAACGTCATCCAGAAGCGAATGCGCTTTAAGCCTTTGATATGCTTCACTAATGATTCCAGCTCCTCATGATAGAGCAAATAGCTGCGTCGCCCGCCCACTTCAGGATAATCAATCATCTGATTGATGCTGAGCGCGTCAATTTCCTTCCACTCGCCTTCTTCCCAATATTTCCCACGTTGCGTCACTTCACGGATATTGATTTCAGGGTTGAAATTGGTAGCAAAAGATTGCCCATGATCCCCTGCATTGCAATCAACAATATCAATATAATGAATCTCATCAAAGAGGTGCTTTTGTGCATAGGCGCAATAAATGTTGGTCATTCCGGGGTCAAAACCACAGCCCAAAATCGCCTTAATGCCCTTATCTTTGAAGCGATCATGATACGCCCATTGCCAACTATATTCAAACTTCGCCACATCACGCGGTTCATAGTTTGCGGTATCCATATAATCCACGCCTGTTTCCAAGCACGCCGACATAATAGCCAAATCTTGATAAGGCAATGCCATATTGATCACGAGTTGTGGCTTGAACTTCGTGATGATTGCTACCGTTTCAGAAACATTATCTGCATCAAGCTGAGAAATGCTTATTTCTGAGGCACATTGCTTTTGAATTTCTTCACATTTTGAGAATGTGCGACTTGCTACATGAATACGCCCAAACACCTCACGATGCATCGCGCATTTTTTTGCGACAACGCTTCCTGCTGCCCCTGCTCCAATAATCAATACATCCAATGCCATCACGCAACTCCTTATTTCATATATTTATCGCACCTATATAGCGCATCTAGCGCAGTGATGCAACGGGATTTACGCTCTAGGAAGTGCTAAAACTTTAGGAGGAGCAGCAAGCAAAGCACGGCTACGCTCAAGCACAATGACGGTGAGTTTTTCCATCGCACGGGTTTCTATTTGACGTACACGCTCGCGGGAAATTTTATATTTCGCGCTTAAATCTTCCAACGTGGTTGGATGTTCACGCAAACGACGTTCTTGAATGATGTCACGCTCGCGTTCATTAAGTGCGTCCATCGCATCAGCAAGCAATAAGCGTTGATGCTTCATCTCCTCACGTTCTACCAACATATCTTCTTGATTAGGATCGGGGGATTCAAGCAAATCCATATATTCACCAGAATCTTCATCATCTCCTATCGTCTGATTGAGGAAATGATCATGCGCCCCCATACGATCATTCATATCCGTAACATCTCGCTCGGATACGCCTAATTCCTGTGCAATATACGCCGTTTGCTCGGGGGTAAGATTATGCTCCAATGCATCAATTTGACGTTTCATCTTGCGCAAATTAAAGAATAATTTTTTATGCGATGCACTCGTACCCATTTTCACAAGCGACCATGACCGCAACACAAATTCTTGAATCGATGCCTTAATCCACCACATTGCATAGGTTGACAAGCGATACCCCAAATCAGGATCAAACTTTTTAATCGCCTGCATCAAGCCGATATTGCCTTCTGCTATTAACTCCGTATGGGGCAAACCATAACCCTTATATCCTGTGGCGATCTTCACCACTAAACGCAAATGACTCGTAATAAGACGATGCGCTGCTTCATAATCGCCATGCTCCGCCCATCGCTTGGCAAGCATATATTCTTCATCAGGCTCAAGGAGAGGAAATTTTTTGATTTCTGCCAAATAATTTTGCAACCCTGCTTCAGGTGCAAGTGCTGGAAGTACTGCTAATTCATGCGTCATATACTCACCTCATATTGAGAATTATCGCTACTATCGCTTATTTTATCCATAAATTCAAATGAATAATCTTTCATAAGCCTATCACTTTCTCATCCCCCATATATATACGCGATCAGCTCCTCAAGATCAAGGGGATAGGGTGCAGAAAAACACATCTCTTGCTCCGTATGCGGATGAATGAATCTCAAATGCATCGCATGGAGTGCTTGCCTAGGGAATTGCTGCAATCGCTGCAAAAGCTCCGTGTCGCGCTCATTTAAGCCACGAAAATAATGCGCGCTATTGCTCAAGCCGTAATATGGGTCTCCGACAAGCGGACTGCCCTTATGCTTCATATGTACACGAATCTGATGGGTGCGCCCCGTGCGCAAACGACATTCCATCAATGCCACCATCGTGCGGATGCCAATACGTCCGATCGTCTCAACTTCACGGGTGCGCAACGTCGTATAATCTGTAATCGCCTCTTTACCTGACGGAGTCACCGCCATAAGCACGCGATCTTGGCTGGAACGCCCGAGTGACGCATGTATTGTACCTTGCAAAGGTTGCACCCCCAACCAGCACAAAGCATGATAGGTGCGCGATACGGTACGCATTTGCAGTTGCTGCACAAGGTGATGATGCGCAACATCATTTTTTGCCACAATCATTAACCCACTCGTATCTTTATCCAAACGGTGAACAATACCCGGGCGCAGCACGCCACCAATGCCTGATAGACTCTCACCACAATGATGCAGCAACGCATTCACCAACGTCCCGCTCGCTACCCCTGCCGCAGGATGTACCACCATGCCCGCTGCCTTATTCACCACCAAAAGATGCGCATCTTCATAGATAATATCTAGCGGAATATCTTCCGCCTGTGCATAGGATGGAACAAGTTCGGGCATCACAACAGAAATAATCTGCCCCGCCTTCACCTTATGGGAACATTGCGTCATAGCGCGACCATCACACGCAACCGCTCCGTCTTTCATAAGCTGTTGAATACGTTGACGTGTCAGCGTATGTTCTTGGGTACTTAACCATTTATCGATGCGTTGCCCTGCATCGGGTTCACTCACGTGAAATTCCATCAATATTATTCCTGTACCATAATGTTATTAGCTATATACACAGAATAACAAAAGTTCGCAAGAAGAACCTCGAGCAACAAAAGAATGCGTGCCAATTAACAAAAAAATTCGGATAAGGAAAATTATAAATTGCTGTTTTATATAAACAAAATTAACAACTTGCCAGTCATGCGCAGACAAGAGTCCAGTTAGAATATAGCCAAGTGTTATCGTGAACGAGACGGACGTTCTTTTTGTTGCTGTGTGTAATTCTCAATTTCTTTGTCCATTGCTACAACTGCGGCTACAAATTTCACACGATCCATTTGAGAAGTGATGTGATCTAGTGCTTCTGGTAGCTCATGATATAGTGCTTCTGAACCGCGCCGAATACACGTTAATGCATGTACCCTCTCATCTATATCTGTATCACGTCCGTAATAACCTGTACGATTGTTTAATTCATTAACGGTAATATCGCCATTTTCTAACTTATCTGCATATCCTCTAGCAATATCTGCATATTTTGCGCACGTTTGCCCCATAGGTTCTATTTCATCTGCGGCAACACGCATCGCTTCTACTATTTCTGTTAATGAAGGTTCTTTTTTTTCCCAAGAACGAACTCGTGTCATCTGCGCCTCACAGTACTAATTATACAGTATCTATATTGTATCATAATAGATACAAATTTGCCATATAAAAATGAGTTTTGTCTAACCCTCACTTCTTGTCATACCTTTAGAAGCTGATATCCGTGCCATAATATTGCTGGATGCCTACCTTCGCAGGTATGACAAGAAGATAGATTTATGCACTAGTCTCCTATACCAACTTATACATGGTAAACTGCCCACTCCAAAGCATCCATAAAAACACACAGCCAATCGCAACCCCGTATGGCACGGGCGCACCTGTGGTAAACAAACGTGGAATAGGCTTATCTTGCCATTGCATTTTGATCATCATAAAGGGCATAAGCACGCGTGCGAGGAGTAATATAATGGTAAAAAATCCTCCCACTATAGCCACAACAACAAGATATTCGACTAAACTCATACTCCACCCAATCCATAATACGAGTACGGAGAGCATTTTTACATCCCCTCCCCCCATAATACTAAAGGCAAAGAGAATATAGCCTATAGCAAACGTCGCAGCAAACGCATAAAGGCTATCAAGCACAGGCAGATCAATGATAAAAAGACTACGCGTCACGATGAATAATAGCAAGATCGAACCATTGACCTTATTCGGAATGCGGTAACTCTGCACATCCGTCACCATAGCATAGATAGTGCATAGACTCAGTAGGGCGAGCGGAATGAGAATGAGTGCGTCTTGTGGTATCATAGCGATTATTCTGTTTACGTGTGAGCAAAAATATGAAAGAACGTAGGCTTATACTCATCACACATGAAGATGCGTACTATCTAAATGTGCGATGAGTATTTTTACTAAAAATATACCCTTCATTTCACTTGGCAGACTCAACGCCTTGAAATGAAATGGGTATACATCAACGAAAACATATTACCTATGTTTGTAACGCTTCTTGAAAGGAAATACAAGTATTATGAATATTCTTACTCTTGTAGCAGATGCACAGCGTCACCCCTTGGATCATGGTTTGATGGAATCCATCAGTGCGCTCACGGGCGCAACGCAATGTGTATGGCTGGCACAGCAACGTGCGTGTGATTTTGTGGAGGTAACCCCACCTGAGGCATGGCTACCGCAACTTAGCGCATTGATCGCCCACCTTCCTATCGATTGGTGCATACAAAATGCAGAAGATCGCAAGAAAAAACTGCTAGTATCCGATATGGATTCTACCATGATTGGGCAAGAATGTATCGATGAAATTGCAGATATGATCGGCATCAAGGAACACGTTGCTGCCATTACCGAACGTGCCATGCAAGGAGAATTAGATTTTGCTACATCCCTTAGGTCACGTGTGGCGTTGTTGCATGGATTACCGATCAATAGGCTCGAAGATGTGTGGTATGAACGCATCACTCCCAATCTAGGCGCGAAAGAACTCATTGCTACCATGCATCATCATGGGGCAACCACCATGTTAGTTTCAGGAGGCTTCACCTTTTTCACGCAAAAAGTCTCTGATTTATTGGGATTCACGCACCATCACGCAAACGTGCTATTGCATCATGACGGCGCACTCACAGGAGAAGTCACTGAGCCTATTTTGGATCATCTCACCAAGCGTAGTTTACTGTTAGAGGCGCAAGAACGCCTCAACCTCACCACCTCACAGGTGCTTGCCGTGGGTGACGGCGCGAATGATGCTGCCATGATTGAAGTAGCAGGCTTAGGTGTAGCATATTATGCAAAACCGTTCTTGCAGCAACACGCAAATGCTTGTATAAAACATACTGATTTACGAACTCTGCTCTATTGGCAGGGTTATGATGATGACGCTATAACCTCTTATTAATGCAAGGATTACTCCATGACAACCTCTCCTTTTGCACCAAAAAATCTACCGACACTTGCCTCTTTGCGTGGTGTTTCTCTTGGTGCGGTTTGTGCAGGCATACGCCACGCTAATCGTTTAGATATGATGATGATGCGCTTTGATGCAGGGGCGCACGTTGCAGGGGTCTATACGCGTTCACTAACGGCTGCTGCTCCTATTTTATGGTGTCGAAGTGCGTGTGATGATGGGGAGATTCGGGCATTATTGGTCAATTCAGGGAATGCCAATGCCTATACAGGAACACAAGGCATGGAGGATGTGCGCACACTCACGGCGCAGGTTGCGCACGAGATAGGATGCGATGCATCGCAGGTGATGATCTGCTCTACGGGAGTAATTGGGGAATTTTTACCCGTACCATCTATGATGAGTGCTATCCCACCACTTCACCAACATATTCATGCCGATGGCTGGGATGAAGCGGCACGCGCCATCATGACAACCGATACCTTCCCGAAAATGGCAACACGCACCTGCATGATTGCAAGCACAAAGGTCACGATTCATGGGATTGCCAAAGGATCGGGCATGATTGCCCCTGATATGGCAACGATGTTGGGCTTTATTGTAACCGATGCATCCTTACCTGCTGCAATCATGAAACCGCTACTTGCACGTTATACGGTAAAAACATTTAACTCGATCACGGTTGATAGTGATACATCCACCAATGATGCCGTCCTTATGGTGGCAACAGGAGGGAGCAATTCCCCTGCCCCTCATAGTGCTGGTGATCCCATACTCGATGAATTTAAGGAAACGCTCTATGATCTGATGAAAGAACTTGCGTTGCTTATTGTCAAGGATGGTGAAGGAGCGCGCAAATTTATCACTTATCGCATCACAGGGGCAGAAGATGATGAATCTGCTCGTATTATTGGTCTAGCGATTGCCAATTCTCCTTTAGTCAAAACCGCATTGGCAGCAAGTGATCCGAATTGGGGGCGTATTATTGCTGCCGTTGGCAAAGCTGGGCGTTGGATTAACCCTGATCAGATTACGCTTTATATTGGTGATGAACTGGTCACGCACGGGGGTGCGGTTGTTGCACATTACAATGAAGCTAACGCAAAAGCACATATGCTGCAAAGTGAATTATTCATCCGTGTGGATGTGGGTGTTGGTGAGGGATGCGCTGATGTGTGGGGGTGTGATTTAACCGAGCGTTATATTGAGATTAATGCCAATTATCGCTCCTAAATGCACATGAAACATCTTCCGCCTACGCGCTTTACCCCCCCTACACTGAGCGAAGAAGATCACACCCTATGGCACGCATCGCTTACAGAAGTGCAACCTCTGCACGGCAAAGCCTATTATCTTGCTGACATCTACACACCACCTACGAAAAAAATCCCCATTCATTCCCCGATCTTCTCTGAACTATCCTTCGATGATGATCGGGGGCTTTATGCCTTTGATCCACATACATTACGCCGTCTGACGCGCCAACGGATTCACCCCGATATGACGGTTGATTTGCATGATTTAACCCAAACTGAGGCACATGCACGCTTGGTACGCACCATTGAGGATATGATGCTACGCCGTCAACGTATTTTGTTGGTCATTACTGGCAAAGGTACTACGGAGCGTCCGAGCATATTACGAGCAATCCTCCCGCGTTGGTGTGAAGAAGCTCCCTTGCGCGGACGCGTGATTGCACTGCATCATGCGACACAACCCCACGGGGGAAAAGGTGCGTTTTATCTGCACCTTCGGGCGTTATAACAAACAGAGCAGGAGTCCAATCAAAAACGTTGCTCTAGATGCCTGCCTACGCAGGCATGACGCGAATCATCAATCATCCCATAATGGCTTTTGCATCAACGGCATGGAACGCGGTTCAAGTTTAGGCGTTTGCATCATGCCATAGGTCACCGCCATTTCGGCGCGTAATTCAGGTGCTGGTTGCCCGCTTCCTGCTGCCAAAACCTCACCAAAATCACTTGGCATAAATTTTTCTTTGTTGATAATCGCTTCTTTCATGCGCCGCAAATTATTGATACTGAGGCGAAGATAACAATAAATACGCTCACCATAGGGGTTCTTCCCCTGCATCAACATCACAATATCTTCCTTGGATAGGAGATCTTCCTCATCTCCTACTAAAGCATTCTGACTGATTTCTTTCTGGTTCCACTCGTTCAAAGCGGTATCTCGCATCTTATTGTGAATTATAATTTCTTGTTATGCCCATTATTACACTTATTACACCAAAAAAAAAGTAAATAACGTCATTCAACATCGAAAAGACAACATAAACCAGTGCAATGTCAACAAAAAACCATCTGGCACAGGTTTATACGATGCTGAATCCTTTATCCTTCGATGCATTACGCTCTTGTTGAACGCGAGCAAGAAACGATGAGACATCATTCATGGACACATCATGCCCGTGTGAGACAATCGTAGATTGCGCTGCTGTATCAGAAACGAAGAATTCAGGCACTTCTTTTTGAAGAAGCGCATTAAGTTGTGCGTTATTTCCTATCGGAGCAATCGCAACATCATAGTCAGCATCAAACAAATTAATAGGTTGGCTTTTCACTCCTTGCGAAGGAGAAAGCTCTGGTGCTTGATTCACAACATTATTGATTCGCGCAATCGAATCAGCGCGCACCAACAAATCCTGCATTTCTTCACGAGCCAATGCTTCCAACCTTGGATCAAGCACCTTGTAATCAATCTCCAACTGCGGATCATGTGAGAATATTAGTTGCGTCATATATTTTTATATCCTATTCTATAACTCTATAATAGCAATAGGTGCTAAAAGAACACAACAACCAAATGCACGTTGCCATCAAAACTTCATCGTTCTGTAACACAACCGTCATAAAACTCCGCCCCCTGCTCCCAACATCCGCTTTTCATCGTGCTTAATTATAGAGATATGCACGATAAACGCTTGACATTTTGCGTTGCATGATGCATTGGTAGTCGCGTTGTTTTTCACATGAGCAAGGAGTATATAATTATGACGACACCTGATGAAATTCTTGAGCTTATCTCAGAAGAAGATATTGAATTTATTGATTTTCGTTTCACTGATCCTCGTGGCAAATGCCAGCACACGACCTACTATGCTGAAGCGATCGATGAAGAGAAACTGACTGATGGCATCATGTTTGATGGTTCATCTATTGCAGGTTGGAAGGCGATCAATGAATCAGACATGATTCTTAAGCCTGATCTTTCTACCGCATTTATTGACCCGTTCACCGCGCAACCAACACTTGTTTTGTTCTGCGATGTACTTGAGCCTGAAACTGGTGCGAATTATGGACGTGACCCACGTTCTACAGCACGTCGCGCTGAAGCATACCTCAAATATTCAGGTATCGGTGATGCGGCATTTTTTGGCCCTGAATTAGAGTTCTTTGTATTTGATGATGTGCGCTTTGAAGTCAGCATGAATACAGCATTTTACGCGCTCGATTCCGCAGAATCTCCTGAGAATTCTGGCACGATGTATGAAACTGGTAATATGGGACACCGTCCGCGTGTGAAAGGCGGTTATTTCCCCGTGCCTCCTGTGGATTCTTTGCATGATATGCGTGCGGAAATGGTGACAATATTAAAATCTATTGGTTTGTTGCCTTATGTTCACCATCATGAAGTTGCGCCTGCACAACATGAGATCGGCTTTAAGTTTGATACCTTAACTGCAACAGGTGACAATGTACAAAAATATAAATATGTTGTGCAACAAGTTGCTGCTTCTTATGGAAAAACTGCAACCTTCATGCCTAAGCCTATTGCGAAAGATAATGGTTCTGGAATGCATGTGCATCAATCTATTTGGAAAGCGGATAAGCCCTTATTCTCTGGCAATGGTTATGCGGATTTATCAGAAACTTGCCTCTATTATATTGGCGGTATCTTCAAACATGCGCGTGCAATTAATGCCTTCACCAACCCAAGCACGAACAGCTATAAGCGTTTAGTGCCGGGCTTTGAAGCACCTGTATTGCTTGCTTATTCATCGCGCAACCGTTCAGCGTCTATTCGCATTCCTTATGTGAACAGCCCGAAAGAGAAACGTATTGAAACACGTTTCCCAGATGCAACAAGCAACCCTTATTTGGCGTTCACCGCCTTATTGATGGCAGGTTTGGATGGTATTGAAAATAAAATCCACCCTGGCGATGCTATGGATAAAAATCTTTATGATCTTCCACCTGAAGAATTGAAAGATGTACCAACGGTATGTCATTCATTGCGTCAGGCGTTGGAATCATTGGATGCGGATCGTGAGTTCTTGAAAAAAGGCGATGTGATGACGGATGATCAGATCGATGCCTATATTGAACTAAAAATGGAAGAATTGCAGGAATATGAGCAAACGCCACACCCTGTTGAATTCAAAATGTATTATAGTGTATAGCACTTTATGACATGTGCTTAAAAAAGATAGGTTGGTTTCTTATGGAAGCCAACCTATCGTCACGTGCTATGGGTTCTTATAAAACGGTTGTTATTTCTTTATATATTGCGTAGTTTTTCATTTTTTGATAGGTGAAGTTGGTAATTTTTGCACTTGACCAGACCAATATAGAAACCAAACATGATAATAAAAGCATCGTATCACTGCCCCACGGCACGTGATATACTAGCACATTAACCGCTGGGATGAATAAAAAAAGACTAGTAAACGGCAACGTTCGCAGTGGCAAAGCATCACCTCCTTCGGGACTCGGCAGATCACGTATGAGCAAAGCTATGATTATGAACAGAAAAAACCCAAACACCCAATATAAAATATGATGGATTGGCTTTGCTTCCTTCCCTATATCCACAGCGTATGATGCAATATTCCCCTTAAGATATAGATCATGTTGTGCGATTGTACCCACCGCACTATATCGATGATGCAGCATAAACCACAATATTATCACGCTACACATAAACCATACATTGCTTTGCGCATATGCTATGCAACACACTAATAAAAGCCCATACAATGCAAAATTAATGATTATGCAACGATACCATGACCATCTGAATGAGATTTGTTTTACGCTTTGGTGCAATCGCATTACCACATCGCGCACAGATTCCTTAACATCGGGTGATGCATCGGCAAGGCGGGGGCTTAGAAACCAGCACACAACAGGCATGAGGAATGCACTAATTATTGCCCATGATGCGTTGTGCTGCATAGTGTTTGTACTCCAAAGCATTGTGGGGGTAAGCCCCAATGCCCAATAAAACAGCACATAACGGCGTAAATGTTGCGTCCATCTAAAATATGGATAATCAAGCGGTCTACCCGCCTCCACTGCATCGGCAAGGGCTTCGATCTCCGCCTCGGATAAATCTTGAAGGCGTTTTAGTGTGGTGTGTGTTGATGATGTATTGTCGTTCATGGGCATCTTATACCTTACGTCGTTCTTCATAAGTTAGTGTTTTGGTTTGCAATGGTTAATGATACTCTCAGTGATTAAATCGTGCCGAATATAACGATGAATGGCTATGTACGGAACGGTTAATATAGATGACGTTAAGCAACAAAATAAAGTTCCTATTACTACTCCTTCTGAACCACCAATATGATAGCGCATCACAAAAAAAGACATAAATATTGTTACAAAAGGCGTTGCTATATACACCAAAAGCGCAAGCAGGGATTTTTTTTTAGAAATAAGATCGAACATCTTATAAAATATCGCATCCACATCCGCAATAAGTACCATTTTCCATATTAATGGCAAGGCTTCTTCATCGCGTTCTTGAGGTGAATAATGTCGCGCGACCGCTTCTTGTAGATTCATCTTCGGAAACCCAACTGCAACATAGCGTGTGAGCGCGCACACCCACAAAAAAACAATTCCCCCTAAATACCATTGTGCTTCTTCTGCCGTGATACGATCATAACTAGACGGAATAACAATAACAAACACAGGAAGCACAAGTGCTATAGACCATAGAATAATTGAACGCAATGTATAAAACAAAAGATCATGATTTTTTACAACACCACGCCTATTATTTTGCGATCGTGATTTGCTTGAAAGAAGACGAATAACATCGTCATAAACAGACATTCTGTTTTCTGGGTCTGCATAAAATAATAGCGTACCAATTATAATTGCCACCCCACCCACAGCACAAAACTCACTCACAAGCATATCCGTCCATAACATAAAGACGATACAATACACACACAACATATGCATTCTTATGGCGCATATGATCCAATAATACAATTTTCTCAACGGCTTAGCAGCATTCACCGCATCGGCGATGGCTTCGATCTCCGCCTCGGATAAAGTCTGCAAGCGTTTTACGGTATCGTATGATAATAATGTAGCTTCGTAGATAGACATGTATGAGTACTCATATATTTTTAAGCATATTTTTATAACGCCATTTCATTGTTGAATAGGCGATTTTTAATCTAATAATTCAGTGCCTATCCCCATATGCACTGTACCATCTTTTTTTACAACATGAACATAGGGCTTTTGCGAACGCTTCATCAATAGATTGGTTGCTGAACCATCTGTTTTCATTTTTTCTATCAAATGACTTGCCAAACCTACGCCTTCTTCTGGGAAAACATACATCAACTTTGCTTTTTTATCTTTATTATTCAAAAATATCAATGGCTCTCTTGAGTGATAATGAATGCTATAATGAAGATGCGGTGATGTGTAAAAATTATCAAAAGGATATGCTATTTCATAGTCTCCATCAGCTAAAATCGGGAATTCTATTGTACATCCTGAAGTATCAAGTCTATCTAAGGTTGATTCAGGATCGATGCATCTTCCGCGAGCGATTGCATCCCACTCAAAATCGTTAAATATATCCTCAAAATATATTTTACTCTCCTCTTGTTGTGCAAGGCGTAAGATTTTTTGTTCATAGGCACTCGAATATTCCTTCGTCAAAGAATGTGCGCGCCCTTGAATTTTCGCTGGAATGTAAAACCACAAAAATAAAATCGCCCCACCCAATGCACCACCTAATATAAGTTGGCATAAAAAAATGCATAGTTTCTTTATTGCGTGTATAAGTTTTTTCATCTTCGTTCCTAATATACCCATTTCATTTCAAAGAGTTGAGTCCTTGCAATGGAATTAAGGGTATATCTTACTCAAAAATACTCATCGTTTCCACATTTTGATGCTACGCATCGTGCGTGGGCGATGAGTATAGAATGCTTTTGTGCGGATGATACGCACTTTAATAGCATCATTCTCAATTCATCCAAGCATTTTTTCTTAACCCCATCATTCATCCATGTCAAAATAGGAGCAAAACTACTTCCCGATACTCCTTGTCACCCTTCACACTATGTAAATATTTCACGCTATACATTTGGTCTTATGCCCCCCCACCCAATCATCTGCGGTTTTTCGTTGAAAAACCGCAGATGATTGGACTCCCCCGCAAGCGGGAGAGTAAGCCATTCATATCTCATGAGGGATGGTAAGCCGATAGTCAAGAATATGATTGCAATCGTGCGTAAAAATGCTATAGAGAAGATATTATTTTATAGCGATTATGATGCCTCCTATGACACACTCACATTTTCTTGAAGCACTCACTTTTGATGATGTTCTGCTCACGCCGCATTATTCCGAAATTCTGCCCGCGCACGCCAACACAGCAACACAGATTACGCCATCTATTACTCTCGGTATTCCCTTGATGTCTGCTGCGATGGATACTGTGACAGAATCCGCATTAGCCATTGCCATGGCACAGCATGGCGGGATCGGCTGCATTCATAAAAATATGGATGTTGAAGCCCAAGCCCATGAAGTGATGCAAGTGAAAAAATTTGAATCGGGCATGGTCGTCAACCCTGTAACGATTCATCCCCATCAGACTCTAAGCGATGCCTTAGATTTGATGCGTCATCATAAAATTTCTGGCATTCCTGTGACGGAAGAATCAGGGAAGTTAGTCGGCATTGTGACCAATCGTGATGTGCGCTTTGCTTCAGACGGACGCACTCCCATTGCACAGCTCATGACGAAAGAGAGCCTCATCACCGTCAAAGAAGGTATCTCGCGTGATGATGCCAAAAAATTGCTGCATCAATATCGTATTGAAAAATTATTGGTGGTGGATGATTCAGGGAAATGTATCGGACTCATCACCGTGAAAGATATTGAGAAAGCTGAACTTCATCCGAACGCATCAAAAGATGAAAAAGGACGTTTACGGGTGGCAGCCGCAGTTGGTGTCGGAGCGGATGGCATGGCGCGTGCAGAAGCGATGATCGCTGCGGGTGTTGATGTGTTGGTCGTTGATACGGCGCATGGTCATTCACGCGGCGTAGTCGACATGATCGCGCATATACGCGCTACCCATCCCCACACGCAAATCATCGGCGGTAATATTGCCACTGCGGAAGCCGCCACAGCTCTGATTGATGCAGGAGCAAATGCCGTGAAAGTCGGCATTGGTCCTGGATCAATCTGCACAACACGCATTATTGCAGGTGTCGGAATCCCTCAGCTTACCGCAATTTTAGAAGTTGCAAAAATCACCTCAAAACGTGGCGTATGTTTGATTGCAGATGGTGGTATCAAATTCTCGGGCGATCTTGCTAAGGCATTGGCAGCAGGTGCGCAAGCCGCCATGATTGGCTCACTCCTTGCGGGTACAGAAGAAAGCCCCGGAGAAGTGATTCTCTATCAAGGGCGTTCCTATAAATCCTATCGTGGTATGGGATCTGTTGGAGCAATGGCACGCGGATCAGCGGATCGTTATTTCCAACAAGAAGTGAAAGATTCCATGAAACTTGTCCCTGAAGGGGTGGAAGGACGCGTACCCTTCAAGGGCAGTGTATCGGGCGTAGTGCATCAGCTTGTGGGGGGGCTACGCGCTTCCATGGGCTATACGGGGTCTGCTACCATAGCTGATATGCAGCGTAATGCTCGCTTTGTACGTATCACGGGCGCAGGCTTGCGTGAAAGCCATGTGCATGACATCACCGTATCGCGTGAAGCACCGAATTATCGAGTGGATTAATTATACCAACTCACCAATAATGCGCTCTACAAGTAGTACTCCTCGTGCGCTGGTGCGTAGATGCGTTGCCGTGCGCTCTATCAACCCTAAAGAAATAAGCCGTGCAAGTGCCTGCATATTAATAATGGCTGCAACATGATCCCACAACACCCCTTCGCGTAATCGTAGCCCACTTAATAAGCGTTCTTCAGCACGTTCCACATCAGAAAGCCTGCGATATTCCTCTAGGGCGTGACCATCTTTCTGCACGGCACTCAACCAGCGTTCAGGGCTTTTGAGGGTGGAAGTCGCCACCCACATGTTATCATGCGCCATAATACGCCCATGCGCACCTGCGCCCACGCCAATATAAGGCTCACCGCGCCAATAGGTGAGATTGTGACGGCTCATCTGCCCTGCTTTGGCATAGTTTGATGTTTCATAGGCATATAATCCATGTTCCATCATGATCGATTCGGTTAATTCATAGAGATCGGCTGCCATGTCGCCATCAGGTAGCGTAAAATCTCCTTTCGCATAGACCCGCGCAAATGCCGTGTCGGGTTCAATGGTGAGTTGATAGAGCGATAGATGATCCCCTGCATAGTTCAGTGCGATTCGGAGTTCACTCTCCCACGCCTCAAGGCTTTGATGCGGCAAGGCATAGATGAGATCAAAAGAATAACGCGAAAAAATACGCGCTGCCCATTCCAATGCCTGCAATGCCTGCGCACTATTATGTTCACGCCCAAGAAAATGCAATGATTCATCACACAATGATTGAATGCCGATCGATAAGCGATTCACTCCCGCCGCATGAATATCACGAAAACGATCTATCTCAGCGGAAGTCGGATTGGCTTCTAGGGTAATTTCACAGTCCGCACTCAGCCCCCATAAGCAATCCGCCTCCTCAATCAATGCGCCCACCAGCGAGGGCGGCATCAAGGATGGCGTACCCCCACCAAAGAAGATGCTGGTAATGCCATCAGGCACATAAGCGCGTTCATGCATGGTGCGCATCTCAGCAAGCATCGCATCGTGCCATGCAGTATAATCCACCGCATCACGCACATGCGAGTTAAAGTCACAATAGGGGCATTTCTTTTTGCAGAATGGCCAATGAAGATACAGTGCTGTCATGAGAATCAATGCTAATGTAGGAGTCCAGAAATAATACGCTGCAACGCGTGTTTGTCGATTGCATTATCAGCGACAGCAACCACTACGTCTTCTAAAACGACTATAAAACGCGCAATCACTTCATCGGGGTATCGGTTGCGTATCAAAAACAATGCCCCGAGTGCAATACTAGTGCGCTTATTGCCATCATTAAAAGGATGATGTTTAATGATAGAAAACACCAAATGCGTCATTTTTTCTTCAAACGTGGGGTAATATGTATCATTGCGTATGTGCATGAGAATACTTTCGACGGCACCTTGATTTTTTACACCCTCTAACCCACCTGACGCATCTAGCACTTCAGCATGAGCCGCTAGAGCTTTTTTTAGAGAAATATAACGTATGATTTTCACTTATCGCGCAATCGTTGAAATACGGTTATATTTTTCTGTATATGTGCTTTCAAAACAGCTAATTCACCGCTTGATGATACTCGACTATTCGGTTTGGTATCTCTTAGCATTTGTGGCAAGCCCCCAGACATATGACGATACTCCACGCGCCGATGTTCTTTCATAATGTTTGCCTTTTGCTTTATATACCCATTTCACTTCAAGGATTTGAGTCCTTACAAGTGAAATTAAAGGTATATTTTATTAAAAATACTCATCGTTTCCACATCTTGATACTACGCATCTTCATGTGCGATGAGTATAACCCATAAAAACATTTTAGCATATGTGCGTCAAAAACGCAAGAGAGCTTTTTTCGTATACACGCTTACTTAAGAAGCCAAGCGCGCCTCTTGCTTATGCACCACCGCAACGCCCGGAAGTTCTTTGCCTTCCAGCCACTCAAGGAATGCCCCGCCTGCCGTGGATACATAACTCATCGCATCGGTGAGTCCTGCATGGCTAAGCGCAGATACCGTATCCCCTCCGCCTGCAACGGCAACAAGTTTGCCCGATCCAGTAAGGGCAGCAATCTGACGCGCCATTGCCACCGTGCCATGATCAAACGGTGCTATCTCAAACGCTCCCACAGGACCGTTCCACACTAAGGTTTTAACATCGTGCATCGCTTCTTGCCATTGTCGCACCGTTTCCACTCCCACATCGAGTGCCATCCACCCTTCGGGGATTTCATCGGCTGCAACGACTCGGCACTGCGCATGGGCTGCAAATTTTTGACTCACCGTCACATCAACAGGCAATAAAATACGGCAATGATGTTCGTGGGCTTTTTTCAAAATCTTGAGTGCCAGCGATTGCAAGTCCTTCTCACAGAGCGATGCCCCCACCTCATGCCCTTGCGCATAAAGGAACGTATTCGCCATACCGCCACCAATCATCAAAACATCCATCGTTTCTACCAGATGTTCCAATAATTCCATCTTAGTGGATACTTTAGAACCGCCAACCAATGCCGCAACAGGGCGCGTTGGATTGCTGAATACACCGTGCAAGGCGGCTACTTCCTCTAACATCGTCATGCCGAAATAAGACGGCAATAATTGCGCAATCCCTGTAATAGATGCGTGCGCACGGTGCGAACATGAAAAAGCATCATTGACATACATATCCCCTAAATCCGCTAAAGAACGCGCAAATACTGCATCACCTGCTTCTTCTTGCTCGTAAAAACGGACATTCTCACAGAGCAAAATCTCACCATTCGCCATAGACTGAATGGCGTTCTGTACGCGATCACCGATACAATCTTCCACAAAATGCACCGTCACCCCTTCCACAATATGCGCCAGTGCCTCACGGATGGGCGCAAGTGAAAGACTTGCATCCTTGCCTTTTGGGCGACCAAAATGGGAGAGTACAATCACTTTTGCCCCACGTTTTGCTAAATCCTGCAATGTTGGTGCTGCACGACGTATGCGCGTATCATCGCTGATGCGTCCATCATGCATGGGAACATTCATATCCACGCGCACAATCACGCGCTTTGCCGTTACGGCAACATCAAGAATAGAATGAGTGGTGGAATTCATAGTGGTCTCCTTTAAGAATTTGAGATATGCTTACGCACTATAGTGCTAAGGGGCGCAAAAAGTCAAGCACCACTCTATAGCTTTGCCATCAAAGCATGAAGGCACAACGTGCAATGTTCATCCCACGTTCCTGTAATGTACTCAGGGCGATAATGCCTTTGAAATGCCATAATTACTGATGATTCATTTTCATGATCCACGGCATACCCTAAAGCGCGTAATTGCTTACGATGCTCATCTTTAAGCTCCGTTGCACGCGGCGCATCCTCTTGTGGTACGACATCATGCCATATGCCAATACCATGCGAGGCAAGCTCTCTCCAAGGAAAAAACTCCCCGGGGTCTTGCTTGCGTGTCGGTGCGAGATCCGAATGCCCGATCACCGCATGGGAAGGTAATTCATAGCGAGTGATTATATCGAGGCATAAGCTCCGCAATGCATCTATTTGCACTTCTGGAAAAAGACGATAACCCCATTCATGCCCCGGATTGACTAATTCAATACCAATCGAAATATCATTGATATTCTCATGCCCCCGCCATACTCCAACACCTGCGTGCCATGCGCGCCGATCTTCTTCCACCAACTGAAAGATCGCGCCTTCTTCATTGATAAAATAATGCGCTGAAACCTTGCTTTGCGCTGAACATAAATGCTCTAAGGCTTCTTCTTCTGATTGCATCCCTGTATAATGCAGCACAATAAGCGCGATCTCTTCTGCAGGGCGGGCATTATGATTAGGTGAAAAACGTAAAAAAATCTCGTGTGGCTTTACCATTTATTAAACTCAAAGGGCTATGTTCGTTGTGGAATGAAGATCAACTTCATCATATCAATATCAAGGAGTCGCATCATGCAATCTCAGTTGACAGGAGTCAAGACTATTTTCTTCCATCCAAGCCTTGCACCGACATCGTCGCTTGTCCATGTGTTTTCTCACCTAAGGCACGGGGAATATCGCACGCATCCCTTAGGTTATATTGAATTATGCTGTGATAGCTCATTACATAGTGATAGCAATATCCATGAAGTATCCTCTAAACTCACGGCAGTACTCAGCATCCATCTTGATGATTTTCTGAGTTTAACCATCGAAGATTGTGATGAAGATCATGCTCGTTTATGCGCCCGTTTTTCGCATATGCGTACCAGCGAGGATATTGCTTATATGATCAAGCGCAAAGCAGAAGATATTATTGATACGCTTCTCGCTCTGGGGGAATGTTAGCGTATATGCAATACGCAAATCAGCGTAAATAAACGGCGTGATGTATCAAAGTCCATCACCGCATGTTCCTTGATGAGGTTGGTCAATAATTCTGATCCCTCATTATGCATCCCACGACGACCCATATCAAGTGCTTGCAATTTATACGGATCGGCATGTTTCAATGCGTCAAAATAGCTTTCACACATCAAAAAATAATCTTTGATGATCCCACGAAATGCTGCCACAGGCATCTTAATGACGTAGGGTTCAGCCATCGCACTGCTCGTGAGATGAATATGCAAACGATTATCGTATAAACTCAACGTCACATCATACGGCCCTTGCGCATCCTCAGCAAGCAAGGAAAACTGATTGCTGCGCAATAAATCTGCAATGGTAATGCGTCGCTCTTGCTCAACATGTTCAGCACGCCTAAGCACGTGCGGATCATCTAAAGTCATAGTGGCGATATAAGCATCTGTAGGAAAATCTATCATCCCATACTATCTGCCATGGTGGAATGATTTTGTCAAAAAGAAAGGTCATGATCGCACGCATTGATGCACTGTATGTAATGCACGCATGAATTCGTGCCACAAAACGTAATTACTAACCCCAAGGCCCTGCATTTTTAGGTGCATCAAATGGCGATGCATGGCTAAAAGATTCCTCGCGTCCCATCTGCTGCGCAAGTTTCTGCAATGCGGCAATACGATGTTCTGTTTTTGGATGGGTTGAAAATAAGCCATCAATACTATGCAGGTGCAAGGGATTGATAATAAACATATGCGCTGTAGCAGGATTACGCTCCGCAACATGATGGGCGCGATGATGGGCAGCATGATCAATTTTTGCCAATGCTGATGCCAGTGCGATAGGATCATGGGCGATCTCTGCGCCTATTTTATCAGCGGCATATTCCCGCGTGCGTGAAATAGCCATTTGCACAATCGAGGCAGCCATCGGAGCTAAAATCATGATAGCGAGGCTTGCCACAATCCCTCCTCCCTGATGATTGCCCTCTTCATCTTGGTGGCTTGAACCAAAAAACATCGCATAATTAGCGAGCATCCCTAATGCCCCTGCAATGGTTGCCGTCACCGTCATAATCAATGTATCACGATTGCGTATATGCGCCAATTCATGGGCTATGACGGCGCGTAATTCACGTGCATCTAAGATATTCATCAATCCGCGTGTGACGGCAACAGCAGCATGATGAGGGTTGCGCCCCGTTGCAAACGCATTAGGTTGCTCGGTATCCATCTCATAGACACGTGGCATGGGCATGTTGGCACGTTGCACCAGTTCCCGCGTTAGATCATAAACCTTCCCAGAATCCACTGGACGCGCACCATACATCTTCAAGACAATGCTATCCGAAAACCAATAGGAGACAAAATTCATCCCCACCGCCATCACACCAGCAATCATCATGCCACTTGTGCCACCCATGATCATGCCTAGCCCCATGAATAATGCCGTGAGTGCTGCGAGTAAACAAAAAGTTTTTATATATGCGTTCATAACTATAGCGCGTCACGATAGGTTAATTACGTTTATATAAGCGCACCTATCGTGAGTTTGCGCTATAAACATATGAATAATAGCCACGAATTTTCGATAGGTGTGTTCTTGAAAAAGAACCAACCTATCGAAACGTGCTATTTTTATATAGGCACACACTCAGCGCAAGGCAAGCCCTTAAGAATACAAAGCACAAAAAAATCTTTTATGCCCCATGGCATTGCATCATACGATCATGGGCAATTTTGCTTCCCGCAAAAATAGATAAGGATTCATAAGCATCACCCACCGTGCCATTAGGAAGCCCCACAACCCCGCCTGCTTCACGCACCAACACGATGCCCGCAGCCATATCCCATTTTTGCAATTTCGGAAACCATGCCGCATCATACCTGCCTGCCGCTACATACGCTAAATCAAGTGCAGCAGCACCGCCACGACGAATCACGGCATCCAAGCCATCCGCATATTCTGCAAGACGTGAACATTCTACCGAATGCTGCCCTTTACGACGCGACGTGCCTGTCACAAAATAAAAATCCGTATCACGCTTCGAGACAAGCAAACGCCGTTGATTCACAAACGCCCCTTTGCCCTGCTCTGCCATAAACATTTCATCATGCACAGGATCATAGATTACGCCTGCAACCAATTCTGAACCGTGTGCCGTTTTCTTTTCCACAGCAATCGATACGCAAAAATAGGGAATGGCGTGCATAAAGTTTGTTGTGCCATCTAATGGGTCAATCACCCAACGGAACGCACTTTTTGCATTAAGCACTTCCCCGCTTTCTTCCATCAAAAATCCAAAATCAGGACGCGCCCGCGCAAGATGCTCTTGCAAGATTTTCTCAACGCGCTGATCCGTCACCGTGACAAAATCCATCGCGCCTTTTTTAGAGATTTGCAAATTGCCTATCTCGCCAAAATCGCGCAATATTTGCCGTGTCGTCTTGAGTGCTGCAGCCGTCATGACGTTAATCAGTGGGGTATTTAATCCAAATTGCGGGTTTGATTGTTGCATTAGTCTTTCGCCCGCTCTACATAGGTAGATTCATTCGTATCAATCACCACACGATTTCCTGCATTGATGAACGGAGGTACCATCACGCGCACACCATTATCCAACATAGCAGGCTTGTAGGATGATGAAGCCGTCTGCCCTTTCACCACAGGTTCAGTCTCCACAACCTCATGCACCACATGCTGAGGCAATGTCACGCTGATGGGATCATTTTCATAAAGTTCAATCGTCACATCCATACCATCGGTAAGGAACGGACGTTGATCACCAAGCAAATCATTCGCAAGCGTAATTTGTTCATAATTCTCTTTATGCATAAACACCAAATGTTCGCCTTCTTCATAAAGATACTGATATTCCATCTGGTCAAGGCGCACACGCTCCACCGTTTCATCCGAACGGAAGCGTTCATTGAGTTTCGTGCCATTACGAATATCTTTCATTTCCACTTGGTTAAATGCGCCACCTTTGCCCGGTTTGACGTGCTGTGTGCGCGTCACCACCCAAAGTTGCCCTTTATAATCCAACACATTTCCAATACGGATTGATACGCCATCAATTTTCATTATGCATCCTCTTTAGTATTTTTATCTTTCATAGCGATCTTAGCCATAAAAATCTACAAAGAAATACATAGTACTGACGATTGCAATGCATAATACGACGCGTTTGAGCTGTTGTTGCGGAATACGCAACCCTACCTTTGCCCCCATATAGCCACCAAAGATCGCCCCAGCAATCATAGGCGGGGCATAATTCCATGCCACTACGCCCGAAAACAAAAAGGTAAAAAATGCCGATGCGTTCATGCCTACCGCCAATACGACCTTTAAGGCATTCATCTCATGCAAATCTTCAAGCCCTGTCATATAGAGCATCGCAAGCAGCAAAATACCGATGCCCGCACCAAAAAAACCACCATACACCGCAGTGACAACCAACATGCCCCATGCGAGGATTTGCGGCATTTTTCCCGCACGATGAAACCATGCTGCCACTTTTTTTCCATAAGCCAGAATGAAGGTGGCCACAAGCAACAACCACGGCACACATGCATCAAATTGAGAAGATTCCAAATGCAGCAAAAGTTGCGCTCCGCACCATCCGCCAATAATGGCAATGATCAGCATCGCAAGCATTTTCCCACGTGGCAACACCACCCGTTGACGATAGGCAAGCATCGCTGCAAGCGCACCAGGCCAGATAGCAATCGTGCAGGTGGCATTTGCAGGAATAGACGGCACGCCAAGCCATAACAGGGTTGGAAAGGCAAGGAATGTCCCGCCCCCCGCAATGGCGTTTAACATGCCCGCACCACAAGATGCGATGAATAATAATATTGATTCCATCACATCTATATACCGCGATAGGACGGATGGTTCAAATGAAAAACGCTAATCAATGGACTTTGCCTTAACGCTCTAATCCTCGTGATGATTGACGAGGCATCCCAAAAGATGGTGCGGATACGCCATCAAGGATGCGTGAGGCTTCTTGCATTCGTTCACCCACATAATTTTGCGTTATTTCATCAATCACATTGGCATTTTCAGGTTTAACAATGATGTCATATAGATGAGATTTATACGCTTCGGGGTTTCGTTCCACCCAATTATCAGCACCATCCTGCCGATTTTTTTCGATGGTAGCAGCAACCACCCCCTCTATATGATCAACCACAGCACGACGCTGCAAAGCAGTGAGCTCAATGCCATTATTCCGTTCACTATAATTTTGTGTTATTTCATGAATAAGATTGATATTTTCAGGGCTTACAATCTGCTTATACAGATGCTCTCGATAGGTTTCGGGATTTCTTTTTACCCAATTATCAACGCCCTCTTGTTCATTGCGCGCAATCGTCGCACTTATCACACCCTCAATATGAGCATCTATAGCCTTTTTTTGAAGATCACTTAATCCAAATGTCGCATCCATCACATTCTCTCGATTTAGCCGTTATATTATAGTCGTTTGACAAAAAATGACTCATTTTTTATGTCAAAGAACGACTATAAAACTTTGATTTATAGTGCTTTTACCATTATGTTGCAAGCGATAAAGATTGCGGAATAGCGCGTTGCGCTTCCAAACGCTCCAAATGACTCATTTTTTCGCGCTGCTCTTGTGGTTGAGGAGAATGCGCATCATTTTGTTGTTGCTTGCCATGCTGATAAGCTCGGTTCACTACCCATGCTGCCGCACCAACAGCCGCCACACATGAAGCGACAATCACACAATTTTTTGCAGCAGGGTCGAGTTTTTCAACGGTTTTAGGGATATGTTCTTTCACCTTTTCCATCTGCGCTTGAAGGGCTTCCAACTCGCCTTGTGCTTCTTTTGCCTGTGCTTGCAGTGGCTCTAGGCCATGCACGACTCCCTCAACATTCACCTTCGCTTCATTAAAAATCTTCCTAACTTGCTCTAAAGCAGCTTCTTTGGTTATGGAAGCATCGCCTTTTGCGCATTTTTTGAAGATGTCTTCAAGGCTACGTGCATCTTTAGGGTCAATATATTTAGACAACCACTCCCACAACCCTTTATTAGCTGCAAGATTTTTTGTATTCTCTTGCAGCGATGGGGATTTATCAAAAATCTTCTGAAACCATCCTTTATGCTGCGAAGAGTTTTCTATAGTATCTGACAATTTATCTTTCCAAGCATTTACGAATCCTTCAACGCACTGCAAATCACTATTCCTTGCGCACGCGACTAAGATAGTCTCTATGTTCTCCTGAACAGCTCCGAGTCCTTTTTGCACCTGCTTAATATCATGCGTGATCATTGGTTGTGGCTCTACAAGCACTGCACCAGCAAGGCGCGCTATGTGTGTGCCACCTAGATATGTTCCAATGCCTGCCAAGCCCCCTGCTCCTGCACTTGCAAGCGTGGTTTGCACAGGGTCTATCGCGTGATGTGTATCTTTTTGCTCTTTCATACCAACTCATTCTATATGTACGTACTTCATTTGTACACGATTATTGTGACAAAATGATGAAGGTAGTCAAAAAAAAGCAGAAACAGGTATTCCCCATTTCTGCTTTTTTTGATTGATGCTGCCCTGCAGAAAGAACTAGTACAGTTTGAGATATTGGTTATCCACTATCTCACTGTATGCGCCCTTCTTCACTGCGATGCTCGCTCTGATATAATTCAGAACATACATCGTAATGCGCTGCTGCGGTTCGGTTTTTTCTTCGAGAGTAAGACATGATTCTACAACCATATCAAACACATCACCAGATACAAACACCTCACCGTTTTTTGCCGATGCCACCACAAGCAAGTCTTCCAATGCTTCGTCACACAGTAGAGGAAGAGAATTCTCTACAAAATAGCGAGGAGCAATGACTTCAACATATTCACGGCGCGCTTCCTTCAAGCGTTTTGCTTCACGTTTTTGGGCGTTTTGTTCCGCCTTTCTACGCTGAGCAATTCTACGTTCATTCATGAACGACTCAAGAATTGGTCGAGCATACCATAATATCGCCCGCCAAAACAGAGTATAGATCATAAAAAACATCGACGACATGAACCAAACGTACACGTCGAACATCTTGAATGCCAGCAACAAAATCGCGATTAGCAAAAACAAACCAAACGCCGCAGTTGCGGTATCTTGGTAGCGATCATTGAGAGTCCAAAGCGCGAGAGCGATAGCACAAACAGTCGCTACAAGCAAAGCTATCATCAGTTCGGTAGTCATAGAGTGGTTAGCATTAAAGAATGCTCTAGTAAAGGTCAGATTTTTTTATATCACACACATCACAGAGCGTCAAGTAAAAAAATCGTAATACATGTCATTGAGGTGCGCGATGGGTAATCCACCCACCTCCAAGCACACGATGATCCGCATAAGCCACACATGCTTGCCCTGCCGAAATGGCATATTCAGGTTGGAATGTATCGATCCGTGCAGCCGTATCACTCATGCGCGTGATGGTTGCAGGGCGCAATGATTGTGTAGATCGCCATTTAATCATCACCTCACGCGGATGATCACCCAAATCATCCAGCCAATTCATTTCACGCACATAAAAATAGGTTTTTGCAAGATGTTCTTTTTCCCCGACAATCACCTGTTTGCGCTCTGGGTCAAGACGAATCACATAAAGCGGATGCGTATATCCCACCCCAAGCCCGCGCCTCTGCCCGATGGTGTAGTGAATAATCCCCTCATGCACCCCAAGCACCGTGCCGTTCACATGCACGATCTCCCCTGCATCACAGCTTCCGGGGCGAAGTTTCTCGATCACGCTGGCATAATTACCATTGGGTACAAAACAAATATCTTGGCTATCTGGCTTCTCGGATACCACCAACCCAAAACGCTCTGCATGAAGGCGCGTTTGCTCCTTCGTCATGCCACCTAAAGGAAAACGCAGAAAATCAAGCTGTTCTTGCGTTGTGGCAAATAAAAAATAGCTCTGATCTTTGCTGGCATCCACCCCTGAGAGCAGATGCGCTTTGCCGTGATGTTCGGTACGCTGCACATAATGCCCCGTTGCCATCACATCCGCACCAAGTTCACGGGCAGTATGCAATAAATCCTTGAATTTTACCGATTGATTGCAGCGCACGCACGGAATAGGCGTTTCCCCTGCAAGATAGGAATCTGCAAAATCATCCATCACCGCATGACGGAACTTGCTTTCATAGTTCAATACATAATGCGCAATCCCTAATTGTTGGGCTACTTCCCGCGCATCATGAATATCTTTCCCCGCACAACACGCCCCCTTCTTGCCGATCGCTGAGCCATGATCATAAAGCTGTAGCGTAATGCCGATGACCTCATAGCCCGCCTCATGCAGCATTGCTGCCACCACGGAGCTATCCACCCCGCCTGACATGGCAACCACTACCCGCGTTTCATGGCGTGGTTTTTCAATCCCTAAATCAATATATTCCATAGGCTCTATATAATACTTATTTGGTACGATTTCCAGTGAAATTTATTATTGATTTTTTTTATTCGTTGGGTTAGAATGAAGATTCAAATCTTTTATGTTTACAAAACACCCACTATGCAATTTCACTACCAGTGTACCGCTGATCGGAATCTCTCGGTTTTTGTGACAATGCCCTTCACAGAAGAGCATCGCTATTTCTTTAATGCGATAAGTATTTCCGAAAAACAAGCCATCAAGATTCTTGATGACTTGCGCGCGAAAAAGTTGTTGCCCAAAATAGATACATATCCAATTTTGGATGAGAATTTTGTGAACAGCCTAGTATGGAAACAGATCGGCAGTAGCAGTACACCGATCTAACCAAAGAAAAAGCCCCATCTTCATCATGAAGGCGGGGCTTTTTCCTTATTATGCGCGATCTTTATTTACGTTTCATGGCGCGGTTTTTCAATCCCTAAATCGATATGTTCCATGCGCTCTATATAATACTTATTTGGTACGATTTCCAGTGAAATTTATAATGCTTTCGCTGTTTGACATGAAACCCCTGCATAACACACACAACTAGCAAATTCGTCATTATTGGCGTAAGGTATGGATACCCGCCTGCGCGGGTATGACAAAAATTAAGAATTATGCAGAAGTCTCGGGGGACATGCATATATTAAGATTGATTTTTTTTATTCATTGCGTTAGAATAAAGACTCAAATCCTTTATGTTTACAAAACA
Source organism: Alphaproteobacteria bacterium (assembly GCA_004292675.1). Classification (GTDB taxonomy): domain Bacteria; phylum Pseudomonadota; class Alphaproteobacteria; order Rickettsiales; family UBA998; genus RDZH01. Next base: position 838 of record RDXO01000024.1, on the reverse strand, counting down.
CCCACTTTTATGCTCTATCAATGCTTAGGAAATGACCGTCTTTTTCTTTCCGTGAAACGCGGAAAAGAAGATACCTATTTCTTTAATGGGATAGCAATCCCTAAAGAAAGAGCAATCGAAATTCTTGATAATGCACGTTTAAAAGAGGTGCTTCCCCCACTGGGTAAAAACATCGTTTTAGACGATCATTTAGTCAATACAAACATGTGGAAAAAAATATCCACATGTACATTATTCTAAACCAAAGAAAAAGCCCCATCTTCATCATGAAGGCGGGGCTTTTTCCTTATTATGCGCGATCTTTATTTACGTTCAAGCGAGGTGAGCAATTCCAACTCCTCAGATGTGAGGATAGGATTCCGACTATTTCCCTTTCTAGCAGCCCCTAAGGGGTCACCAAAACAAGGATGAGGGTTGAGCGTATAAGCTAAAAGATGAAGCCTCGGCAAGAACAGCTTTGCATCACTTTTACCTAAAATCAACTCAAACGCAACATCATCAGAGATAATGTCTGATGCAGTGACATAATCACCGTTTTTGTAGCACTTTCTTGAATGAACAAGAGATTCGCAAAAATCGACATGTTCCTGTAAATCAATCATTAATTGATCATACATTGCTTCAATCATCACACAGGTATTAGTCATAAAATAGTTAGCAATCAAATGACGCTATACTAGATTTGATTTTACAATTTAACACATGTACCACACAACATCAAGTACAAAAGATCAATGCGCTGCACCTTACCACCCGACAAGTTTAGCGTAATGCCATAGTTTTGGGATTGTGGTGAGGTTCAGTGCTGCATAGAGGATGCGTCGGATACCTTGTTTGA
>RDXO01000023.1 GCA_004292675.1 Alphaproteobacteria bacterium | reverse complement strand
GCTGTATCTGTGCCATAGCCCTTCTCCTTTAGCCAGTTGATTACATTCTGCCACATTATGGCATCTGATGCAACCCAACCTGACGGGGATGGACAGCTATTCATGTACGTTAGGTTGCACGTTGAGCTGATTGTGGCGTTGTAACGAGCATGATGCCTGCACATATAGTCGTTTGACAAAAAAATCACTCATTTTTTGTGTCAAACGACTATAACACTATGATGTATAGTGCTTTTTCCATTATATAATTGCCGATCAATTGGTAATCATATAATGGAAGCACTATAGCAAAAGAGCCTGTCCCCAAGGTGGGAACAGACTCTTTTGTTTAACTTACCATACAACTAATAGGCAGGCAAGTTTGGAAATGTAGCGTTGGACAACGGGATTGGTATTATTCCGAAGAATAAAACTATCCAAGCGTGCCCAAATGCGCAGATCGTTCACAAAAGGAACATACTCGAGAGCATAATATCCTTTGCGTGCGACCGTGAAGAACCACCCGTACAACCCATCAGGATCACCGAAGCGGTGACCATCTGCAGATCGATGACAGTCAGAAAATTGTTGAAGATACATCTCCGATTTTTTTCCGACCCAACCTCCAAATTTCATTTGAAAGGTTGCATTAATTTCAGCAATGACAATGACGGTATGTTCCTCGGACAAGCCAACAAGTTGGCACAATTTTTCAGAATGCCATCCTTCGCCTTCGGTAGTAGTTTTCCCCCAGTCATGATCGGACACATCGGTCAGACCATTATTAACGGAAACAACCCGCTTCTTGTCACACATAGTTTGTGCGCAAGTAGATGGACTTTTTTTGCACGGACATAAATCTTCAGTAGCCATGATAAAGTACCTCTTTGGGTAAAAACAACAATGTAGCCAGAAACTAAACCTTGACTGTAACAAAAATGATACATAAAAAGAAGTTCTTCGAATTTTATAGTGATATAGGTGCGACATGTCAAGGGTTTTTTATGGGGAATCATTAAAATTTGTCATTCCTACTTTAGGCGGGAATCCAGTAACAATACTATGTCATCGATACCAACTTTCGCTGGTATGACAAGAAATGAGAGTTATGTAGAGTTTTTTATAAATCATACAAAAATTACCTGCGCTCTATCAAACAAGGCTTTTGTTCTGATAATCTTGGTGCTATAGTGTCCTATAGCTTTTCACATAAAGATGATAAAAATATTTTGGATGAGGTGCAACTCATGAATTCAACTCCCCCTACACATAATAATGATGATCGTACCCCGCCCGTGCTGTTATGCATCCTTGATGGCTGGGGGGCGCGATCCGATGCCACGCATAATGCGATTGCTGCCGCTCATATACCAAACTGGGAGCGTTTGTGCGCGCAAGGTGCATATGGAGAGATTCAGGCATCGGAAGAATATGTTGGGTTGCCTGCCAAACAGATGGGCAATTCCGAAGTGGGGCATATGAATATCGGGGCAGGGCGACCGCCTAGCCAATTATTCCCTCGGATTAATGAGGCAGTTGCCAATAATAATTTACGTGAAGCAGAGGCGTTGCAAGAATTTATAGCGGAAATGCGCACCTCAGGCGGAGTGTGCCACCTTATGGGGTTATATTCTGACGGTGGGGTTCATGCACATCAAGAACATATTGATGCATTGGCGCATATTTTGGCGCAAGAAGATATAGAAGTGGTGCTGCATGTGATTTTGGATGGACGCGATACACCACCACACAGCGCGCATGAACATGGTTATCTTGATCGCGCCCTTGCGCTTGTGGCATCGCATCCGCATATTCGGTTAGGAACGATTGCGGGGCGTTATTTTACCATGGATCGGGATATGAAGTGGGATCGTGTGGCGCGTGGTTATGAAGTGATGATGCATGGCGTAGCATCGGGGGCGTGTTTCCACGATGCACGCGCAGCATTAGCGCAGCATTATGCCAATGATGCGCGAGGTGATGAGTTCTTCCCTCCTGCAAGCGCACATGATTATGCGGGCATGAAACCAGAAGACGGCATTCTTATGTGCAATTTTCGACCCGATCGTGCGCGTCAAATCATGATGGCATTGACCCTTCCTGCATGGGATATACCGTTTGCGCGCCCCCATTGCTATGGGCAACGCGTCTTAGGGATGGCGGATTATTGGGCGGAAGATTGCCCGTTGCAGATTCCTGCCATTATCCCGATGGAACGCTTGAATCATACGCTTGGTGAGTTAGTTTCTCTTGCGGGCAAGCGACAATTACGCATTGCCGAGACGGAAAAATATAACCATGTCACTTATTTTATGAGCGGAGGCAATCCGTGCTTTGAAGGGGAAGATCGGATTTTAGTTCCGTCTCCGAATGTGGCAACCTATGATATGAAGCCTGAAATGTCTGCTTTTGAAGTCACGGACAAACTTGTGGAAGCCATTGCCTCACAGCATTATCAGTTAATGATCGTGAATTATGCGAATCCTGATATGGTGGGGCATACGGGGGTGTTTTCTGCTGCCGTGCAAGCGGTTGAAGCCGTGGATGTCTGCCTTGGACGCATTATGGACGCGATGAAGCAGGTGGGGGGAGTGTTATTGGTGACGGCGGATCACGGCAATGTTGAATTAATGCAAGATGCAGGGGGCAATCCGCATACGCAACATACGATTTATCCCGTACCCTTTGTGGCGTTTGGTGCGGGAGCGGTGCAGATTCGCACAGAAGGTACATTAGCCGATATTGCGCCGACTATCCTTGAGCTTATGGGATTGCCCAAAGCATCTGAAATGACGGGCGTGAGCTTAATGCATCCGACAGGGGTGTATGTGGCGGCGCATGATATGCGGTTGCATTATGCCATCTAAATTGTTGACTCTATCAGCTATGTGCATGGCAGTTGCGCACCCGCTTTATGCAGAAACATCGCACAAAAATGAACCTGCCTACAAGCTGGAAATGGTGCGCAAAAAGATGAAAGATGCCGAAGCGCAAAGAGATTTGACGCTGGTGATGATTCGTCATAGTGCGAATGCCATGAAGGATCAGCGCACCCATATGCAGCAAAAGGTTGATGCGATTCATGCGTTAGAACGCGAGGTGGAACGCTTAGAAGATGAATTGACGCAACGCGCTGATGAAGAGGCGGTATTGCAACAAACCCTCACAGCGCAACGCCGTCATGCAGGCTATATGATCAGTGCGGCATGGAGTTTACATAATCGCCCACAGATTGCTGCCTTTATGCTTCCTGAAGATGCACGTCATCAAGCACTCACGTCACGGGCATTACATATGACAACGGTAGGGCTTAAAAAACAAATGCGATCCTTGAACGAAGATATGGTGGCATTGGAAGAAGTGCGTGCTAAAATTACGGATAAAAAAGAAGAAACACAAAAGAAAAAAGCCCTTTTAGATGAAGAACGCGAACAGCTTTTTGCTGAAATTAAGGAGCAACAACAGCATATGGATGTGTTGAGCCGTGAAAGCCAAGAGCAGGAACAACGCATTGCGAAGTTAGCGCAAAAGGCAACGTCTTTAGAGGCGTTGATGCAAGGGCTAGAGCAAGAGCGCGAGGTAACGGAGCGTCAGTTTGCGCATATTCATCCTCAAAAAAAGCCAGAATATAGCCTCAATACCCAACCTATTATGCGTAGCACCGTGGAAGCTACGCCCCCAAGGCAAGGCGTGTTGCATGGCTCATTCGTGAATGCGCGTGGCAGGTTACGTCTGCCCGTACAAGGGCGCATTACGGGACGCTATGGGCAAGCGCGTGGTGGCAATGATCGCCTTAAAGGGATTGAAGTGCGTGCCGTGCAAGGCGGCATGGTGAGTGCGCCATTTGCGGGTGAAGTGCTGTATGTGGGAAAATTTTTAGAATATGGCAATATGGTGATTATCCGTCATAGCAAAGATTATCACACCCTTCTTGCGGGATTACAACGCATAAATGTCACACGCGGACAGAAATTGCTGGATGGAACGCCCGTTGGTGTGATGGGGCATGATACAACGTCACAAACTCTGTATCTTGAATTGCGACATCAATCTAAGGTCGTTGATCCTATGCCGTGGTTTGCTAGGTCACCTTCATCTGTCGCACAATATTAACCTCGCTCATCTAAGATAATTATGCAAAAAAAATCTGTTGCTTTTACTTGTTCTGTTTTTTCCCGTCGCGCTGCATGGCGTTCCATGATGCTTGCCACCTCCATGATGGTATTATGGTGTGCGCCTACCTATGCGACACCCGCATCGAAGGCTGAGGAAAAAACGCAATCTACCTATGAATTGCTCAATCTTTTTGGTGATGTGTTTGAACGTGTGCGCCGTGATTATGTGGAAGAAATTAGCGAAGAAAAGTTGATTGAGGCAGCACTGAACGGGATGTTGACTTCACTTGATCCGCATTCGGGCTATTTGAATAAAGAGCATTTCAAAGAAATGAAAGTGCAAACTAAGGGCGAATTTGGCGGTCTTGGTATTGAAGTCAGTATGGAAAATGGCTTGGTGAAGGTTGTATCCCCCATCGATGATACACCGGCTGCAAAAGCGGGTGTGCAAGCAGGGGATTATATCAGCCAGATTGATGGTGAAGCGGTGATGGGGTTGAACCTCTCTGAAGCTGTAGAGAAAATGCGTGGTCCTGTGGGAACAAACATCAAAATCACGATTCTGCGTGAGGGTGAGAAAGAACCGTTGGATATTATCATTAAACGTGATCTGATTAAGATTCAGTCAGTGCGATCACATTCAGAAGGGGATGTGGGCTATGTTCGTATTACCTCATTCTCAGAAAAAACAACACCTACGATGATTGAATCGATTGCGAAACTCAAAAAAGAGATTCCGAATATGGCAGGGTTGGTGCTGGATTTGCGCAATAATCCGGGAGGGTTGTTGGATCAAGCGATTACTGTATCGGATGCCTTCCTTGAACGGGGAGAAATTGTGTCAACGCGTGAACGCAACCCCAATGATACGCAGCGTTTCTCAGCCACCCCAGGGGATGTGTTGAATAATTTGCCTATTGTTGTATTGATCAATCAAGGATCGGCTTCGGCTTCAGAAATTGTTGCAGGAGCGTTGAAGGATCATCGTCGTGCGGTGATTATGGGAACAAAATCGTTCGGGAAAGGTTCAGTGCAGACGGTGATTCCTTTGGAAGATCATGGCGCGATGCGTTTGACAACCTCGCTTTATTATACGCCGTCAGGCATCTCGATTCAAGCGAAGGGGATTGAACCAGATATTATCGTGAAACCTGCAAAAGTTGAGGAAATCACGCAAGAAGGGTTACGATCAGAAGCAGAATTGCGCGGACGTTTGCAAAATGGCAATGATCGCGATGCAAAAAAACTCGGAAAATCTTTGCCTGAAATGGTGCAGAAATTTACTAAATCTAAAGAAGAAACATCGGATAAAACAAAAGATGATTATCAGTTGAGCCGTGCAGTGGATCTGATTCGTGGGTTGCATCTTTATCAATCCCATGTCGTGACTCCTGCAACGGGTAATGCTGGGGCATCCAAAAAGAACTAAGAATCTGTGTTTGCAGATTCTAGGGGAACGATCCCTCAGGAGATAAGAGCTATGAACAATATACACCCCGCATCGCTACGATCGACAAAAAACTTATGGGCTGGATTAGTGCTTTCCCTTTCGGTCTCTGTTGGCTTGGGGGCAATGGTCGTGATGAGTGATATGCGTATGTCACGTGAAGCCTATGAGGGAGGGCGCTTCATTAAAATCAATGTCGCAACGGGTGATATTCAAGGCATGATTGTCAAGATGGAGAAAAAGCCTGAGCCTAAGCGGTCTGCCATGGTGTATCAAAAACCAAAAGCTGTAGTCGCGCCAGAGCAAGAGAATGCGCAGCCTTTTGCGCAAGCACCCGTGCAAAGTACCGCGCCTGAAAAAGATATGTATCCCGTGGATGAGTTCCGACGCAAAACGCCTTTTGCACTTGAATTATTACCGAACTCGGATTTAGTAGAGCGCACCGCTGAGGGCTATGTGTTGCCTAAGGCGCATCCAGAAGGTGCGACGGTCGCTTATCGCTATTATGGCAAAAAAATGCCTGTGGCAAAAAAAGCCAAGAAGATTTCGATTGTGATTGTGAATCTTGGATTTGATCCTGAAGTCACGAAGCGTGCTTTGCGGATGGATGAACGTTTTACGCTTGCCGTATCCCCCTATGCATCGCACCGCTCGCAACTGATTCAAGCCATGCGTGCCGCAGGGTTTGAAGCATGGATGGTGATCCCTATGCAGCATGAAGATTACCCTATCCATGATTATGGTCCGCTTACGTTGCTGAAAGAAGAATCGTTGGAAAAGAATCGCTCCTTAGTGCATAAACTCCTTGATAAAAGTGAAGGTATTGTGGGTCTGATCGCGTCCCCCGAAGAACGCTTTAGTCATAGTGAACATATGAATGTGCTTTATCAAGGGTTGACGGGACGAGGCTTGTTGCTTGCGCTCTATGATAAGCATTTTGTTCCTGAGAAAAGTGCAGAGCAGTTGCTGCATGTGCGTCCGCATATTCATGGAGGGGTGATGCCGCTGCATGTGGATGATTTGTTCCGTCAGTTGGAAGCGTATGCGCAAGCAGGGGATGCGATTGTGACGATTGCCGCCATGCCCACTATCATGGATGCCTTGGATGAGTGGGCAAAAAAACTTGCTGATAAAAATATCGCGCTAGTACCGCTTTCAATGCAGATGCCTGAATAAAAAACATTATTTTTTGTGTGCATTCTGGCATGGATCATGCTATATTGCAATGCAATAAATTGATGAGGTATCGTTTGGGTGTAGAATTAGGAACGCGTCTTAGGCATCGTTATCGCCGTTGTGTCGGTGCGATGATCATGGATGAAGAAGGGCGTATTTTGGTGGGTCGCCGTGTGAACACCCTCCCTGAAGATGCGCATAGTTGGCAAATGCCCCAAGGTGGCATTGATGGCAATGAAACCCCACAGGATGCTTTATTGCGTGAATTGCGTGAGGAAGTAGGCACAGATGATGTCACGGTGATAGCCTCTATTAAGCCATGGCTTTATTATGATTTACCTGATGCGCTGGTTGCTAATTTTTGGGGCGGACGGTTTTTGGGACAACAACAAAAGTGGTTTTTGGTGCAGCTTAATAAAGGTGCGCACTCTATCAATATTCATACGGCAGAACCTGAATTTCATGCGATTGAATGGATTGAGGTACGGCAGGTGCTGGATCATGTCGTGCCGTTTAAGCATGAGGTGTATCAAGCGGTGCTGAGGGCGTTCTTGCCTTATGTGCAACGAGCCAAAGAAGATGGCTATGGGCATGAATCTTTGCCGATTATCATTGAAAGGCTTGCTTCTGTGGCATAAACCATGGTAAAGAGCATCATGCATCTTTTCTTATGTGGCTGATATTTTATGACTCTTATCCGTAGTTTTCAACGTGATCAATTTGCGTTGCGTCCTTTTACCCTTACTGCCAATGCCAATCGCTATGCGGAAGGTTCGTGCCTTGTTGAATGTGGGCATACGAAAGTGATGTGTACGGCATCCATTGAGCCACGTGTACCACCCTTTTTGAAAGGCACAGGGCAGGGATGGATTACGGCAGAATATGGCATGTTGCCACGTTCTACCACCACACGCAACCAACGCGAAGCATCGAAAGGTCGTCAATCGGGGCGCACACAAGAGATACAACGTCTGATCGGACGATCATTACGTGCTAGTTGTGATATGAAATTACTCGGAGATCATACTATTACCATCGATTGTGATGTGTTGGAAGCTGATGGCGGTACGCGCACTGCATCGATCACGGGGGGCTATATCGCTCTTGCGTTGGCGTGTGAAGCGTTAGTGCGAGGCAAAGCCATTCGCAAAACACCGATTATCCGTCCTGTTGCTGCCATTTCTTGTGGTATTGTCGATGGTATGGCGTTGTTGGATTTGGACTATGCCGAAGATTCACGCGCTGATGTGGATGCTAATTTTGTCTTAACTGATGGTGGCGGGGTGATTGAAATACAAGGCACGGCCGAGGGCAACCCATTCACGTTGGAACAGTTTCAGACAATGATGCAGCTTGCAATGCTTGGTACGAGCGAGCTACTTGACAAACAGCGTCGTGTACTTACATAATAAGGCATGAGCAAAATTTCTTCCCTACCTCCGTTTCATGCAGGCGATACTCTTGTCATTGCAACCCATAATCAAGGAAAAATGAAAGAGATAGCTGCCTTAATGAAGCAGCATCATCTATTGGTGCGTAGTGCCTATGAGGCAGGAATCCCCGAGCCTGAAGAAACGGGGCTAACGTTTGAAGAAAACGCGTTGTTAAAAGCGCAACACGCTACCGCTCGTTGCCCTGATTATACGGTGCTTGCGGATGATTCGGGGCTGGAAGTTGATGTGTTGGATGGCGCACCGGGGATTTATTCCGCCCGTTGGGCTGGAGCAAATAAAGATTTTGGCTATGCGATGCAGCGCGTGCATGATGCGTTGCGAGAGCAGGGCGTGGAGGTGGAAGGGCAACCTGCGCGCTTTATCTGTGTGCTAGCATTGGCGCGATTGGGCTATGCACCACGTACATTTCGTGGCGTGTGGGAGGGGACGTTAACCTTTCCGCCACGTGGGGAGCATGGTTTTGGGTATGATCCGATATTTGTGCCACATGGAGAGGTGCGTACCTGTGCAGAAATGACCCATGATGAAAAGCATCGTATGAGTCACCGCACGCAGGCATTTTCTCAACTTATGCAGTTTATTGCTCAGGAGTGTTCATGATTTCATTATATGCATGTGCTGCCTCGCATCGCGCTGAATCGATAAATCGTGCCTTGTTGGATTATGCGTTGAGGAAACTCCGTCCCCATGATCCCACGTGGCAGACGACTACCCTAGATTATGCTGATTTTATCTTGCCACCTTATGATGATGCGAAGCGTAGTGCCGAGGGAATCCCTCCCGAAGTGCAGCAGGTGCATGATCGCTACGCGCAGGCGCAGGCGTGGATGTTTGCCGTGCCAGAATATAATAGTTCTTGCCCCGGAACATTCAAAAATACGATTGATTGGCTGTCGGTGTTTCGTCCTAACGTACTTTCGGGCAAGCCCGTGATTTTGTTATGCGCCACACCTTCGGAGCGTGGAGGTGTGATTGGCTTGATGCATACACGCCAGATTCTTGAATCTGTGGGCATGGTGGTATATCCAACGATGCTTACAGTCGGTAAAGCGCATGAAGTCTTTAGCCGTGAAGGTGTGTGGAGCAAGCCTGCAAAGCAAACATTGGTGGATGATACTATTAAGCAATTTTGCACATGGGCGGCGTTGCTTCATCGTGGTTTGTCGGGATGAATAAGTTCATAAAAAAGATCGTTGCGTTGCTTGTGGTGCTTGGGAGCATTGGCTATGGCTGGTATGCATTCCATAATCATGAGGGTGTTGCGCCTGTCGTTTCACCCAAAGAGAGCGCACCGATTGCCGTGCAGATGGTGACTCTCCGCCAAGAGGAAGTTGCACAGCCACTTATCTTGAGTGCGGATGCCGTAGCGCAAGAAACCGTTGCTATTACTTCACAAGTGAATGAAGTCATTACCGCGATTCATTTTGAGGAAGGATCACAAGTGCGCCGTGGGGATTTGTTAGTAGAACTGGAGCAACGGGAAGAACGCACCACCCTTGCCTCGCAAACGACCTTATTAGAAGAAGCGCAGCGCAATGTTGATCGTGTGAAACATCTGCTTGCGCAATCCTTTGTATCGCAAGCAGCAGTGGATCATGCGGTATCAGCGTTGGCTACGGCACAACAACAACAAGCAATGGCGCAACAACAGCTTCGCATTCGTTCGATTCACGCGCCATTTGATGGGGTGATTGGTGTGCGGCATGTCTCGGTGGGGAGTTTGGCGCAAGAAGGGCAGACGATTGCCACCTTGTTGGATTTATCCCGCATACGGGTGAATATGCACATTCCCGAACGCTATGCTTTGTTGCTGGTGATGGGAGATCACTTTGATGCGACTACTGAACTATATCCGAAACGACGTTTTGAAGGAACAATCAGCGTTATAGAGCAGAATATCGACCCTGCAACCCGAACCCTACGCGTGCATGGCACGATCCGCAACGCTGATCATGCGCTGAAAGCGGGGATGTTGTTGCGTGTTGAACTTGCAGCGCGCCCTACGCCCATGATCCTTGTGCCTGAAGAAGCATTGATTCCGATTGGTAATGAGTTTTATGTCTATGGTGTTGATGCAGAAAATGTTGTGTTGCGACGTAAGGTGCAGATTGGTGCGCGCATCGAGAATCGGGTGGAGTTACGTGACGGCGTGCAGGCGGGAGAGCGCATTATCACAGAAGGGCATATGAAACTACGCGATGGTGTGCGCGTGGTGGGTAAGATTGAACTGTAAAGCGCATGTTTGTTTTGACAAAAGATGGTTTTTCGGGTAAAGTAATAACGTACATTAAATAACCATTATTGCTTTTTGCAATGGTTATTTAGAGCTAGAGCTAACAATTTTTCTATGTCACATAAAGTGTCACACACAAGGTTCTTTGCACAAAGCTTCGGCTTCAGTGAAGAAGAAACAACCATCATTGTTGCCTACATCAACCTCTATCTTCAAAAAAGATTCGGAGGGAGTGGTGACTTTGATGTGGTAAGCCCTGAAAAATTTCGGGAGCAATTTACGTGGTCGTTGCCAAATGGTTCACGGATTGGAGATCCTGTTGGGCTTTTGGGGTGTATGTTTGCGGTTTCTCGGGAGCATATCTACCCTGTTTTAGTAAAACGCATCCCGATTCGCCTCTGGGCGCGATGGGACGCAAGATTGTTGGGTTCATGTATGAATCCTACGGTTCGCAAATATATTGCGTGCTTGCAATCGCTTGTTTTAGAAGAACGTATCCTAGTGCGTTTTTGGGCGCAGTGGGATAAAAAATGGTTGGATTCATGCACGAATCCTACGGTTCGCAAATATATTGCGCGCTTGCAATTAAAGTAATATTGCAAGTTAAACTGCGAGAAAAAGAGTCTGTTCCTATGTCGGGAGCAGGCTCTTTTTTTGTTGACAAATGGTGTCGTTTTTAGTAATTACCGTCGTGAAACTTATTTGATTGTGTATTTTTCTATATGCATCAAATTATAGCTTTCGCTAACCTGTTTTTTTTACCCACGAGGTACTTTATTATGCCACTACGCCCTTCTGATGATGATCGCTTTGAAAGTCGTGTCGTTGGAGAGACTGATGGTCGGTTGCGGGAAAACTTCACTCCAGAGAGTGATGTTGAACGCGATCCGATTTACAAAGTCTATGACCGTGGAGAAATCAACGAACGGTTGATACGAAACCACGATGATGGAAGTGACGATGAAGATGGTGACGAATATGAGAACCTAGAAGGCTGGCACACTGAAAAATTGTGCGCCATGATGGGGTTTTCGGAAGAAGACACCATAACGGTGATTGCAGAAATTAACGCAGTCTTTCAACGTAAATTTGGAAGGTCTGAGTACATAACGGTGGATTATCGTCAACAATATGTTGATGTTCACCGCTCTGCACGTCGTTTCGGAGATCCTGATGGGTTTGTTGGGGAGTGCTTCAAGATTGTGCGCAAGAGCTATCATGCTTTAGAGCATGTGCCTTTTGTGAATAATCTTCGCCTGTGGGCCCGCATCGATATTCTGATACTGCGCAACAGCACATTGGCTGTGGTTCGGTATTATGTCGAGCGTTTGCGCCATGCGTTGAGGTAGTAGTTTGAAACAAAAAAGAGTCTGTTCCCGTGTCGGGAGCAGGCTCTTTTTTTGTTGTTTGGGGGCATGTCTATCAAGTATAATCATTTTTGATTTACACTATATTTGTATAAACACTTTGCTATAATTGACATGTCACAAAAAGTTCATAATTATGTGCTAAAATGCAACATAGAAGATTATGTAGAGAGGAGTATATGATGCACGATGATGAAAGTTTGCCACAATCAGAAGCCCCACCGCTTGAACCTTTAGTGAATGGAGGAAGAACGAGTCACCCCCCTATGCTTGGAAATGATCCGAAGATTCATTCGATTCTTAATGCGATCGCGGATGAATTTATTCCTCAAGAACCGCATCGTGATGGTCTCCCCACCACAATCATAACGCACCCACAGCGTGTAGTGTGTCTTGATGTTGGCATACAGCCGCATAAGGACGTTTTTCAGAAGAGTTAAGATTATACCGTTGCGCCGATGATACTTAAAAAAGCATGTTCTAAGGATATGTCACGATAACGTGTTTGGAACTCTTGTGTTGTGCCGACATAACGGAATTGCGCATCATGGATGATGGCGATACGATCGCAAATCTCCTCAATATCTGCTAAAATATGTGAGCTAAATAAAATAGTTTGCCCTTGCGCCCGTGCTTTTTGTAGCCGCGCTTTGAGTTGGATGCGCGCCATCGGATCAAGCCCACTCATGGGTTCATCCAAGATAATGAGGGGGGTAGAGAGCATCAGTGCTGCAATTAAGCCCGTCTTTTGTCCCATACCTTTAGAATAGGAGGCGATGCGACGATCCAGCGCATCAGGATTTAGCCCGAGAGACTGCGCCTCCGCACGCCCCTTTTCGTGATCATAGGGCAGATGATAATAACGATGCGCCAGTGCAATATATTCCTTACCCGTCATATATTTGGACGGGTTAAACTTCTCAGGAAGATAGGCAAGATGACGGCGTGCGCTCGCTTGGTGCGATGGTTCACCAAATAAGGTGACGCTGCCTGCATCAGGGCGCAAAAGTCCGAGAATGATTTTGAGCAATGTTGTTTTGCCGATGCCGTTCAAGCCAATTAAGCCAAAGATTTCACCTTGATTCAGTGTGAGAGAAATGCCATCTAAGACGCGTTGCGCCCCAAAATGGTGGCATATTTCTGATACAGATAATGGGCAGGATGATGTCATAATAAATAACCTTAACGTGCTATATTGTGAACAATAGCGCGCTTTGATTAGCAGATCGTTAATTGTTTTATGGGAAGGTACAGTTTCACACGATTGATTTATTTTGTAGCATTATGCCCCTTGATGATGAACAGAACCGCCCATCTTCGATAAAGCCCGCACCTATGATAGCGGACTTTGAAGCGTTTATGAAGGAACGACATAGTCACGATCCGAGTAGCGCGGATGCACCCTCAGAGACTATGGATCACAGTGCCGCCCAGCCTAGTGAGCCTAGTGCAGCACCAGAGCCATCCCTTGCATCTTATACCCATGATCATAGCCTTGTGCAAACATTGATGGAACACAGCGCACTACGCCCGAGTGAAGACTCTAGCGTATTGCCAGATAGTTTTGGGAAAGCCAGCAATGCTGCTCCTAAATTACGTATTGGTGATCAATTAATGGCGAAGGGGGTGATCTCAAAAGATCAGCTTGAAGTTGCATTGAAAGAGCAGAAAAATACCAAACTTTTGCTTGGGCAAGTGTTGATTGAACTTGGATTTATCACGGAGAGCGCACTTACTGAAATTATCGCAGAAAATACAGGCGTTGAACGATTTGATGCCAAAAATGTTTATCTTGACCCCGCAATCGTCAAAATGATCCCGAAAGAAGTTGCCCTGCGCAATAAAGTCGTACCTATATCGATGGAGCATAATGAGTTAAGAATCGCCATGGTCGATGTGTATGATGTGATTGCACTGGATGCTGTGCGCCGTTTTATGCCCAAAGGTACGATCATACGCCCGTTATTTTGCGGAGAGACGGAACTGCAGGATCTCATCAATCGTTATTATGATTATGCCATTTCGATTGACGGTATTTTGAAGGAAATTGAAACAGGAATCCGAGAAAAAACAGGCATATTAGATGGCAATGCGGATGGATATGTCAACCCAACGGTACGTCTTGTCAATGCGTTATTGATCGATGCCGTGAAACAAGGCGCATCCGATTTGCACTTTGAACCTGAAGGTCCTTTTTTACGATTGCGTTACCGTATTGATGGGCAGTTGCAACAGGTGCGCACCTTACACCGCGATTATTGGTCGGCTATTGCGGTGCGGATTAAAATTATCTCAGGTATGAATATTGCTGAAAGTCGCATCCCGCAAGATGGGCGTATTACCTTCAACGCGCTTGGGCGTGAGGTGGATTTTCGTGTGGCGACGCAACCAACCGTATCGGGTGAAAATATCGTGATGCGTTTGTTGGATAAATCAAAATCCATTCTGCCGTTGGAAAAGTTAGGTTTTACAGATCATAATATGAACTTGTTGAAAAAACTTATCAAACGCCCTGAAGGCATCATCATCATGACAGGTCCTACAGGGAGCGGTAAGACTACGACGTTATATTCTATTTTGAACTATATCAACTCTACGGAAGTCAACATTATGACGTTGGAAGACCCCGTGGAATATGAATTGCCACTGATTCGTCAGACGAATATCAAAGAAGGGGTGATTAGTTTTTCTAGTGGTATTAAATCCCTAATGCGGCAAGATCCTGATATTATCTTTATCGGTGAGGTGCGCGATGAAGAAACGGCATTAAACGCCGTGCGTGCTGCACTTACAGGACACCAAGTCTATACTACGCTGCATACCAATGATACGATAGGGATTTTATCACGCTTGCAAGATATTGGTGTGCCACCGCATATGTTGGCAGGTTCACTCATTTGCGGTGTAGCGCAGCGGTTGGTGCGTACCTTGTGCAGTGAGTGTAAACATCAACGCCCAGCAACGCCAGAAGAATGCCGTATTTTGGGAAAACATCCGAGTAAGCCACCACTTGTCTATGAAGCGGTGGGATGCCCTGCATGTGGTTATAAGGGCTATAAAGGACGGGTGGCATTGGTAGAAATTATGCCCGTTGATTCGGGGCTTGATGAGTTGATTACGCAACGCGCCTCACGCAACCAGATCATGGAACATTTATTGAATAAAGGGTTTATCCCCATGCTTGAAGACGGCATTACGAAGGTGCTGAATGGTCAAATTGATGTGCGTGAGTTGATAGGAAGCGTGGACGTGACGGAGAGATTATAATTATGAGCTATACATTTACCTATCGTGCTATGAATGATGCAGGACGTACCGTTAAGGGAGAAATGACGGCTGAAAATGAGCTTGATCTTGAGGCAAAACTAAAAACTCTTGGTATGGATATTGTCGATTATCGTGAGGTAAAACCACGCAAAGCGGGTATGTTTTCCAAGGTGAAAATGAAGGATATGATCATTTTTTGTATGCATATGGAGCAACTTGATCGTGCAGGTGTCCCGCTGCATGAGGCGATGGAGGATGCACGGGATGCCACGGATTCGCTAAAATTGCAAAACGTCTTGACCAGCGTCTATGAGGATATTAAGGCGGGGAAGGTGTTTTCTAAAGCCTTGAGTGAGCATCCGACTGTATTTAATGAAATCTTTATCGGATTGATTGCGGCGGGTGAAAAAACAGGGAATTTACAAGAATCATTTTTGAATCTGTGCGAGCATATGAAATGGGTGGCAGAATTACGCCGTAAGGTGCGCAAAGCGATTGCATACCCTATTGTTCTTGGTGTTGTATTAACAGCAGTGATTACTGTCTTGATGCTTTTTGTCGTGCCGCAGTTGATTAAATTTATTACCTCGCAAGGGTTTGATATTCCCATCCATACACGTGCGCTGATTGTTACATCGGAGTTTTTCGGGGAATATTGGTACATTGTCCTGCCGGCTCCTATTGTTTTGATGTCCATTTTATTTACCTGTTACCGCGCATCGGAAGCGTTTGCCTACCGTGTTGATGCGATGATGCTACGCGCTCCTTTGATTGGGCAGGTGGTGCGAAAAATTAATATGGCACGCTTTACGCACTTTTTCGCGGTGATGTTCAGCAGTGGTATTGATATTCTGGATTCGTTACTTGCTGGGCGGGATGTGATTAAAAATCGCGTCTTGCGGGAATCGGTTGAGTTGGTGCATCGTAGTGTGATGGATGGTAATCGCCTGACAGAATCGATTCGTATGTCCAATCAATTTCCCAATTTAGTGGTACGTATGTTTCGCATCGGTGAAGAAAGTGGTAATTTAAGCGAGTCTTTGGAGAACATTAACTATTTCTATAAACGTGAGGTAGATGATGCAGTAGAGCGTCTTGTCGGAATGATCCAACCCATTATGACTGTGGTTATGGGGGGGATTATTTTTTGGGTGATTGCAGCGGTATTTGGACCACTCTATGATTCGTTTAGTAATATTGATTTCTAGGAATAAGGTACGGTATAGCAATTTTTTATGAAACGACCTCAACGCGCATCTTCACCAAAAGCCTCATCAAAGGCTTCAAAGAAAAAATCCTCGGCTCGCAAGCAGGGCGGAGCATTCATGCTGTTTGTCGGGGATGATGGCGCGATTTTGTCATATACAGAACATAAAATCGTGGTGCGTCGTTTGTTCTCTCCCGAACCGCATGATAAGGCATCGGAAACATTTCGTGAATTATTGGCGCAATATCCTGAAGCCCCCATTTATTTATTGGGGGATGTGGTGGATCAGTCCTATGTACGGCATACATTGCCACCCGTGAGTGTGTTGGGTGTGAATAAAATTATTCAACGCCGCCTTGCCCGCGATTTTTCCTCAGAGGATCTCAAAGGAGCGATCTCGCTTGGTAGAGAAAAATCAGGACGCAAGGATTGGAACTTTTTGCTTGTTTCGCTTTCAAGCAAGGGCGTGATTGGCGAATGGTGCGCCATGCTCTATGAGTTGCCTAACCGCTTTAAGGGGGTCTATCTTGCACCCGTAGAATGTGAGTTATTTGCACCGATCATCGCGCAGGGTGTCGCAAATGGCACAATCAAAAAAGAAGGTGGTGCGCCTAAAAAACGCAGCGCGCTTCGCAAGCCTAAAAAAGCCCCATCAGATTCAAAAACTGCCAATGAAGCCACTGCACCGATTGTGAATCATTGGGAAATTATTGTGCTGCATAATAAGACGGGCGGGTTTCGTCAGGTGGTGTTGAAAAATAAAAAACTGGTGTTCACACGTATGGCACAATCCCATGCGCATGAAAAAGCCACCGTGCAAGCGGGGCATGTGGAGCAGGAAGTAAAAAACACGATTGAATATCTCAAGCGGCTTTCCTTTAATGATACGGCAACGCTCTCTATCATGATTATTGTGGGGGATGATCTCAAACCGCATATTAGCCCGCTGGCATTTCAAGCATCGCAGGTTTCGCTCTATACGCCGTATGATATTGCGGAATATACAGATTTAACGCAATGCGTACTTTCAGGGGATAAATTTTGTGATATTTTGCTGTGTTCATTATTTTTGAAGTCACAAAAACATAAATTGCGCCTATTGCCTGATTATATTAAAAAAGTGGAACGGTTTTATAATACCCTATCGGCGATTCGTATTGGCGCAACGCTTACCATGATTGCGCTTGCGCTCGGAATTGGTGCTATCGCCTATGACGCACTCCAGATTCATCAGCATCTTGAAGATGCGCAGCAAAAAAACCGATCCATGGTTTCTCGGTTGCAAGAATTTCAAGAGAAGGGTAAGCAGCTCGCAGAAGACCCTTATAAGGTAGATTCTTTGATTAAAATTGAAGATATGATTCATATGCCGTTCCCGCATTATGATGATTTATTCACCGCCCTTCGTCCTGTGGTGAAGGATCACATCACCTTCGCAAAGGTGGAATGGTCACTCTTTGGACTTGGGGTAGATATTCTCGATTCGGCAGCGACAGCGCAGCCTTATCGAGGGGGGCAGGTGGGTGCGAGTTTCGCTATTGATGCAGTCGTTTCGGTGGAACTCACGCCATCAGCGCATAATAAAGAGGAGTTGTTGGCGCAGTGGCAAGAATCGCTTTATGAGTTGAAAAAAGATACACGCTATATTTTTGAACAAACGATGGATGCATCAGAAAAAGCAGAGAAGGATGAGATTAATATCAATTTTGAAGAACGCGCCTCGCTGAACAAGCAAGATTTGAAGGCGCAAGATAAAACCAATATTAGCTTAAAAGTACGCACCAATCCATCCTACCAAGCACCATCAACGCAACTCACCCCGAACGCCATCAGCACCCCAGATGGATTGCAAGGGGGCGGGCTATGAATAAGTTGCGTCTATTATATAAACGCGTGATACGTGCTTCGATAATCGCAGGTGTAATCATTGCGTTGCTTGCAACCGCACTCTATTTTGTTGATGAATATCGGACAGAACAAAATAGCGAATTTATGTCGCTGGAGCAACGAACCTTGCAAGAAAGTGCGCGTTTGGCGGATTTAGAAGAGAAATATCATGTCTATGAAAGTTCCTTTGCGTCGTATCAGGAAATTCATGGGAAATTAAAGAACGAAGCCTATGATCTTTCAATGTCTAAAGCGCAAGCTATCCTTGAACGCTTGCGTAAAAAGCACCGTATTAGCAATTTGATCGTGGATATGAGTTCCAAACGTTCCTATAGCCAATCAGCGCAGAAATTTGTTGGTTTTCATCCTATGTATCGGCGCATAAAAATACGTTGCGGGGCAATGACCGATGTGCATGTGAATCTTTTTGCAGCACAGATCATGAAGCTCTTTCCAGGGCGCGTCCATCCTGTGCGTATTCAGATGAATCGCGTGCGCCCTTTTTCTCAAGAGGTGTTGAGTACCGTATCGAAAGGAGCGTCCCCTGTGGTGGTTGAGGCGGAGATTACCTTTCTTTGGCTTGGGATTGATCCGCTAATTTCCACTAACCCAGCGCAGGGAGGTGGATCATGATGATTTCAGTGCGCAACATGTTCTTAGTGATGATGATGGCGGTATCGGTATCGGCATGGGCGCAGGCTGCATCCCCACCAGCACCTAGCAAGGCAAATGCAGATGTGAAGGTAGAAGCAAGCCCAGCGACAGCGAAGAAAATAGAAGAATTTGTGCCGTCTTTTGGTACGTCGCATGAATCATTAATGTTTGGCCCGACAGACGCGCAACTTTATTTTGATGCCATCCGACATGTTGAACGTGCCTATCTTATTGAAGGTGTGATGCCGGATAGCGTGCCAGCTAAAACTGCACCTGTTAAAACACTGACGATGAAAAAATCTGAAAAAATCAATTATCCGCATTTTTATATGCCCACTATTTTGTATCACGCCCCAGCGCGGTGGTGGGTGCAGATCAATGGGATGATGATTACCCCAAAATCGAACAAGCAACAAAATGAAATTTACCTTACTGATGTGCAGCCCAACCGTGTATCGGTGCGTTGGCGTGTCAAAGATCAAAAACTTTTCTCAGCCCTGCATATTTTGCAACAGCATAATGCCCCCTCGAAGCATCAAAAAATGATTGCCCATCGTGCTGTAAAAACAGGTGTTGCACCACGTATGTTGGATGGGGAAGATGTTATCCATTTTATGGTGCAACCGAATCAAGTGTTTTATAGTAAATATATGACGGTCTATGAAGGGCATCCGCGTGGTATTATTTTGCCCGCCGTAGATCATGCCCCCGTTGGTAAAGCACCCCCTGTCAAGCCTATGGTCGCTAATGCGCCAGCCACTCCCGCTCCCGCATCTGATCCGCTTGCGGGGTATAATAAGATTCGTGCATCGCTACGCAAAAAGCATGATGAGCGTCAAGCTAATAAGGAGGAGCGCACCTCGAACGAGGCGATACCACCCCATAATCCCGATCAAGAGGAACGGGCTGCGCCTGATCAACCAACTTCTCCATCACAAGAGGCGATACCGCTCCATAACTCTGATGAAGACAAACCTGTTGTATCTGAATCACAAGAAGCAATGCCGCTTCACAATCCTGATGAAGAAGAACCTGTTGTATCTGAGCAACCAGCGTCTGAGCCGCCTGAGACGACCAAAAAGCAGATTGTAGATCAGATAGAGCAGCAGATAGAAAGTGTTCTCCCAAGCGAATCATCCGAAGATGCGGCTGAACTTGAATCCTTGGAAGAATTACCAGAATCACCCGAGGATGCAGCCTCTAAGGAAGCCGAGACGGAAGAAGAATTGCTGGAGTTAGAAAGTTTGGATGGGTTTGAAAGTTTGGATGATCAGCCGAAGAAGGCGGAACAAACATCGACTACAAAATAAAACGCTTGCCCAAATAGACGCGACGAACATCCTCATTTGAGACGATTTCTGAAGGTGTGCCTTCCGTGAGTACGAATCCATCATGAATAATATAGGCGCGATCGATAATATCTAAGGTTTCACGCACATTATGATCGGTGATTAACACGCCAATACCGCGATCTTTGAGATGGGATACAATCTCCCTTATGTCGGATACGGCAATCGGATCAATACCTGCAAGTGGTTCGTCAAGGAGGATAAAGGATGGTTTGCTTGCTAAGGCGCGGGCAATTTCTACCCTACGTCGTTCTCCCCCTGATAATTGTGGGCTAGGAGAGGCGCGCAAATGCGCGATAGAGAATTCATGCAGCAATTCTTCTAGCATGGCGTGGCGACGCTCCAAAGAAGGTTCATTGACTTCTAACATTGCCATGATGTTTTGTTCGACCGTCATACCGCGAAAGATTGAGCTTTCTTGAGGTAAATAGCCAACTCCAAGGCGCGCACGACGGTACATGGGTAGCGTGGTAACATCATGTCCATCAATCCAGATGCGCCCCGCATCAGGACGTATGAGTCCCGTAATCATATAGAAGCAGGTGGTTTTTCCCGCACCATTAGGACCAAGCAAGCCCACCGCTTCACCGCGTTGGACGTGCAACGATATTTCACGCACGACAGGGCGTTTGCCATAGCGTTTGCCTAGATGATCGCAACGCAACCCTCCTTGTGCCGTATGGGTGACGGGGGAGCGGGTATCTAGGGTAGCAACAGATTCATTCTTCATAGGGAGGCACTATAAGGGATTATTCGCTCGGAGTAAAGATCGCACGTACACGCCCGCCAGATGTTTGTGCATTGATGCCACTGCTTTGCACGCCACCCGACAAGAGGCTAGTACCTGAGGCAAGATTATATTCCAACTGCGAACCGTTTAATACATGCTCACCACGGCGTAAAATCACATTCCCGAATAAAAATAATTTTTCCTTCTGTGCTTCATAGATACCACGATCAGCGGTGGCGGATTCTTGATTGCTAAAAAACTGCACCTTGCCTTCTACGATGATTTTATCCAATCCACTCATGGAATTACTCGCTTGCGTGGCATTATCCTGCGTTGGTGTGGTTTTGGGTTTGTAATGTACCGTCATTTTATCCGAAAGCACCCGCATCGCGCCTTGTTTGGCTTCGACATGCCCACGAAAAATGGCAATGTTTTTTTGCTGCAAGATTTCTAATTGATCAGCGTCAATAGCAATGGGCGTGGTATTTTTCTCAGCAGCTAGAGCATGAGAAGTTGCCATACCAAACGATAGGATAAGAAAAATGATGCGAATATTCATGGCAAAAGCTCCACTGAAACATGGTTATTAAAGATGATGCGTTGTTCTTTTTGCATCATAATAAAACTATCCGCATCAATCCGTCCGAGATGCCCTTGGATGTGAATTGGGTGTGTGCCGCGTGCATGACGGGTGCGTAAGTCAATACGTGCCTCACTCGTATGCATTTCATGCCCTGCATTATGGTAAATTTGCACATGCCCTTGCAATAATAAGGATTCTTCCTTGGTATCCAGCACGCCTTGATCGGCAAGCAACGTCATCCATGCACCTTCATTGAGGGTAAGGTCTGCTTGAATTTTATTCAGTGTGATGGTGTGTTCTGAGGATTGTAGGGCAGTTTTTGCAGTCATGAAATAGGGATGATTTTCGCTATCAAGTCCTTGAAATTTTGGATTCTCCATGATGGGAGGATCAGAGGGTGTGTTTTTTGATGTATTTGGATTGTTCATTTCCACTAGGGGTTGCCCCGCAGGATCCATAGTCAAAAGCGGGATAGCAATCACAAAAATCAGGATGCCTAAAATGATTGCCACCAATCCCCATTTGATCAGGCGCACGAGCGAACTATAGAAGCCAAGCATGGTACGTGGGGAGTGCAAAGATTCATGCGTGAATAAAGTGCGCATGGCTTATACCACACCAGCACGTAAACAATCATGGATATGCACCAATCCAATAGGGCGCATATCGTCAACCACAACAACATTGGTGATGTTTTTGCTGTTGAGCAAACTCACGACTTCTGCCGCAAGCATCGTTGGTGGTATGGTGAGTGGCGCAGCAGTCATGATCGCATGGGCAGGTTGGTTGAGTATGTCACCATGCATATGACGGCGTAAATCACCATCGGTAATAATGCCTGCTAAGGTGGTATCCTCATTGAGTACAATCGCACAACCAAGCGCACCACGAGTCATGACCAACAATACATCGCGCATTACATCATGCGCACGGACAAAGGGAAGTGACTCTTGTTTATGCATTAAATCCGCTGCACGTTTGAGACCTTGCCCCAATTTTCCGCCGGGGTGCAGTATGCCAAAATCTTCTTTTGTGAAGCCACGCAATTCTAAGACAGCCATCGCAAGCGCATCAGCATAGGCCAGCATCATGGTGGTGGAAGTCGTCGGCGCGCCTACATCCGAGGCCTCAGGCACAGCAGGCAACACAATCGGCACATCGGCAACGTCAACCAGCATAGATTTGGCACGACGCACAAGCGCAATCATCGGAATTTTGAATCGGCGTGCATAGGCAATCATTTCATGAAGTTCTGCCGTTTCACCCGAATTAGAGAGCATCAAAATCACATCCTGATCAGAAATCATCCCCATATCGCCATGGCTTGCTTCAGCGGGATGAACAAAATGCGAGGGCGTTCCCGTTGATGCAAAGGTTGCCGCAATTTTACGCGCAATATGACCGCTTTTGCCCATGCCCGTGGTGATAAGTTTACCTTTGGCGTGATAAATCAGTTCAACGGCACGTACAAAATGCTCATCGAGTCCTGCGGAAATAGCCATGATTCCCTCATGCGCACGTGCAAGGCACGCTCTGCCATGATGGATAACATGTTCAGGATCAACTATAGAATAAGAGGTACAATGTGCATGGTTCATAGTTGTATGTGTACGCGAAGCATCGCATAAATGCAAGTAGTTCTGTGCATCATTCTGCGCGTTATAGTGTGTGTAGGGCGTTATATTTTGCTATTCTTAAGGATATGGCAATCTATTCTCCCTAAAATGAACAAAGGTCATTCTATAGAGCATAATGTTCTAGGATATATCTATTGATTGTTTAGGGTTAAGATTTCACATTATGAAAGAATATGATGGGAGGGATAATTGGGGCTATCATCAAAAAGCAGTAGCTTTGATGAAGCGTTATCAATTAGACCCCACACCAGAACATTATAGCGTGTTTTTTCAGCACGTCCTTGGTAGCGATGTGGAACTTTCACGCGCCATTATGCAACGTCTGCACGATCAGTTGCCACTGGATGCGCGTTTTTGTACCCATCTGTATCGTCATTATATCTTTAAGCCTGCATCTCTTGAGGTTCATGCCCGTAGCGTGGGTGCGACACAAGAAAGCATGAATATGATGCTGGATGTTATCCGCACCACTTTAAGCGGAGCAAATGAAGGCACTGTTGATGTGCATAAAAAACTCACATCATTGCTTGAAGCCGAACATACGGATGTGCATGAAATGGTGAAATCCTTGGCGGATATTATGCATGAAATGAAGGATTATACCGATGATTTGCGCCAGCATTTGCGTGAATCGCAGCATCAGGTGGAAGCGTTGAAGCATAATCTAGAGACAATCTCGTTAGAATCGCAACGAGATTTCTTGACCAATGTCTATAATCGTAAGGCGTTGGATCAAAAGATTCAGCAATTAATTGGTGAATGTAGTGAACATGCATGTTCTTTATCGATGCTGGTGATTGATATTGATCATTTCAAAAAGTTCAATGATTCGCATGGGCATCTCATTGGTGATGAAGTACTCAAAATGATCGCGAAACTTCTCACTGATTCCGTTAAAGGGCGTGATGTTGTTGGACGCTTTGGGGGGGAGGAGTTTGTCATCTTGCTGCCTGCAACCTCTCTTGGTGGGGCGATGGTGGTGGCAGAGCATATACGTAAGACTGCTTCGGAAAAAGAATTGCGCCATCGTGTCACAGGTGCGAGCTTTGGCGTTGTCACCATATCCATCGGAGTGGCGCAATATCGTTTTGGTGGTGAAGATGTTTCTGACTGGTTTGCGCGTGCGGATGAGGCACTTTATCGCTCAAAAAATAGCGGTAGAAATTGTGTGACGCAAGAAAATATCACCATTGAATACCCGCACATAGAAAATAGATGATTTATTGTACGGCACTGTATAATAATACTTGTGGCGCAACTTAGAACCTATTAGTATGATGGTATGATTTCTTTTGTTCGTGGTTTCTTATTAGGCATGGTGTCGGCTTTTTCGTTTCCTTCCGCGCCACTCTATCGCTATCCATATTTCTTTCCGTATGAAGCGATGCGTGGGGACTGGTTGCGTATTGGGGGTGATGTTGATGCATCGATCCAAGAATTTATCCGATCGGAGCAAGAATCCACATGAATACACGCGATAATGTGTCCGCCCCCAAATCATCTCAGAAAAAGCATCAAGGTGGGCGCAAGACGATAGATGTTCTTCCTGATCCTGAGATATTAGAGGCCTATGATTATATTGTGGAAGGATCAGCACAACAAATTATGGATATGTTTGTGCGTGAACAAAAACATCGTCATGATTGGGAATTGAAAGCCCTACGCACGCATCATTTATCAACCGTACTCGGGCAATGGTTGGGGTTTTTCATTTGCGTGTCTGTATTTGTCTCTGCTAGTGTGATTGGGGTGTTTGGCAATCAGGTACTTGCAGCAACGGTATGGATTTTTGGTCTCTCCATCATCGTGATGGCGGGGATTGTTTGGATGTATGCCAAACATATGGGGCAGCGTCCGCTTTTTGGTCGTCCGCAACTACGCACGCATTTCAGACCAGTGAAAGATCAACATAATCCTGTGGAATCTGGGGCGCAGGAATAGGAATCTGCCACATCGCAAAGGGCATAGAGAGTGGAGGAGAGCTTTTTTCTATGTTTTTTTTATTTTTATACTATACTCCCAAGAATGGAGCAGACAAATTCAAATACCAATACAAATAATTTTGTGCGTGAGGCTGTGAAGTTTACAACTCAGTATGCTGCTAGTGTTGTGTGTACAGAAATTGCAAAGCGTGTGTTTTATCCAAATACGAATAGTCTTTTACATGGTGGCGTAGGTCTTGTCCTTGGGTTCGGTATAGGAAAAGTGATCTATGACGTAGCCAGTGATATATATGATCTGCAAACAGGAAGGCTAACCCCAGATACTCTTATTGCACGGGATGAAAAAAGAGAAATACAAGGGCATGTTGCTACAGATGCTGAGCGCAAAATAGCACTTTGACGTTCTGAGTGAATATCGATAATCATCGCAACCTAATAACCTTTACTGAAAACCTCAACATGGATGATGCCACGAATAATCTGATCGCGGGCTTTTTCGACTTCATTAATCATCGCAAGCGTGATTTTGTCTTTATTATGTATATCGATGGCATAATCAAGCGCGCCTTCTTTTAGTCCAAGATAATGCGTCCCCGCTTTCCAACGCCCACTATGGGCTGCAATCAGTGCTTCATAGATGGCTTTATCAACGCGTTTGACCATGGAAGTGATGACTGTGCCAGGATAGAGATGGTTTTGATTCGTATCAACGCCAATCGCAAATGTTCCCATTTCCTTGGCTGCCTCTAATACACCAATGCTTGAACCACCAGCCGCCGCAAAAATTACGCCTACACCATCATGATATTGTTTGCGGGCAAGTATTTTTGCACGTTCAGGATTATTCCATGCTTCAGCCGTTACCCCCACGACATCGCGCCTAATCGCGATATTTGGGTTATGATGCTGCGCCCCTTGGAAATAGCCTAGGGCAAAATTTTGAATGAGTGGCACATCCATGCCACCAATAAAACCAACGGTTTCGGTGGGAGAAAGATTCGCAGCTAAAATGCCGACTAAATACGCACCTTCATGATCCTTAAAGCTGATGGACTGAATATTTTCATAAAGTGGCGGGATGACACTGTCAATTACTGTGAATTTGACTTCGGGATGGCTGCTTGCTAAGGTGAGTACGGGAATCGTGTTTTGTACGCCAACCGCAATGATGTAGCGATAGCCTGAGCGTATGGCTTCCTCCAATACCACTAAGCGTTCTTTTTCTTCTGTAATGCGGAATTCCGTATAGTCAATGCCAATATTTTTCTTGGCTTGACGTGCGCCTTCACGTACCAGATCAATGAAACCTTGATCCCCATCCTCGCCAGAATATTCATAAAGAATGGCGGACTTAAAAGTATCCTTCGTGGCAGGAAGATCGGGAGTGGCATCGCGTGCGTCTTGCGCGTAGGCATTCCCAGATACACCCCATGTCACGCAAAAACACACTGCCCAAAGAAGGTACATGATGTTTCGATAGATTGATGCATGAGGATTGCGTTTAGTCACATTTGTAGTGTATCATAAAAAAATGACACACACCAACAAAGAAATGCTGCATCAGTTGCGTAACTGGTTGAAAAAAAACGAGTGTGACGGCTTTGTTCTGCCCGTGACCGATGAATATCAAGGGGAATATTCCGCTGATTATGCCCGTCGTGTGACGGCACTGACGGGGTTTGATGGATCGGCTGGCATGGTGATTTTGACGCATGATGCCTGCGCTTTGCTCGTCGATGGACGCTATACGCTGCAAGCTGAGCGTGAAGTGGATACGGATCTGATTGCGGTGCATTTATCTTCGGATATGACGGTAACGCGCTATCTTGAAATGCATCTTGTAGTGGGTGCGATGGTTGCCTATGATCCTGCATTGCATACGGTCGGGCAGTTGGAACGATGGGAGCAGACACTTAAAACGCATGTGCGTTTTGTGGCGCATCATCCGAACCCACTCGACGAGCTATGGCTGGATCAACCAGCGCGCCCAACGCAACCGATTATGCTGCATGATGACATGCTTGCGGGTGAATCAGCGCACTCGAAAATCACACGGGTGTTAGAAGCAACTCAAGGGCGGGCAATGCTTGTAACCGATCCTGATGCGATATGCTGGCTGCTGAATATCCGTGGAAATGATATACCCTTTAATCCCCTGCCTTTATGTTATGCGCTTATTGGAGTAGATGCGCATATATGGCTTGCGGTTGAGCCACAACAAATGCAGAGAGTGACGATTCCTGATGTGACGTGCCATGTGATGGATGCTACGGCATGGGAGGCATTGATGCAGAACCCGCCTTATCAAGATATTGGCTATGATCCGTCACGCTGCCCAGTGCTGTGGCACAATAAATTGCAGGGGGCAGGAGCAATATTGCATCGTATGGAATCACCCATTACCCTGATGAAAGCGTGCAAAAATGCGGTAGAGCAGGAAAATATGCGTCGCGCACATCGCGTTGATGCCGTGGCAGTGCAGGCATTTCTTGCATGGTTTGATGCCTTGCCACCTGAAGTGCATATTACGGAATTAGACGTAGTCGAGAAGCTCGAACAGTGCAGGGCTGCACATCCTGATTATCGGGGGGCAAGTTTTGCGACGATTGCAGGAGCAGGGGAGCATGGGGCGATTGTGCATTATCGCGCAACGCCCACCACCAACCGTGCGATCGCGCATGGTGAAGTGTTGTTGCTTGATTCTGGTGGGCAATATCCGTATGGCACAACGGATATTACACGCACGATGGCGCGTGGCTGTGTGGCAGATGATGCGGTGAAGCGTGCCTATACGTTGGTATTGAAAGGGCATATCGCGCTGAGCTGTGCCGTTTTTCCTGAAGGCACAACGGGGCATCAGTTGGATGTGTTGGCGCGGCAATTTTTGTGGCAGGCAGGGATGGATTATGCCCATGGCACAGGGCATGGGGTGGGGCATTATTTATGCGTTCATGAACCGCCGCAATCGATCTCGATGCGTGGTAATGGTGTGGCACTGCGTATTGGTATGGTGCTTTCCAATGAACCGGGATATTATGAAGAAGGAGCATTTGGCATCCGTATTGAATCCTTGATGATGGTGGTGGCGCACGCACGCAAAGGATATTTATGTTTTGAGACCCTCACACGTGTGCCGATTGATACGCGTCTTATTGAGTCATCCTTACTTAGCGACCATGAACAAACATGGCTAGAGGATTATAATCGTGATGCCCGTGCCGTTCACACTACCTGAATATCAATGCCTTGAGAAGCTCATCGCACTTTGTGCTATGCCTTATGCGACGAGTGAAGCGCGAGATGTAGCACTCTGTGTATGGCTTGCGGGCGTGCTTGCGCCCTATCGTCCTGATCCAACCATGCCTATTAAAGAAACATGTTGCGGGAAACATTGGCAACCACAAGGCACGCGCATGATTCATCAGATGGAATATGAAGCCTATGATGGCGCGGCGCGTTATAAGCCTGTACGCCATGCAGAAGGCGGGCTTGGGGCATTTCGTTATTGCAAAGATTGCCCGCAACATCCCGAGCGCGAACATCCCGCCCCTTGTGCGGATCAAGGGCTAAGGGAAGTGGAGGCACGCACTGCGGCGCATTATCGCACCCTATCCCCGCCGATGCTGGCGTGCATCCGTATGGCGTATGAACAACCTGAATTATTTATGCAGCATGTGGAAGCAGCGCACCATGATCCTGCTGCCCTCATAGAACGCATCTATCCCACCAGTGCAGCGACATTGGAGCAGCTATGGCAGGCATTGCATCATTATTGGGATGGGAAGTGGAGCGTTGAGGTGAAATAGAAAAAACCCTTGCGGGTGCAAAGGTTTTTTCTTATCTTTACGGTTTTAAGCGTGAATGTTTTGGTTTGCGTGCTTGAGGTGGCGTGGTGGCAACCATTAGGAGTTGTATCTGAGCATTTTTGCCTCGTCCGCAATCCGATGTATGCTCGTTGCCAAGCACAATGTACCGTTTGCAATAAGAACAGGTGTACGGCATGGGTTTAGCCTCATTAGCTAGGTGGATAGCCCTTTATGCACGATCAGTAGGTCTTGCCCTTGAGAAAAAAAGGTACTGCATTGCTACAGTGTACATAAAGAGAACCTATATTATAGCATCGTGAGTGCAGAAAGTCAAATTATACAATGTGTTTTTGCACCTGTTGGATGATGGTTTCAATACGCATTCCGCGCGAACCTTTGCATAGCACGAGATCATGGGGGAGTAACAACGCCATAAGTGCCTGCGTTGCTTCGTCATGGTGCATAAAATGTCCGCCCTGCATAATGTTCGGTAATGCTTCATGCAGATGGTGCATATTTTCACCAAGGCAGAGTACCCGATCAAACCCTTGTTCGATGAGTGATTCGGCTAAGCCTGCATGAAGTTCAGGGGATTGCGTTCCAAGTTCGAGCATATCTCCGAGTACGGCGATAAGGCGATGATTGCCCGTATTCGCAATGGCACGGGCGCGAGCAAAAGCAGCGCGCATGGCAACGGGGCTGGCATTGTAGGTTTCATCAATGAGTGTGATGATGCCACCGTTCCATGCGATGGAGTGTAACGTGCCACGTCCTTTAGGTTCATGATAGTGACGTAATGCGTGGGCGCATTGGATGAGGTCTAGTTTTAATGCAACACACGCCCCAAGCACGGCAAGAGCATTCACCGCATGATGCACTCCGAGTGCGCCAAGATGATAGGAGGTTTCAACTTCGGCGTGGCGTAGTGTAGCATGTGTTCCCGTGCGATCAATATGATGATGTGTGAGGCAATAATCCGCATTGGCATCGAGTCCAAATAAGACGGGATGCACCTCACATGTTGCTGCATGGGCGTGCAAGATCGGTAGGTGGGCATTATCGGCAGGAAGCATGATGGTTGCGCCTTTTGGAAGCCC
Organism: Alphaproteobacteria bacterium; assembly: GCA_004292675.1. Taxonomy (GTDB): domain Bacteria; phylum Pseudomonadota; class Alphaproteobacteria; order Rickettsiales; family UBA998; genus RDZH01. The sequence goes on along the minus strand of RDXO01000023.1, from coordinate 25,745 downwards.
ATGCATTATCTCGGCTTTGGCACGTGCAATATCTGCGACGGAATCAAAGAATTCAAGATGTGCCGCATCCACGGTGGTGATGATGGCAACATCAGGGCGTGCGGTGCGTGAAAGCACATCAATTTCACCTGCATGATTCATACCCATTTCTAGCACTAATAATTCAGTATCTGCGGGGGCGTTCAGTAGGGTGAGGGGCATCCCAATATGATTATTATAATTGCCTTGGGTAGCAAAAGCGCGTTTTTGCGATGCGCTTGCGCGTGCCATCATCTCTTTGGTGCTGGTTTTTCCTGCGCTGCCCGTGATTCCAACGATAGGAATAGTCCATTCGCTCCGCCGTGCTGCTGCCATATCGAGCAACGCTTGGTAGCAATCCTTCACAATAATTTGCTGTGCGCTTGGAATGTCGGCTATGGGATGATCCACCAACACCGCACTTGCCCCTGCTGCTAATGCGTGAGTGGCAAAATCATGTCCGTCAAAATGTTCACCCCGTAGCGCAACATAGAGCATTCCCTGTGTGATGGCGCGACTATCGGTGGAGACACCGCAAAAGTACGCATCTTGAGTGCCGTCATAATTGCCATGCGTTGCCTGTGCGCACCAAAAGAGTGATAAAGTTTGTGGGGGGTTATGATGATTCATGGATTAATATCGCTCCTATGCTGTCACGGATGATTTCGGCATCATCGCTATGGATTTTGCGTGTGCCAATAATTTGATAATCTTCATGCCCTTTGCCTGCGACTAAAATCACATCACCCGCTTTTCCATGTCGTATTGCATGGTCAATCGCTTCACGGCGATCAGGGATGATCAATGCACCTAGGCATCCTGCATGGATTTCTGTGCGTATCGCTGCTGGGTCTTCAGTGCGGGGGTTATCATCCGTAATGATGACGTGATCCGCTCCCATGCGTGCTTCTTTTCCCATTAGAGGGCGTTTCGTTTTATCACGATCGCCACCGCAACCAAAGATCACGGTCATCGTGCCGTCTACATAGGGGCGTAAGGTGTGTAACGCTTTGCTGAGTGCTGCGGGTGTATGGGCATAATCGACAAACACACGCGCCCCTTTGGGAGTGGTGGCTACCAATTCCAACCTGCCACGTATGGTATGCAAATGCGGGGCGTGGGTGAGCAATTCCGCGAGATGATGATGCGTGGTTGCGTGGACGGCAAGCATTGCGGCAATAGTGTTATAGACTTGAAAATCACCATAGATTGGTAAGTGAAAGCTATAATGCTGATCTTCGTAATATAATACTACTTCTTGCCCTGTCGGCATGGGAGTGATCGCGTCAATGCGCACATCGCCATGCGTACCGTAGGTGAGGGTGCGTTGTCCTTTGGCGCGTAATGATTGTGCTAATGCTGCAATGCGTGGTTCATCGCTGCACATGATGGCGAGTCCGCGTGGATGTAGTATCTGTTCAAATAATACGGCTTTGGCGGCAAAATAGGCTTCCATCGTGCCGTGATAATCAAGATGATCCTGTGAGAAAGAAGTGAAAATGGCGCATTGCACCTGCAAGCCTTCTAAGCGATATTGGTGCAGCCCGTGGCTTGATGCCTCACATACAGCGTGCATGATCCCTTGGTTGCACGCGACGGATAATGCCTCATAGAAGCGCACTGCTTCAGGGGAGGTATTGTCACTTAAAGGCGGCATATCGTGCAGAATACGGTTGGATTTTAAGCCCAACGTACCAATCGACAAAGCGGGATGCCCTGTGCATTCCCATAATTGCCGTACAAACTCCGCTGTTGAGGTTTTCCCGTCTGTGCCTGTGACGGCTACCATATTGGATGGTTGCGGTTGATAATAGGCTGCTGCAAGCAAACTTAATAGATAGCGTGGTTCGTGGCACGTAATGGCGGGATGCCCTTCGCATAAGGGCAGGGCATCGGGATGGCATAGAATCACGGCAGCACCTTGGGCGCGTGCTTGGGCAATATAGATTTCCCCATTATGCGTGTTCCCACGGATGGCTGCAAAAAGGCTACCATCGCGCACCGTGCGGGAATCTTGCGTGATGTCTGAGATGAATATGCCCTCAATGTCGATGCCATGCCATGCATAGAGTAGTGCATCAGGAAGGCGACTTAGCAGATCAGTAAGCAGAAGTTTTTTGGACATAAGGTGGGTTCACTCCATGTTTAGCGCGGTATGCTGCAGATATAATCATGCGATCAATATCATCCTCTGGCATAAAATAAATAGGCGGGATACCTGCCATAGGTGCAATAGCACGGATGACTTCAGCGGCGGCGGGTGCTGCTACCCATCCTGCCGTTGCGTAATTAAAGGTATCTTTCGTGCCGATAGGCTCATCGAGCATGATAAAGACGAAATATTCGGGCTGTGGCATGGGGAAGGCGGCAATCAGCGAGGAAAGTTTTTTATCTGCGGAGTAACGTCCATTCACAACCTTATTCGCTGTGCCTGTTTTTGCGCCAACGGCGTAGCCTTTGACATCTGCTTTTGAGGCTGTGCCATGCTGCACTACGGCGCGCATCAAACGGTTGACGTGATAGGAAGTTTCTTTGCCAAGAATGCGCGTTGCATCTTTTTTCTGATTATCCAGCAAAGTCACATCACGATATTCTCCGCCATTATTGACGGCAAGCATTCCACGGATGAGGTGCATCGGGGTTACTGAAATGCCATGCCCAAAGGAAATGGTGGCACTTTCTACGGGTTTCCATGTTTTGCGCGCTTTGGGTACGGCAAATTCTTTGATTTCTAGCCCAACAGGTTCAAATAGCCCCACTTGATGCAAGAAAGCGCGTTGTTTTTCCATGCCTACATCTTGCACCATTTTCACCGTGCCAATGTTGGAGGAATAGACTAATATCTCGGGTACGCTCAGCCAACGGCGTTTAGGGTGAAAATCGCGTATCGTGTTGCCTTGAAAACGGATGGGATGGGTGGCATCATAACCTTGCGTCATCGTCACATTGCCATGCTCCAGCGCAAAAGCAAGTGATAATGTTTTGAAGATTGATCCTAACTCATATTCCCCAACCGTTAAGCGGTTGAAATGTGCGCTTGCGGGAAAAGCACGTGGACGGTTCGGATCAAAATCAGGCAGGCTTATCATGGCGCGTGCTTGCCCTGTGGGTATATGAAAAATCGCACCCGCTGCCCCTATTGCTTGATGCTTGAACATGGCTTTTGCCACCGCATCATAGAGAGCCTGCTGCATCCGCACATCGATGGATAAGGTTAGCGGGCTGATCTCTTCATCGCTCATTAATTGACGATCAAAGGATTTTTCCACCCCTGCAAGCCCTTTGCCATAATCATCAGTATAGCCCAACACATGCGCCATCAAATGCCCATGCGGATACATACGGCGATAATCATCATGAAGATAAACGCCCGGAATACCTGCCCACAACACCGCTTCTTGTTCTTTGGGCGTGAGGTGATGGTGCAGCCACACGAACTTTGCTTTTGAGGTGATGCGCTTATTCAGAGTTATCAGATCAAGTTGCGGTAGGGCGGTATGGATACGTTGCGCGGTATCCTGTGCATCAATAATTTCACGGGGGCGGACATATAATGAACGGGTGGGAACGGAACTTGCGAGTAATACGCCATTGCGATCCCGAATCGATTGACGTGGCATCACCATGGCGGGGACATTAGGTTGCCAACGCTCCCCCTCGGTTTTCACCGTGCCACGCATCATCTCAACGCTTGCGACTGTTTGCGAGGTGGTGGTATCAATATCATGATAGGCTTCGCTAAATAATCGACCAAGGCTGCGATCGCCTTTGTTGGCATCAACCATTTTCACGGCAAGGAGGGCATACATGATCGCAAAGCCTACCAATACCCACATCATACGTGTACGACACGCATCAACGTTGTAGGAGGGCGCGATATTGATATGGGCGTTGATTGGGCGCATTAACGGACTCCTTGAGGGAGGGCAACCGCATGATGATGCGGATGAAGGCTTGGTTGTTCTGGGAAGGTGAGGGCAGAAAATACCGTATCACGCTGCATGATTTGTTCAGGGGCAATCGGGGTGAGTTGTAGATGGGTTTGTGCAAGTGCGGCAACGCGCTCAGGGCGACTGACATACGTCCATTCCACTTCTGCCATATGCAGTTGCTCACGCTCATGACGTAATTCGCGCTCAAGTTTGAGGGTGGTTTCATGTGCGGTATGCACTTGATATTTTAGCTCATAGAGCATCAAAGCACCAATCATGCATAAGGCGATCCATAGAATATCACGCATAGTTTGTCCTCCCTTGCTTTATGGTGCGTGCAGGAGCTGAGGTGCGCTCTGCCACGCGTAATTTTGCGCTGCGTGCGCGTGGATTGTGCCGACATGCATCATCCGTTGCCACGATGGGTTTACGAGTGACGGAATGAAAGATGGGGGCTTGTTGTTCACTGATGGGTGCAGGGCGATGACGTGTGCCATGTTCTTCCCTATGTTCAGCGTCACGCAAGAAATGCTTAACAATGCGATCTTCAAGAGAATGAAAGGTCACAACTGCGATCCGTCCTTGCGGTGCTAATATCTGTTCAGCGGCTTCTAAGCCGTGGGTCAATTCCCCTAATTCATCATTGACGACAATGCGCAATGCTTGAAAAGTACGCGTCGCGGGGTCAATCGTTGCGCCACGCGGCGGGATGATACGGTGGATGAGATCGCGCAACTGCCGTGTGGTGCTGAGAGGTTCTATGGCGCGTTGTGCAATGATCGCACGGGCGATTTTGCGTGAGGCGCGTTCTTCACCATAATGCCATAAAAGCGAGGCAAGTTCTTCTTCTGGGGTTGAGTTGACAATATCCGCTGCGCTGCGCCCTTGTTGCTCCATGCGCATATCGAGCGGGGCATCAAAGCGAAAAGAAAAACCGCGATCGGGGGTATCAAGTTGCATGGAGGATACGCCAATATCCAACATAATGCCATGCACGGGTAGTGTATGCGCCAAAATCTGAGGCATCTGCGAAAAGCACCCTGCATGAAACGCAAAGCGTGCGCCATAAAGTTGCCGTAAGCGTTCGACATGCGGTTGCACCGATGGGTCACGATCCAAAGCGATGATGCGTGCCTTGCTGCTGCTGAGTACCGCTTCACTATAGCCACCTGCACCAAATGTGCCATCGACAATCATCGCATCATCATGCAATGCAAGTGAGGCGATTACCTCATCGACTAAAACGGGAATATGGGGCTGCATTATTGCCCCCCTGTGGAACTACGAAGTAATGCACGTTTTTGCAGTGCCAAGGTACGGCTTTCTTCTGCGTAACGTGCATAGGCTGTCGGTTCCCATATTTCAAAAGTTTTCCCTTTTCCTACAAATACCGCTTCTTCATCAATACCAACAGATGCGAGCAATTCAGGGGATAAGACGATGCGCCCTTCACCATCAAAAGGCAGTTGCACGCTTCCGCCAAGAATGGTTGCAGCAAACGCATCATGTTCTTCTGAGAAGGGGTCAAGTGCTTCAATGCGCTCACACATGGCCTCAATACGGCTCATGGCGCACGCTTCAATGCACGGATTAATGAAAGATTGATAGGCAACAATCCCATGAAATTCTTCCGACTGCACCACAGCACGAAAGGTTGAGGGAACGGATACCCGCCCCTTTTTATCAATCTTCTTGCTAAAGTTTGATAAAAATAATGCCATAGAATGTAATGCCTTTTTCCTCTTAGATGATGCCTAGAGGAGTTCAATGCAGGCGCAAAGAATCGTCCATATGATAACGGGCAATAGGGTCAAAAGACACAGCGCATCATTGGAACGCACCCATTGAGTGACGCGACTTCCCCATGTGCCTTCTGCTGCCTTCGGTGTGCTTGAGTCATTCATCAACGTCGCAAGGTAGCGATTAATCGCCTCATCTTCTGCTTCAGCAGATCGCACCGATTCAGGCGTGAAGCCATAGCTACGATAGATCGCATTTACATCGGGAGGAGTAACTGGCTCTTGCCATGAAGTAGAGACGCTGGCGTTCATAAGAATTTCCCTCAAAAATAATAATGTAACCGTGATTCTGACGTTATCCATTGCCGATATGATGAGGATGGGTTGGGTTTTCCCCTTCCTGCGTGATCCGTGTTTGGATATTTTTGGGAATCTTTGGTCTTATTTGGGATAATATGTGGAAAACTTGGAAAGGTCAAGCATTTACTTGGGAAAAATGCATGGTTATAGAGCGTATAAAAATGAGTTAAGTTATTGATTTTTATTGATTCACATAGAAAAGAGCGCACGCAACCGTGCCTGTGGATAAGTTTGTGCAAAACTTATCCACAAAGGGGAATACGTGCTAAAAATGATGCAGTGATGGGGGGTTCTTAGAACCTGTTGTGAAATGAGATATGAAAGGTTTACTCCACCGCTTGCGGGGGAGCATAAGACCGAATGCATAGCGTGAAATATTTACATAATGTGAAGGGTGGTGAGCAACAGAAGCGCAAAAAATCGCCATTTGCAGCCCATAAGAGAGAGATTCAGGGCAGGTTCTTAGGAACGTAGGCGAGCATGTTCCACAAGCTGCGTCGTCGTGCCTTCAATCTGCTCTTTGAGTGAGCGCATGAATGCTTGTTTGTCTAACCCTGATGGCATAGGGGGGAGGATTTCAACCTCCACCGTACCCGCTTTACGTACCCATGCATTGCGACTCCAGAAGCATCCCGAATTAAGCGCGACAGGGTAGAGGGTAGGGGAGAGTGCATGATATAAAAGCGCGATGCCACTCTTATAACGGCTATCTTCCCCAACGGACGTGCGTGTTCCCTCAGGGAACATCACCACATTACGCCCCTGCGCGAGAAAATGCGCGACCTGCGAGTTAATCTGTTGGATTGCTTTAATGCCATCCGTGCGATCAATGGCGATATGATCGCTTGCGGCAAGGTATGCGCCAAAAAGAGGTATGGAAAGCAATTCTTTTTTCAATACAAAGACAGGACGATCAATAATATGCCACAAGGCGATGGTCTCCCATGCGGATTGATGCTTGACTGCATAGACAACGCCTCCTTGTGGCAAAGGCGTATGGGTGCGTACCTCATAATCAAGATCAAGTATGTGCTTTTGTAGCGTTAAGGCTATTTTTGTCCAAAGAAGGGGGATTCTTGCTTTGGTGGCATGATGTTTTTTGCTCCATAAGCATGGTGCATACCATAGTGCAATACACATAGTCGCAATCAGAAAGAGGATAAGATACAAAGCAGAGCGAATATAAACCACAGAACGCACACCTATCTAAGAAGCTACATACACAGCTTTTCAAAATGCCTGCAACGTTCGGTTTTTTGTGCTTCCGCTGCTCATGTACTTCTATGTACACTCCGCTGCGGTTCTCAAAAACACAAGCGTTTCGGCGGTTTTCAAAAACTGCGTACACAGCTTCTTAATTGTTGAAATGAGTCAATGCTTACGGTATAGTATAAGAATGAGAAATGTTCTATTGTTTTTTTTCGTTTGTTCCCTCACCTCGTGCGCCAGTGATTTGGAACATATTGATGGGCTATGGAATCAAGGCACGGGTATTAGTCCGCTTCATTCTGATGCTGAGAAGTTGGAAGATGTGTTTTTTGAACCCGACCCTGATCATAGTTTTTGGTGCAGCTATTATAATCAAGGCTGTTGATTGCCCCTTCCGTAGTGATCATGGGCAATTTATGCTGTGAGGCATGAAGCATACTCCAGATGATATTATTCAAGAAGCGCGCTCATGGCTTGGTGTGCCGTTTGTGCATCAAGGGCGAACACGCTATGGTGTTGATTGCCTTGGGCTGCTTATGGGCATTGCTGCATCCTTGCAGCTTGTTGATCGTCATGGCGTGCCTTTGACGCACCATGATCAGCGTGCCTACAGCACCATGCCATGCGTGCAGCATCTCTATGCTACCCTATCCGATGCCTGCCGTGAGGTTGATGCATGGCAGCATGGCGATATTGGCTTGTTTCGTATTGAAGGGCGGGCGCAACATGTGGCTATTTATGCGGATGCTCCGATGCCGATGTTGATTCATGCCTATCAGAGTGCAGGGTGCGTGGTAGAGCATCATTATGATGCGACATGGATGCGTAGGCTTGCATCGATATTTCGTGTGTTGGGATAACGACAATGTTGTCATAAAAAATTCATTGTTCATTTGCCCGTGCGTAGATTATGATGCGTGCCATGACAAAGACAAATGATTTAACTGTTGAGAATCAGCATTATTATGATGCTATCGTGCATAATCCTGAGATGATCCATGATGCTGTGGCGTATTTCAAAGCAATGACGAGTCCGCAGATGCCGACACCAGAAGCACTTCTTGGGCGGTTGACGGGGTCTGTTGCGCCTGAAGATTTCACGAAATTTTGCCATGCTTTTGCCGATGGGGTTGCCTATGTGCGTGAACGCTTCGGTACGCAACCATCCGCAATTCTCTTGACTGATGATCCTGCTGAGAAAGGAATTTATATCCATCCAGAGACATTGGCTGTGTGTATTTCACGTGCTGAGATAAAAAATATGATCGAGATGAACATAGGTACACAGCCAAAGACCATGCCATTTCTTTTAGATTTTGCACAAGCTGCAACGATGTATGGTGTGCAACATGCCTATCACATACATATGCTGCGCTGTGATCCAGAATTAGTGAAGACAATGCAGGATGCTTCCTGCGTTGAACAAGAACAGGCGATGCAATCCGTGAACGACCGCATCAAAGAAGTGGTGCATGACGCGATGAAAGATTTTGGCTATACGCGCACAGCCCCATTATTGATGAATCATATGCAGCCCGATCTTTTGGTTTGGGCAGCGGATGAAATTAAAGCACGCACCTCCGCCCCATCTGCTACCATTAGCGAGGCGCAACCACAGCCTGAGCGCGTGGTGGAAGCGGTGATGGCAACAGGAAAAAGCGCGGGATAATCCTTTGTTATATGCCCTTCATCACTGCCATTGCTGCACACGTTGCGTAATGTGATAGGCATCCATCCCTGCTTGGGCGTAAAGTTTTTCAGGATCACCATGCGATTGGAAATAATCAGGCAAGATGAGTGCGTGCAATGTGTGCGCACGGTGTGGCTGTGTGCGCGATACGTGCAGCATCACCTGTGCAGAAAACCCACCAGCCGATCCTTCCTCTAGGGTGATGACATGATCATAATCACGCACTAATGTATCCAGCATCTCGGTATCAAGAGGTTTCGCAAAACGCGCATCAATAATGGTGACATCTTGCCCTTGTTGTTGGAGCATCTCGCGTGCGTGCATACAAGCGCGCAATCTTCCCCCTAAATTGAGCAGGGCAACAGAGCTGTTTTGGGCGGTATGAATGATGCGTGCTTTGCCAAGCGGAAGCACTTCGGGCGCGTCAGGTAAAGTTACCCCCATGCCTTCACCCCGTGGGAAACGCACCGCAATCGGAGAATCATTGTGTGCCGCCGCCGTATGCACCATATGCACCAACTCCGCTTCATCGGAGGGTGCCATCACAACCATATTGGGTAAACAGCACAGATAGGCTAAATCAAACAAGCCAGCATGAGTTGCACCATCCGCACCGACTAATCCGGCACGATCAATCATAAAGCGTACAGGTAGATTTTGAATGACGACATCATGCACCAACTGGTCATAACCGCGCTGAAGGAAGGTGGAATAAATGGCAACAAAGGGCTTAATCCCCTCCGTGGCAAGACCTGCAGCAAAAGTCACGGCATGTTGTTCAGCAATCCCAACATCAAAGCAGCGTTCAGGAAATTGTTTAGCAAATTGGTTGAGTCCCGTACCTGAAGGCATAGCAGCGGTGATGGCGACAATCGCAGGATCATGGCGTGCTTCTTTAATCAGTTGTTCTGCAAAGACGGAGGTATAAGACGGTGCAGTGGCTTTGGGCTTCATCTGCTCACCCGATTGCACATCAAATTTATTCACGCCATGATATTTCTCATGATTCGCTTCGGCAGCGGAAAATCCCTTGCCTTTTTGTGTGGCGACATGCAGCAGTACGGGGCGATCCCAATCATTATGTTTGGCACTGCGGAGTACGTCAATCAGCGTGGGCAAGTCATGCCCGTCTAATGGTCCAATATAATACATCCCCAATTCTTCAAAGACAGAACCGCCCCCCACGGATACACCGCGTGCATAACGCTCAGCACGCTTGGCAGCATGACGGATGGGGCTTGGAAGATGCTCAGCAAGATGCTTGCTAAAATCGCGGAATTGATGATAGGATGATGATGCGGTGAGTTTGGAGAGATGCTTACTCATCGCACCTACGGCAGGGGCAATCGACATTTCATTATCATTGAGAATAATAAACATGCGGGTTTTTTCTGCCCCAGCATTGTTGAGTGCTTCATAGGCCATGCCCGCACTCATCGCGCCATCCCCAATGACGGCAACCACTTCAAACGGATCGCATCCGCGTACATCACGCGCTACCGCCATCCCAAGGGCTGCGGAAATAGAGGTGGAGCTATGTCCTGCACCAAAGCAATCATAGGGGCTTTCATCGCGTTTGCAGAATCCTGATAGCCCGCCTTCTTGGCGTAAGGTGGGGAGTTGTGCGCGCCGTCCCGTGATCATTTTATGCGGATAGGCTTGATGCCCAACATCCCATATGATTTTATCGTTCGGCGTATCAAAGACATAATGCAATGCAAGCGTGAGTTCAACAACACCAAGCCCCGCCCCTAAATGTCCACCTGTTTTGGATACTACTTCAATCAGCTCATCGCGTACTTCTTGCGCGAGTATAGGTAATTGCTCCACGCTTAGGCGGCGGAGATCATGGGGAAAAGAAACAAGATCAAGGATAGGGCGTTGTGTCATAAGTAACTCATTAAGAGTGCTTTATGTACCCTATTTTCTTAAACAGAGCAAGAAGAATAGCATGATTATGCTTGCCACCCCTCATGAGATATGAATGGTTTACTCCCCCGCTTGCGGGGGAGCATAAGACAAAATGCATAGCGTAAAATATTTACATCATGTGCAGGGTGGCAAACATGATGATGCTTAGCGTGTTTGTTGCATGGCAACATCAGGTGAGGGTGTGCCACGCACACGTTCCGCAAAAGATTTGGTCACGCGGTCTGTGGTGTCTTTAAGTAGTTGGTTTGCTTCATCTTCAGGAAGTGCTAGGGCATCATCTTTTGCTTGTGTTAATTGTTTTATTTCGTCATCTGTGAAATTCGGAGCAACAAAATGATCATAGGCATTCACCAAGGCTGCGGTTGCGATACACCCTCCCGCGAAATATTTTACGAAATTTGTGAAATGAGGATTCACTATTGTCATACCATCATTGAAAATAACCTCATATTCCGACCATTCTAATGCTGCTGCAACCATAGCAGCTAGCCCCGCCACAGGTGCAGTAAACGTCGCAGTTCTTAACCATTGTACCGCTTGCGGTTCTGATTCATGACGAATATCTGCCATCATGGTTTCTATGGGATCTTTTGTACACCCTTGTATTGCACCTAAGGTTAATCCTGTAGCAACGCCCGTTCCAAACAAACCAAAACACTGCATCGATTCATTGCGACCTGACTGACGCAAATAATCTGCAGCAAACGTTCCTGCCACAATAGAAGTAGGAAAAAGCGCATTAGAGAGAAAATCTTGAAAAAAACCGTGGATTGTCATAGGAAATGATTATAAATTTTTTTATACATACGGCACAATAAAAATCACGCGGCTTTGGTATAAAATTCACGGAACTGTCATATTTTCTGTTGCGCGCTTAGTGATGGCATAACCTCTAAGCTCTTTAAGAATTCATCATATCAAAAAATTCAGCGTTGGATTTTGTTTCCTTCATTTTCTTGAGCAGGAACTCCATCGCATCGCTCGCACCCATCGGATCAAGGATACGGCGCAACATCCATACTTTCGCAAGATCGCCTTTTTCCATTAGTAAATCTTCTTTGCGTGTACCTGATTTCGATACATCCATGGATGGGAAGAGGCGTTTGTCAGACATTTTGCGATCCAACACGATTTCGGAATTGCCTGTGCCTTTGAATTCTTCAAAAATCACTTCATCCATACGCGATCCTGTGTCAATCAAGGCTGTCGCAATGATTGTTAGTGATCCACCATCTTCAATGTTGCGTGCTGCACCAAGGAAGCGTTTCGGGCGTTGCAAGGCATTGGCATCCACACCACCTGTGAGGATTTTGCCAGAAGATGGCACAACGGTATTATAGGCGCGGGCTAAACGGGTGATGGAATCCAGCAGGATCACCACATCTTTTTTATGTTCTACCAAGCGTTTGGCTTTTTCAATGACCATTTCTGCAAGTGCCACATGACGATGCGCTGGTTCATCAAAAGTGGAGGACACCACTTCGCCTTTAACCGAGCGTGCCATATCCGTGACTTCTTCGGGGCGTTCATCTACCAGCAAGACAATCAATGTGCATTCAGGATTATTGGTGGTAATCGCCTGTGCGATATTTTGCATTAATACGGTTTTTCCCGTTTTAGGCGGTGCGACAAGCAAGCATCGCTGCCCTTTACCGATGGGGGAGAAAATATCAATGACGCGACAACTCATATCTTTCATTGGCTTTTCTTGTTCCAAGACAAAGCGTTCATCAGGAAAGATGGGCGTGAGGTTGTCAAAATTGACCTTGCGTAAGCAACGCTCTGGTTCATCGCCATTGATGCTGTTCACTTTTTCCAGCGCGAAATAGCGTTCATGCTCTTTGGGTGGGCTGAGTTCCCCTTCAATCGTATCACCTGTGCGCAAACCAAATTGGCGTACAAAATGGGGAGCTACATAAATATCATCCGCGCCCGCAAGATAATTCGCTTCGGGGGAGCGCAAAAAGCCGAATCCATCATGCAATACTTCTATTGTGCCACCGCCATAAATTTGTTCTTCATTGGCTGCATGACTTTTCAAAATAGAAAAAATTAGTTCTTGCTTCACCATCCCACTAGGATTTTCTACCCCGTAAGATTCAGCAAGCGCAAATAATTCAGCAGGTTTTTGCTTTTTTAACTCTTTAATATGCATAGGAACAACAATCAGTAATCATGAGGGGAAAGAAAAGGATGCATGGTGCGCATCAGGGCTTCAGAATAGAAGTATACTAACCTATAAGCCTTTTTTGTTGTAAATGCTACAAAAAAATGCAGTTAAGGGTATATATATCTATACACCTATGTAGGGAGAGTTTCGATGATGCGTTTTTCGTTCTTTGCAGTCATGTACGTATCCTTCAATTCGCTCGTAATATTTCTGCCGAACATGACGTTATAGGATTCAAATATCCCATCATAAATGATGCGCCCTTTGAACGGTAATAATGCAGTGTGTACACATAACGGAAGGTAAGACGGGTGAATAATTTCGGAGAAACTTTCGGTGATCCCTGATACGCCGTAGACCTCGTCGCCCAAGATAAAAATGGCGTATTTTTTTAGGAGGCGTTCAATGTAGAAGCGATCAGATACGAAATGCCGCCATCCAGAAACAATCGCCAGTTCATCATTTGAGAATTCTTGAGGATGTACGCGAACAAATTCCTCGATCAGTTTTTTATCTGCGAGAAGTGCCTCCCTGACCTTGAGTTTATCATCCATAGGACATTGTGCATATTCCAATACGCTATGTGCTTCAGGAACGATGCGCAGCTTTGTATTCACGAAATGTTGCAATGCCCACATTAGTCGGTAGAACGTATCCGCATCTGTTTTGGAAAGTTTCATAGCTTATTTACCCTGACATTGAGATAAGAAAAATCATAAATTTTGCATTATCATAGAAAAACATATACATTCCGCTATCTCGTAATAGTCCTGATAGGGGTGCTTTGAGGAAAAAGTTGACGAGTCAGTGCAATAATGCTACAGATGAGGTATAAATCACATAGCTTCTGTTGCTTTTTCTACTGCTGCTGGCTGCAAATGGCGTTTTGCTGCGCTTCCGTTACTCATGTACTTCTATGTACACTCCGTTGCGGTTCTCGCAAATCCACCATTTTCGCTAGCGCATCAGCGAAAATTCAACCGAACCTAGTTTAACAAATCAATAGGCATATTTTATGACGCGTCACGCATGGGTATTTCCGGGGCAAGGTTCACAAGAATTAGGGATGGGTAGATCATTTTATGATGCGTTCCCCATAGCAAAGCAGACCTTTGATGAAGTGGATGAAGCACTTGGCATGTATCTTTCTAAAATCATCTTTGGGGATGATGCAGCCTTATTGACGCGTACAGAATATGCACAGCCTGCTATTATGGTGACTTCGATGGCAATGGTGCGGACGTTGGAGCAAGAAGCGGGAATCCGTGTGGCAGCGCGTGCCATGTGCGTTGCAGGGCATTCATTGGGAGAATATACGGCTCTGTGCGCCTCTGGTGCTATGTCTTTGGGGGATACGGCACGACTTTTGCGCGTGCGTGGGCGTGCGATGCAAGATGCCGTACCCGTAGGTGTGGGTACGATGGCAGCGATTCTTGGTTTGGAATTGGAGCAGGTGGAAGCATTGCTTGCGAATATACAGAATATGGGGATTGTTGAGATTGCCAATGATAATGCGCCGGGTCAAATTGTTTTGAGTGGCACGCGTGAGGCAGTCGAACATGCCATCCAAAAAGCAAAAGATGCAGGTGCAAAACGCGCCATTGAACTGAATGTGAGCGCGCCTTTTCATTGTTCATTGATTGCAGCAGCAGCAGAAGTGATGCGTGAGGCATTAACATCCATTACGATACACGCGCCGTGCGTGCCGTTAATCGCCAATATTACGGCTGATGTGGCGCGTGATCCGAATGTCATTCGTGAGTTATTGGTGCAGCAAGTCACGGGGCGTGTGCGTTGGCGTGAATCGGTGCAGCGCATGGCAACGCAAGGCGTGGAGCATATGCTAGAAATCGGACATGGCAAGGTGTTGAGCGGATTAAATAAGCGTATTCATAAAGATATGGGGTGCAGTAATCTATCGTCACCAGAAGATATTGATGCTTTTATTGCGATGCCTGCCTAGATTCAACGGGTTCATTCAATAATTGTTCAATCGTTTCAGTTAGTGCGCCAGCATTGGGAGCAGTAAGGGATGAAAACCAATCGATCAGATGCCCGTTGCGATCAATCACATATTTATGGAAGTTCCATTTAGGCGCGCCACTAAAACCAAATTGTTCGCGCACATGCTGGTAAAATGGATGAGCATCTTTGCCGCGCACTTGGGTTTTTGCCATGATGGGGAAGGTGATATTATAATTGATGTCACAAAATTCCTTGATGGACGCGCCATCTAAAGGCTCTTGATTGCCAAAATCATTCGATGGTATGGCAAGCACCACGAGTCCGCGATCACGGTAGCGTTCCCAAAGTTTTTGTAGTCCTTGATATTGCTTGGCAAACCCACATCGTGAGGCAGTATTCACAATAAGTAAAACTTTGCCACGTTGATCGGCAAGTGAAAATTCTTTGCCGTCAATCGTGGTGAATTTCATAGTCAGTGGTGTTTTTGATGCAGAAGATTCCATACATACCCCCTCCGTGACTAAACCAAAAAAGAGTGCAAACATCAATAAAGAACGGTGCAGCGATGGAAAAAACCGTGTCATGAGGATAACCTTAGCACATGCGTGTGAAAAATATGTGTAACTAGAGCAATCCAATGCACAAATGCCCCATTTTAGGGAATTGTGGCGTTGAGGAATTGCTCGATTTTTTTAATGCTGTATAGCAGTACCTAGTTTTATAAATGAAGCATAAAATGCGCATTGATAAAGTTGAATTGCTATAAAATAGGGCTGTGTTGCGTTGTAGTAAAATGATTGTAGCATAGCTAGACATAAGAATATAAGAATAGCCTTATATATTGATAGAAGGTAAATGTAATAAATGCAAGTAGGATAATGCATTCTTCACGGAAAATTCCGCATTAGCTGTGCATGTGATAGATATAAGGGTTTAATGTGATATATATAATGGAAGCCTTATATTAAAATATACGCGATGCCATGAGGAACGCGCCACCGAGGATGGTGCTGATGATCACAAGGCTTGCAATGGAGCAGACGATGCCCAAGAGAACAAACAGTCCATCACGCTGCAAAAGTGCTAAAGAGAAGCAGCAAATCGCTAAAGCAGGAGGGGCATTGCCTAAGGGAATAGGAAGGATGATAAGCAGGGATAACAAAACACAAATAAACGCGATTGCGCGATCCGCAGGATAATTCACAAGCCATGGGAAGCGAGGTTTAATATAACGTTCTAATTTTTTGAGGAATGGCACGCTATAGGTGCATATTTTTTGCCAATGTTCTTGTTTGATGTTGGCGTTCAAAAAACGCTGCGGTAACCATGGTGTGGTTTTATTGATGACAAGCTGGGATGATACTAAAAATAGGGGGATGCAGGTGATGGTGGAAGCAATAGGGACGGGGAAGGGGATGAGGTTTGGTAATGCCAGCACCAATAATAATAGTGCATAAATCGTTCCTGATAATGCATCCCTAAGTTCGCGGATGCTAACGGTTTGTGCGGTGAAGCGGTGCGAAAGTGCAATCAGAATCTCTGAGGCTTTTTTGTTGTGTAGTGGTGGTTCGCTAGGGTTCATGGTGATGGTTCTATACCATAGATGCATCACAAAGTCACGCTAGGTTTTGTTACATCAATAGGACGTACTGCACAAACAGTTGAAACTTTTTCTGCCAAGCACTATAGTGCTGCTGATTCATCAGTAAAGGACTATGGATGCTCGATATTAAAGGTATACATCATATCGCCGTGATTTGTTCGGATTATGAACGATCACGGCATTTTTTTACTACGATTCTGGGATGTGAAATTATTGCTGAAACCTATAGGGAACAAAGGAAATCATATAAGCTTGATTTGCGCGTAGACGCAAACACGCAAATAGAACTATTTTCATTTCCGGAACCGCCCAAAAGAACGTCACGACCTGAAGCATGTGGTTTGCGTCATCTAGCCTTTGCCGTTGATGATCTGGATAAAGCATGTGACTATCTGAGATCGCACGACATTGAAGTAGAGCCTATTCGTACTGATGAGTTGACTGGCAAATGCTTTACTTTTTTTGCCGACCCCGATGATCTGCCACTAGAACTCTATGAATCATAGTGAGGGTGCGGACATAAAAAAAGCGCGATCGCGTAAAAAAATACCTTTTTGTCATATTATTGACATCATTCTTGTTCTATAATGACGGAACGTATTTTTAATAGCGCATAGGATAATGTGTATGACCGATGGTTTTGCAGTCGAACCAGCTAAAATGACTTCCTCCTATCTGGTAGGTGTCGTTGAAGCTCAGCAGGAAATAACCAACATGCAGGTAGTTCCTACGCCTGATAAAGCACTTCAAGAGCCGTCGCCCACGTCAGTGCCTGATGCCGATTTAGCGGCATTGTTTGCATCCATGATGTCACTCGCGCAAGAAATGGCTGGATTGATTGATGATGCATCACCCGAAGATCGGGATGAAATGTTTACGGCAATGTCGGAAGTGCTTGCTGCTGCAAGCGCAGTCAATAGTGCGATTTTGCAACCAACGTCGCAAAAGGTTGATACGGTGCGCCGTTCTGCTGGGCGCATCAAGAAAGCGCAGAATTTTGTGAATGATGCCCGTGATGGTGACGAGAAAAAACTAGCGGTACTTGATTTTAACAAGGTTGAAGAACAACGCGAATTAGCGATCAAACAAGAACAAGAGAACCTTCATCCGACTGTTGATGCGGTATCCACCCATCCAATGAGTGAGTATTATGCCCCTGAATGTGAGGCAACGATTCGCCATCTCAATACACCTGCAATGGACGCGCATATTGAGAAGATCGCGGCACTTCCTGATGCATCGCTACGCTTAAGAGCGACTGATTTGTTGGTTGTTGATACAGCGTTTCATGCACTTTCTGAAGCACATCAAAAATTATGTTGCTCCGCACTTGATATGAAGCCCGATGAGATAAATGCAGAGATACTCTCACAACAGCTTAAGGCGATTGAAGCACGGGATGGTTTTAATATCACGCATATTACTGAGGCGTTTCATCATGTGAAGGATAAACCGCCTGCTCTATCCAATGATGCCCCTGCACTTAGCCCGCATACCTTATTGGCGTTTGAAGCATTGCATTTAGCCGTGGATAAAGGGATGCATTATGTGCAGAATCATCAGATGATGCAAGGAAAACTTCCGCTTCCTACCCCTCAGACACATATTAAGCAGGGTGCAGAGCTTCACGGCACGATCCAAGCCGTGGAACAGCATATTGCCCATGCCCCGAGTGGTGCGAAGTAAGATGGAATGATCCACGATAATGTTGCGCTCATTCATGAGGCATGTAGGGGGGATAATGTGGCGTTTCAGAAGCTCCTGAATAGCCATTATCCCATGATCTACCGTGTTGCTTATCGCTTTACGGGGCATCAACAGGATGCAGAAGACATTGCGCAAGAAGTGTGTCTGCTCTTGGTGGATAAGCTCGCAACCTATCAAAATAAGGGGGCTTTTACCACATGGCTGTACCGTATTGTGGTGAATCAGTGCCGTGATGCGTATAAAAAACGCACCCTAGATCGGCAACGTGATAAGGGATATACAGAACTGAATGCACTTGAAACAGCCGATGCGCACGAACAGCATAAAAAAATCCAATGGCTGTATCGTACCGTTGCGCATCTACGATCACCTCTCAAAGAAACAGCGTTGCTGGTGTTAGCAGAAGGCTTAAGCCATGCAGAAGTAGGAGAGATTCTGAAATGCAAAGAATCCACCATTTCATGGCGTATGCATGAGATTCGCAAAATTTTAACCGTGGCAATGGAGAAGGAACATGCATGATCCTTTGGATGAAATAGCGCATCTGATGCGTCAAGGCGTACCACCTGCCCATGATGTGCAGGCAGAAGAACGTGCGATTGCGAGCGCGATGCAACAATTTTCGCAAAAAAATGCACCACGCACCCAAGGAAATGCATTTTGGCTTCGTCTTATGAATGCAGCACACGCCGTGTTGCATCACAACCAAGGAGCTTTTATGAAAAAATCATATAAAGTAGCAGGCGGATTATGCGCGGCTACGCTTATTATTGCACTACTCAATTCCACAATGTTGCACCAAGAAGTGCAATCCACCACAGTTGCCTCTGCACCAAGCCCAATCAGTGCGCCTTTGGCGGAAGCAATGCCTGATCTTCCACCTGCGCCTGTGCCTACCCAAGATGCTTCGATGGAGAGTATTCTCAAGAATATAGAGCCATCCGCAATGGGTGCTTTTAATGCTCCACAAACAATAAAACCACAAGATCTTGCTAAAAAGAGTCCGAGCCGAAAACCTGTGATGGCAGCAGCACCTATGCAAGATTATGAACGTGCAGACTATGCTATACCACATGGTTATCATGAAGAGCGCGATCAGTTCCCCTCAGCATCAGAACATCCGCTTACATTAGTCAAGGAAGAAGCGGTGTCAACCTTTTCTGTTGATGTGGATACGGCATCCTACGCATTTTTGCGGGCATCATTGAACAATCATAGCATCCCCCCGAAAGATGCGGTGCGTATTGAAGAAATGATCAATTATTTCCCCTATGATTATGCGCCCCCTAAGGATAAACAAGAACCTTTTGCGCCCACACTCAGCATTATGCCCACACCATGGAATAAAGATACGAAATTACTCCATATTGGCATTAAGGGGCATGAAATCGTACCAGACCATAAACCGCGCAGCAATCTTGTTTTTTTGATTGATACTTCTGGATCAATGGATGAACCAAATAAATTGCCATTGCTAAAAAACTCTATGAAGTTGTTGTTGCAAAGTTTAGAGCCTGAAGATAGCGTGGCGATTGTTACCTATGCAGGCAGTGCAGGCATTGCACTTGAGCCAACCAAAGTGCGTGAAAAACAAGTGATTGTAAACGCGATAGAGCATTGCTATGCAGGGGGAGGTACGGCAGGTGCGGAAGGGATCAAGCAAGCCTATGCCCTAGCAGAGCGTCATTTTGATAAGGATGGGATTAATCGCATTATTCTTGCCACGGATGGTGATTTTAATGTCGGTATTGCTGATCCTGAGGCGTTAAAAGACTATGTTGCCAAGAAACGCACGCAAGGCATATTCTTGTCTGTGTTAGGCTTTGGGCAAGGGAATTATCATGATACGATGATGCAAAGCCTCGCCCAAAATGGTAATGGCAATGCTGCTTATATTGACCGCCTTAATGAGGCACGCAAAGTGCTTGTGGATGAAGCAAGCAGCACTTTGTACACCATCGCTAAGGATGTGAAGATTCAAGTGGAATTTAATCCGCAGCGTGTTGCAGAATATCGTTTGATTGGCTATGAAACACGTGCATTGCGCCGTGAAGATTTTAACAATGATGCCGTGGATGCAGGAGAAATTGGCGCAGGGCATAGCGTGACAGCACTCTATGAAATCACCCCAACCGAGAGCAAAGCGCGTTTGATTGATGCATCGCGTTATGGTTCACCTACGGATGCTCCGCCTTCAACCACAGACTATGCTGATGAATATGGCTTTTTGAAAATTCGCTATAAGCTACCACAGCAGGATACAAGCCGTTTGATGAGTACACCCATCACTCGCCTCAAAGAGGTGAAGGATAATAAGGATGCATCCGATGATGCACGTTTTGCTGCTGCAGTCGCTGCCTTTGGGCAATTAATGCGTGGCTCAACCATGATGAACGGCTTTAGCTATGCGGATGTGATCGCATTAGCACAACAAGCGAAAGGGCGCGATCCGTTTGGCTATCGTGCGGAATTTATCGAGTTGGTGCGGTTGGCGCAGTTGCTATAGTCGTTTGACTTTCTGCCAGCGTGCTTCTTGTTGCGTAAGTGATTCATTCGCAAGGCTTGTGCCTTCGCTATGTGCCATGGCTTCCATGGCACGAAAGCGTTGCTCGAATTTATGATTGGCAGCGTGCAGCGCATCATCGGGGGCGCACCCCATATGGTGGGCAAGATTGACCAGAACAAACAACAGATCGCCCAATTCTTCATGGGTGTGCGCATGGTTTCTTGAAATGTGCGCTTCATGAAGTTCTGCTAGTTCTTCGTGTACTTTCTCCCATACAGGGGTGATCGTTGCCCAATCAAACCCTACGTGTGCTGCACGTTTTTGGAGCTTGTGCGCCCGTACCAAAGCAGGAAGATTCCGTGGCACATCATCCATCAGGGAGCTATGCCCTGCATTACGGCGTTCTTGTGCTTTGTGCGCTTCCCATGCCTGCGCTTGTGATTCTGCATCACGCATGGCATCTGATCCGAATATATGCGGATGACGGCGGATCATTTTTTCTATAATGCCGCGCACCACATCATCCAGCGTAAAACTGCCTTCTTCTTCTGCCATTTGGCTATGGAACATTACTTGCAGCAATAAATCCCCCAATTCGGCACATAAAGCCGTGCGATCCCCACGAAGGATGGCATCTTGCACCTCATAGGCTTCTTCAATCGTATAGGGGGCAATGGTAGCAAATGTCTGCTGCACATCCCACGCGCAACCCTGCACAGGATCATGCAAGGTGCGCATGATCTCACGTAATTGATCGAATAAAGGGAGTTCTGAGGAAGGAATGGATGCGTTCATGAGGGAAAATTACCTTACCGTAGCTTAAAGCGATTGCGTATGCCCAGACCAAGGAGAAACCAGAGGAAAAAGGAGACGAGTTTGTGGAAGGTGGCGACGATGTAAAACGCCCCCAAACAATTCATATCTTTTTTGCATATTGTTAAGGTTGCCTCACTCATAGAAGTTTCTGTGGATATATTAGGAAGCACATTATAGAATGCGTGTAGGAATGCTGTTTTGATTACCCCGCCTGAGGTTAGAACAAAGCTAGTTGTTATTCCAATAATGATCCAATACACAAATGCACATGCGATTATCCAATAGAATATCCAAAAAATCGGTCGAGCGATGCTCTGCCCGTAATCAGAAGTGTTTTTATACGCTGTGTAAAGACATTCGCGGACATATACTTTGAGTAAGGTTTTAATCTTTTGTTTGATCTGAGGAGGGGGATCGGCTTTATTTACGGAGGCAGGTAACCGTGCATTAGTTGGTAGCTTGGATTCCTGCCTTCGCAGGAATGACATTTTTGATCGTTTTTTGCCCTGTATCAAGGTCTTGAACTGCGTGACTATCTCTACCTTAATCTGTGCTTTCTGAGCGAGGAGCTGTTGACGCTGTGCTTCCATCTCCTTGGCATGGAAAAACAATTCCCAATGATGCAGCTTCAATTCCTCCATTCGCTTGCGGATTTGGCTGTACGCTAGTTCGATTCTTTGCCAAGCATTGCTAAGCTCGCTGCCCTCGAATCCTGCATCGGGTTTGATCTTTGACCAACATTCTTCTTCTTTGGGGAATATCCATAATCCTTCGCACTCCGCACCACTTATGTTTGGTACGTGATAAAAGGTGGCGTGTGAGAAATCTGCATCGTAAGCGAACGTGCTGTATACAAACGTTCCAAAACTATAGAAATGTGCTTTCTTAAATTTGACCACCCAGTGAAATTTGGCTTGATTGAAGTATGCCTCGTTACAAAACCGTGTTCGTTTGAATAGTACTTGACTGTAGAATTGCACTCCTCCAAACCATGCTTCATCCTGAAAGGATGTTTCTGAAAAACTTACATTGCTAACAAATTGTGTTCGAAGAAAATTTGCATTTCCAACGAATCTTGCACCATCAAAGTATACGGAATCAGGAAAAACGAACTCCTCAAAGTCAATATCGATGCAATCAATAACAAGATCAACATCACTGTCAAATAGTTTTGTTTTTAAGATTTCACTTAATCTTGTACGTAATAAGATAGCTTTTTCATCTGTATCATATTCTCTGAGAATCCGATAAGGTGAATTCCATAGAGTGCTTCTGAAATCAATATTACCAGCACTAACAGGAAGATGTTGTTGTTCAAAATCTTGCGCTGCAATCCTGCTTCCTGAATGGGGAGTAACACAAAATGTTCTTATGTCTGCCAATATTTCTTCTAAAATTTTCGCATCACCTTCCGCTTTCCCTAAAGGTATCAGTGCCTTAAATGCTTCTAATTTTTTTGCATCTAATCCTTTCAAATTTATAATTTTTTTATCTATGTGAGAAAACCAATCGTCAGTTGCTCCACCACGCGCCCAACGATTCCACACCTCCGCCCCACGGATCATAATCCAATAATGCGGCTTGGTGTGGGCGGGAACGAGGTCGGGTGTTTTGCTCTCATCATTCATACATGTGCTACTTTATAAAATATGTCATACCCGCGAAGGCGGGTATCCAGAACAAAAAGACATTATTGGATTCCTGCCTTCGCAGGAATGACGATGGTAAAAAAGCAAGAAGAATCCGCACCCCTAAACCCCCACCCCAAACTTCTTGGCTTTGCCATCCAGAAAGCCACCTAATACATTCATGATATGTGTATCTTCCATCAAGAACGCATCATGCCCATAGGGGGAATCAATTTCTGCAAAACTCACATCTGCCCCTTGCGCATTGAGGGCGCGCACAATATGGCGGGTCTCCATAGTGGGATAAAGCCAATCGGTGGTGAAAGAAAGCAAACAGAAGGATACGGGCGTGTGCGCAAAGGCAAGCGAGAGCGCGCCATCATGCGCTTGCGCAAGGTCAAAATAATCGGCTGCTTTCGTCACATAAAGATAGGAGTTCGGATCAAAGCGTTCGACAAAACTCACCCCTTGATGCCGTAGATAGCTTTCCACTTGAAAATTGGCATCAAAGGTGAAATCCAGAACCTCACCATGTTGCAGCATACGTCCGAATTTATGCTGCAAGGCGTTTTCAGATAGATAGGTGACGTGCGCCGTCATCCGTGCGATGGATAAGCCTTTCACAGGGAACGTCCCCGCATCATGATATGCGCCACCCTGCCAATCTGGGTCTGCCATAATTGCTTGCCGCCCAATCTCATGATAGGCGATATTCTGAGCATTATGCCGTGCTGCTGTTGCCATCGGTATCACGCAACGTACCATGTTAGGGAAATCCACCGCCCATTGCAGCACCTGCATCCCTCCGACTGAACCACCAATCACCGCGAAAAGTTGGGTGATCCCGAAGCTCTCAATGAGGCGTTGCTGCACCGCCACCATATCGCTAATAGTGACAACAGGGAAGTTGAGACCTAACACATTCCCTTCGGCATCGTGATGTTTTGGACCATACGTTCCCATGCAGCCACCCAAGACATTGGAACAAATGACGAAAAAGCGATCCGTATCAATAGGCTTGCCTGATCCCACCATAAAGTTCCACCATCCCGCTTTGCCCGTGACGGGATTGCCTGAGGCAACATATTGATCCCCCGTGAGGGCGTGGCAGATGAGAATAGCGTTATCCTTTGCCTCGTTTAGCGTACCATAGGTTTGATAGGCAACGGGAATATGGGAGAGTTCACGCCCACAACTTAAGCGCAATGGGCGATCCTCCGCCACGGTGCGTATTTTTCCTACCAATACCTGACGGCGTGATGCCCCAAAACTCATCATGTGCATATCATTCATAGCGACGCTTGCGGCATATCCTTGGGGCGCAAACTGTGCATCAACTCATGCAATACGCCATGCACAAAGCCAATATCGGGATCATCTAAGAATACATCGGCAACACCAACATATTCATCGATAATAATAATCGGACGAAGCGCAGGGGTGTAGAGTGCCTCATAGAGGGCGCAGAGCAACAAAGCGCGCATGACTAAAGGCATACGTGTTCCTGTCCAGCGTTCGCCTAATGATTCCGCAAGACGGGCATTGAGTGCTTTATGCATCTCATGTGTGCCAAGCACAATCCCTTGTAAGAGTTTTTTATCAGGTATTTTAGGAAGCCACGCATCTTCACCTTTTTGTTCGAGCTGTAATGCAATTAGCGTCGGAAGCGGGGTTGTCGCATCCATCAATGAGGCATAGATGCACTGCACGGCAGCAATACGTGCCATATGCTTTTTGACTAATGAACTATTATAGGGCTGCTGGGGAGCTGTGGGGGATTCTGATGTCATGAACATTATCAAAGGGGAACGTGATGTAGAAGCACTATATAGTCGTTTGACAAAAAAATGACTCATTTTTTATGTCAAGTGCGACTATAACACTATGATTTATAGTGCTTTTACCATTATATAATGGAAGCACTATAAACAAAAAGAACAAGCCGTCTTTCTTTCAAAAGACGACTTGTCGATTATTATCTGCTTATGCAAGAAATTTATGCGGTTGCAGTAACTTTACGTTTAATTTTATTTTTCAACGTAATCGCATCAGCCGTTAGTTTTAGGTTGGAGGTGTTCAACAAGAATGAATCAATCCCGCCATTATGCTCAATAGTACGCAATGTGGATACAGGGATTTTTAACGTAATGCGCTCACCCAATGTTTCGCTGAGAACGCTGATTTTTTGCATGTTCGGGTCAAACCTACGGCGCGTCTTACGCTGAGAGTGGGACACATTATTTCCAAATTGAATAGACTTACCAGTCAAGGCGCAACGCTTAGCCATAGAAAACTCACTTAGTTATTTCACTTTTTTATCATAGCTTTTTAACCAATTTTTTGCGCTACGTCAAGGACTATTTGCGTGCATGCTCACCACCCGACAAGTTTAGCGTAATGCCATAGTTTTGGGATTGTGGTGAGGTTCAGTGCTGCATAGAGGATGCGTCGGATACCTTGTTTGAAGAAC
>RDXO01000011.1 GCA_004292675.1 Alphaproteobacteria bacterium | reverse complement strand
TGCATTATTCGATGCGATACGAATATTGCCTTGTGCTGCCATTGCCGCTATGTTGGTGTTAATTGAATTAAGTGCCATGGTAAACTCCTACGTGGACTTGAAAATTAATAAAAAATTAATAAAAATTGAGCTATTTGCTCGTTGATTATGAAACGACCGCTATAGTCGTTTGACAAAAAAATGACTCATTTTTTATGTCACGAAACGACTATAAATATATGAAACATAGTGCTTTTTGACTTATAATTACCTTATGAAACTAGGTCATTATAATGTCAAAGCACTCTATCTATCGTCTCAATTAGGAGTATACCCAACTCAACCTAAGATTCTCTTAACACGCACAAAAAAAAAGACTCTATCCCGAGGTGGGATAGAGTCTTTTTTTTAGGATAAGCGAACTACACTGTAGAATCGCTATCCTGTTCATCAACGCTGATTTCAATCACCTGCGCACCAGAAGCTACAAACGCTTCGATTTGCTCGGGAGAAAATCCAGCCATGATCATGCCAATAATATCAGCGACATTAATGGGACGAACTGTCATTCTTACGTGCGGAACAACGTTTTCGTCATTGGACGGATTGGACACGTTATCGTGTGACATAAAATGGGAGCGTTTAGAATCTAAACGCATAGAGAACAAGTTATGAAGGTTTTATAGAGCAGATAAAAAAATAAATCAAGATATTTTCTTAGATTTCAGCATTTTTTTATATTTTATTTCCATGACTATACGGCATCTCTATCACCGTACATAAAAACGCGTACTAATAAGTATGTTCGATAAGTTAGTTCTTTCTCAAGAACACGCCTATCGAACATTCGCAGCACTAGTTCATCTGTTTATAGGGCGACCTAGCGATAGGTTCTTTAAGCCCCTGCAACCGCTGCAGCAACTTCTGCAGCAAAGTCAGTTTCTTCTTTCTCCACACCTTCACCGAGGACAAGAATAGCATAATCTGCAATCGCTATGGTGCATCCTGCATCTTTTGCCACATTCGCCACCACATCAGAGATTTTTGTTTTGCCATCAATAACAAAATTTTGCTCAAGCAACACCACTTCTTCGTAGAATTTACGGATACGCCCTTCCACCATTTTCTCAGCAATTTCTTCTGTTTTACCTGAAGCAATCGCTTGATCTTTGAATACTGCTCGCTCACGCTCTAATAGACTTGCATCCACACCATCGCGGGTTAATGCTTCAGGGCGTGCTGCAGCAATATGCATCGCAAGCTGTTTGCCGAGTGCAATCACCGCATCATTCGTTGGCTGATTGGTGTGCAACGCAACCAATACACCAATTTTGCCAAGCCCTGCTTTTACTGCACTATGCACATAGGAACTGACCAAGCCTTGCTCAACACGCACCTGCACCGCACGACGTAGATTCATATTTTCACCGATCCCTGCAATCGCATCAACAATCGCAGCATCAACATTTTTGCCCATGCACGGTGCAGACTTAATCGCATCAATGGATGCATCTGTGTTCAACGCTGTTTGTGCGATTGCTTCCGCAAGCTGTTGGAATTGCTCATTACGTGCAACAAAATCCGTCTCTGAGTTCAACTCAATAATGACACCTTGGTTGCCTGATGTTGCAAGCGCAACCAAACCTTCTGCAGCAACACGCCCAGCTTTTTTCGCGGCTTTTGCCAAACCTTTCTTACGAAGCCAATCCACGGCATCTTGGATATTGCCTGCATTTTCTTCTAATGCTTTTTTGCAATCCATCATGCCTGCTCCGCTGATTTCCCGCAATTCTTTAACCTGGCTCGCTGATATAACGCTCATATAATTCTCTCTATATAACTTAAAATATTAATTGATAGCACTACGTTTTGCTTCCGCAGCAAGATCTTCAAAACTTCCGACCGTCACTTCACGCATCTTGCCACCACGTTCACGACGCGGTTCACCTGCACTCATGGCATCTTCAGTGCGCTTCATATCGCCACGGCTTTGTTCTTCGGGAAGCGCAATGCCTCCATCGCGCATTCCCTGACGAATCGCTTGCGCAAATAAATCACAATAGAGTATAATCGCTTTGGTTGCATCATCATTGCCTGGAATTGGGTAATTAATACCCGCAATATCCGCGTTGGTATCAACAATACCGATAACAGGGATGCCTAATTTGTTTGCTTCTTTCACTGCCAAATCTTCAAACACAACATCGATCACGATCACCAAATCAGGCACATGCCCCATTTTACGGATACCGCCAAGCGAAAGATCGAGCTTCGTGTAATCACGTTGCATATTCAACAATTCTTTTTTCGTATATTCTTCATTATTATTCGCCATCGCATCTTCTACATCATACATTCTGCGGATAGAATTTTGAATGGTTTTCCAGTTAGTTAACATCCCGCCAAGCCAACGATGATTGACATAAAACTGACCACACGCACGCGCTGTATCCGCCACAGGAGAAGCAGCCTGACGCTTTGTACCTACAAACAATACACGCCCACCTGATTTCGCAACATCATAGGCAGCTTGCAAGGCATTATACATTAAAGGCACAGTCTTATTAAGATCGATAATGTGCGTATCATTGCGCACACCATAAATAAAGGGGGCCATTTTAGGATTCCAACGCTTAGTTTTGTGCCCAAAATGCACACCAGCTTCGATTAAATCCTTCATTGAAAAAGAAATAGCAGACATAAATACTCCAAAATTGTTCCAGTTAAACCTCCATTACGCATTTGCGGCTATGCCACTGGAAACGACGTAATGTGTGTGATAGTGCATTATGCGATACACATAATAGCATGAGGTTTATAGCAATATTTCCTACATAACGCAACCTTTTTATGCGCTTCATTATAGAAGGAGATGCACCGCATCTTTGATGTGGGATCGGCATAGGTGATAAAAATTACATTTATATGATTTTTGCGATTGACAAGCGTCACAAACTCTCTATGTTATGGGTTCTCTTGCACGATCCCGTAGCTCAGCTGGTAGAGCGACTGACTTTTAATCAGTAGGTCACAGGTTCGAATCCTGTCGGGATCACCACATGTTTTTTGTTGCGCACCTAATAATGTGCATAATTATAGTTTTAGGGTTGAATCCTACGTCAAACTTAGCTATATAAAAAACATATCAGATTGGGGTGTAGCCAAGTGGTAAGGCAACGGTTTTTGATACCGTCATTCGGAGGTTCGAACCCTCCCACCCCAGCCAGTTTTTTCGCAACTTTTTCTTTGGCATTTTTTTATCTCATATTTACCTAAAATTTGATTTTAATTTATATTGGTTTATAGTTTTTAATTAGATATTTACTCGAACCGTGTATTATCATAGGTAAGAGGTAACTATGGCAATTACATATGATGATATTAATAAACTTGTGCGCGAGCCTTCGTCACAAGTGCGCGCAACGATTGCGCAAAAAGTCGCGGAAAGTTATAATCATTCAACATTCACGCCTAAAGCAAATAAATTAGCGATTGATATTTTTCGTTTACTCATGAGAGATACCGCCCTGCAAGTACGTAAAGTATTGGCCGAATCCCTCAAAGATAATATGAATGCCCCGCATGATATTGTGCTTTCCTTAGCTTATGATGATTATGAGGTCGCAGAAGACATATTGAAATCCTCTAAAGTTCTGACTGAGCATGATCTTTTAGAGCTTGTGCGCGTCAATGATGATGTAAAAAAATTGGTGGCCATTTCACAACGTGAACGTGTCCCTCCCACTATTTCCTCAGCGTTAATCCAAACCAATACGCCCATCGTGATTCAGAGCGTGCTGCATAACAGTAATGCTGAAATTAACGAACAAAGTTATTTTCATATTTCTCAAACCTTTGCGGATCATGATTTTATCATTGAAGCCTTAGTTTGTCGGGGTGATTTATCGTTCACCTTAGCCGAGACATTATATGCTTTGGTTGCTGAACGACTCAAAAACCATATAACAAAACGCCATTTACTCCCGAAGAAGATGGTTGAACGCATGAGTAGCGTATCCCGCGAGGTGGCGATTCTCAATTTTCTTACCCCGTGGATGTCTGATGAGGAAATCGTGACGTTAGTGCAGCAAATGGCTTCACGCAAACGGCTCACCAATTCGATAATTGTGCGTGCTTTATGCCTTGGAGAAGTGGCGTTCTTTGAAATTGCTATGGCGGAACGCGCCTCCATACCGATCCAAAATGCCCGTAAACTACTCAATGATCCCGGAAAAAGTGGTTTTAATGCCTTGTATAAATCAAGCCATCTGCCCGCCATGTATATGGATGCATTATATGTTACGCTGAAATTAGTACGTGAGGAGATTCGCAAACCGCAAAAATTGCAACCAAAGAATTTCTGCCAAACGCTTATTCACAATATTGAAGCGCATCAATATCATCAATCAATTCAGGGCATGTCACAACTGATACAATTTTTGCAAAAACCTACAGAATTCAGTATTTAACCTCAGTTTTGGATAAGGTTTGGGGGAAATGTTAAGTTGAATTGCTATAGGGGGATGCATCATCATCTTTGCGGTGTCCTGTAAGACGCTTTTCAATACATTCAATCATGAGTCCTGCAATATCTTGCCCTGTAATGGCCTCAATACCCTCTAACCCCGGAGAGGAATTGATTTCTAATACTTTAGGTCCTTCCTTCGAGCGGATAATATCCACTCCTGCAACATCTAACCCCATGGCTTTGGCAGCGCGTACTGCTACTTTACGTTCTTCTGCAGTGACTTTGATGGAACTTGCTGATCCTCCTAAATGCAGATTGGCACGGAATTCACCATTCGCAGCTTGGCGTTGCATAGCACCCACGACTTTACCATCAATTACAAAACATCGTATATCTTTGCCTCCCGCTTCGGAGATATATTCCTGCACTAAGATATTGGCTTGCAAACTTTTGAAGGCATTAATCACGCTTTCAGCAGCTTTTTGTGTTTCTGCTAATACAACACCCTTGCCTTGTGTCCCTTCCAATAATTTGACAACAACAGGCGCGCCGCCAACCATACGGATAATATCGGCAGTATCAATGGGGGAGTGGGCAAAACTTGTCACAGGCATGGGTATTCCTCGCGCTGAAAGCATTTGCAACGAACGTAATTTATCCCGAGAGCGCGCAATCGGCAAGGCATCATTGAGGCAATAGACTCCCATAGCCTCAAATTGACGCAACACCGCACATCCATAAAAGGTCATATTGGGGCGAATACGCGGAATGACGGCATCGACATGCCCCATCGATTGCCCGCCACGATAATAGACTTCTAGTTTGCGTGAGGTAATATTCATGTAGCAATGTTTGAGGTTGACAAATTCTACTTTATGCCCGCGTTCCTCACATGCTTCCATAATACGCCTATTGGAATAGAGGTCCTGATTGCTTGCCAATAGCACCAGACTTAACGGATCGCCCTCACGGCGCATAAGTTGATAATATCCTTTGGCCTCACGCAGATTGACATTGCCAAGATAGAGCGCACCATCTGGATCGATGAGTACGCGCCCTGTCATTGCCTCGCGCCCAAGCAACATACGGTAGCCCATTTCATCGCGGTTGGTGAGTGTCACATCAATATCCCATGAGGTATCACCAAGTTTGAGCGGCGTGCGAATCACATAACGCCGCTCTGTTTCGCCGTTGGAACTTTTAATCTCACGCCGATCAATGACGCGGGCGCGGCATATTTGCAAAACTTTGCGATTCTGCTGCAAAGGGTGAATCTCAAATTGCACATAGGATACGCCATCTTCCTCATAAGGCTGGATGTTGAAGGCGTGTAGTGCCGAGGTTTTCGCACCCGAATCAATCCGCGCTTTGATGGCAGGTAATGCGAGTTCAGGCAGCGATACCCATTCTTCTTTTCCTATAACGATTTTATGTTCTGGCATGGCTTTTTCTTTGTGTCCGTATGTGATGTAGAATAGTTATATAGAAGAACGAATTATTAAAGCAATTATTATAAACTATAATTTCGATAATTGCAAAAAAAGCATGGTTTTATGAGTTATGAACAGCGTCTTACGGTGCGCCTAGTGGATATATGGGAACAATTACGGCATGAACGCCCTCCTCCGCCTTATGAACAATGGAATAGTGCGAAAATATCTGATCTTTGGCAAAAATGTATTGCTATGCGCGTTGAGCCTCATCAGCGAACCGCATCAGAACTTGTCGTGCGCACCCTTTTTGTTGGGCAGCAACTGAATGTGATTATGCCAACGCTGCGTGCGGAAGAATGCTATCAGATGCATATCTTGGATCATGATATGAAAAAATTATTTTCACCCATCACTTCTGTTGTGCAATCGCAAAAGAGCATCGCACATGATGGAACGTTTGTGAGTAAGAATAATACATTAGTTAAGTATCGTTGTTGCTTCTTGCCTTTTTCGGATAGTAAAAAATACACAGAAGGCGGTGCGAATGTGCATTATATTGTCGCGGGATTTTCGTGGATTCATATGTAGCTATAGCGCGTTGCATCCTGTTGGATAGTACATTACGTTCAACATGATGCAAAGTCGCGCTATGATCATATAATCTACAGCACAAATGTTTGATAGGTTTTTTTGTTGCATTGCATCGTTTTTTCGTGTATATTTCTTAAGTGTATTTTAATCATTCCTAAGGAGCAAATCATGAGCCAAACCATCACTACTGCTGTTTTTCCTGTTGCGGGGTTTGGTACGCGGATGCTTCCTGCAACCAAATCTGTTCCAAAAGAAATGTTGACAGTTGTTGATCGCCCGCTCGTGCATTATGTGGTGCAAGAGGCACTCAATGCGGGGATTAAAAGGTTTGTGTTCGTGACAGGGCGAAATAAACAATGCATAGAAGATTATTTTGATCATATTCCAGAATTAGAAGATTCTTTGGAGGCGAAGCAAAAGCTAGATTTATTAGAAGCAGTGCGTTCTTTTCCCGATGCAGGGGAAGCGATATTTTTGCGTCAGCAAAAGCCATTGGGGCTTGGTCATGCTGTATGGTGTGCGCGTCATGTGATTGATGCCCCCTTTGCGGTGTTGTTGCCCGATGTGATTTTGAAAGATGATGGATTTTTAGCGCGTATGGTGCAACTTCATGAGAAAACAAAGAAAAATGTCGTTGCTTTGCAGCGTGTTGATCCTGAACACGTATTCAAATATGGCATTGTGGGGCATAAACCGACGGATAATGATGAATATGAAATCACGTCAATGGTCGAAAAGCCATCTGTGGGATATGCGCCGTCTGATATGTCATTGCTCGGGCGTTATATTTTTACACCAGAGATTATCGATTTGCTGGAGCATACGCAAGCAGGGAAAGGGGGCGAGATACAGCTCACCGATGCGATGCAATCTTTGTTGCTGCATCAAGGGTTTAGCGGTTTAGATTATCGTGGGAAATTATTCGATTGCGGTAGCCGCGAAGGCTTCATTGAGGCAAACCTTGATCTTGCCTATGATGATCCATCCTTGCGTACCATCATTGAGCAATGGGTGAAGGATAATATGGATATAGGAAGCCTATTTTCTCAAGCAAAAGTTGCCTAATTGCGTAACATTTTTACGTGTGGTCATGATTTGTCTTTGGTCTACCCGTGTAATTGCGTTATTTTGGTTGCAAAGTTGCGTAAGTTTGCTTAAATTGCAACACTTATGATGAAAAATCCTGATACCGAACATTATCCGTTGAAGCCTTACCTACAAAAAACCCGTAGTGCGTTTATGTATGCTGGGGCTTTTAGTTTGTGCATGAACCTTGTGATGTTGGCCTTGCCGCTTTATTCATTACAGGTGCTTGATCGTGTGCTTTCAAGCCACAGCTTGGAAACGTTGGCGTTACTGACGTTGCTCACTGTGGTGTGCTTGTTGGTTTATACGATATTTTCTGTTGTGCGCGATATTTTGCTCAATGCGATTGGTGAGTGGTTAGATATTGAGATTTCACCGAAATTATTTGCGGATGCGGTTTCAAAGTCCTCCATCGGTATCTCAGTGAATGCCTCACAACATCAACGCGATTTGGCAACTATACGTGGTTTTATTACCAGCGCGGCAGGCACATTGCTTGATGCGCCATGGTCGGTTGTTTATTTGTTGGTGATGTATATGATCAATCCTGTATTGGGATTCATCACGGTTGTTGGCTTAATTGCACTGATTGGTTTTGGCATATTGAACGAATTATTTACGCGTAAGATTTTTGAACAGTCCAGCAAAGAGCAAATCAAGGCGCAGATTATGGCAGATACGGCAAGCCGTAATGCGGAAGCGATTGAATCGATGGGCATGATGCGTAATGTTTTGCGTGTATGGGAAGAACATCAAGGTGGTGCGCGTGATTATGCCCGTTCTGGTGCGCGACGTGCAGGGATGATCCAAGCGATTTCACGTTTTATTCGTCTCGTTATTCAGATTGCGATTACGGGCGTTGGTGGGTATCTTGCGTTGGAAAATGAACTTTCTGTGGGTGGTATGATTGCCAGCTCTATTATTGCAGGTCGTGCGCTCGCACCCTTTGAAAATGCTATTGCGATATGGAAAAATTGGATCGCGACGCGTGAATCCTATCATCGTGTCAATAAGGCATTGTTGAGCGGGCAGGCCATTGGACGTGGAACGGTAGATTTACCTGAGCCAGAGGGGCGCATTAATGTTGAAAATCTCATCTTTACTCCTCCCAATTCCGCACCGATTATTAAAGGTGTGACGTTTAATTTGCAACCCGGTCAGTCATTGGGGATTATTGGTCCAAGTGCGGCGGGTAAATCAACGCTTGCGAAACTTATTGTCGGGTTATTGCCACCGAATCATGGGGCAGCGCGTCTTGATGGGATGGAGACGTTCAAATGGAGTCGTGAGAATTTCGGGAAATATGTTGGTTATATGCCACAATCAGTTGATATGTTCCAAGGAACGATCAAAGATAATATCGCACGGATGGATAAAAATGCCTCGATTGAAGCGGTGATTGAAGCGGCTAAAATGGCGCAATGTCATGAATTGATTCTTCGTCAGCCGAATGGTTATGAAACTGTTGTTGCTCCGAATCTAAATAATCTCTCTCCGGGGCAACGTCAACGCATTGGTTTGGCGCGTGCGCTGTACGGAAGACCAAAATTCGTTGTGTTGGATGAACCTAATAGTAACCTTGATGGTGATGGAGAACGTGCGTTACTGATGGCACTCCGTAGCATGAAAGAAGCAGGTATTACGTTTATTGTGGTGGCGCATCGTCCGAGCATCGTGCAGAATGTTGATGGCTTGCTTGTGTTGAAAGGAGGGGTGATAGAACGCTTTGGTGCAACCGCTGATGTATTGCGCGCTTATCAAGCTGATCCTGAAAATAATCCAACACAGTCCAAAAAATCCGATGAGGTATCATCATGAATAATACATCTTTGCCTGTTGCCTCTGATAGTGGCGAGCAACTTCCAACTTCTATTGATCCTTCTTCGCGTGATATTGTATCTGCCGATGATGGGCACGCTGTGCGATTATTGGATCGCTTAGCAGATCAAGTGTGGTATTTTTCGTCCGATATTGGGGGTGATCGTCCTGAAGTGCTTGCGCGCAATGCTGTGCGCTTTGGCGTATTATCCATTCTGTGCTTTTTTGGCTTTTTTGGTCTGTGGGCATCGTTTGCTCCCATCAATAGTGCTGCGATTGCCATGGGAAAAGTGATTTTGGATTCTAATAAGAAAACCATCCAGCATTTGGAAGGTGGTATTGTGGCGAGTATCCAAGTGAAAGAAGGTCAGACGGTAAAAGCAGGAGACACTCTTATCTTGCTTGATGAAACAACGGCAAAAGCTCAGTATGAATTGCTTCGTAAGCAATATGTGACGGCACTTGCAACGGAAGCTCGATTGCTTGCCGAACGCGATAAAAAGAAAGAAATTACCTTCCCTGAAGAATTGCTCTCGGGGGAACATGATGAAGCAGTCGTGCGGGAATCATTGGATAGCCAACAACGCTTATTTATCTCACGCCGTGGGAACATTGAAGGACAAGTGTCTATTTTAGGCAAGAAAATTCAACAATTTAAGGAAGAAATACAAGGGCTTGGCTCGCAATCTGTTTCTGCAAGTGAACAAATCACCTTACTTGAAGCAGAAATTCAAGATGTGCAGACATTGGTCAATAGCAAAAATGCTCCGCGCTCTCGCTTGCTTGCCCTGCAACGTCAACTTGAGAGTTTGAAGGGGATGCGCGGTGAATATGGTGCAACGGTTGCGCGTGCGCGTCAGAGCATTGGGGAAGCTGAAATTGCTATCTTAAATGCGAATAATGATTTCATGAATAAAGTGAATGAAGAATTGAAAGAAACACAATCGAGCCTTGCGGATTTGGAAGAACGGTTGCGTGCGAGCAAAAACACGTTCACGCGCATCACCATCACCTCGCCGATTTCTGGTATTGTGGTGGATATGCAAGTGCATACGGTGGGCGGAATTATTCGCCCCGGTGATAAGATTATGAATATCGTGCCAACGGATGATCCGTTGATTGTCGAAGCCCTCGTCAGCCCGCAAGATATTGATGTGGTGCGTGAAGGATTGGATGCGAATGTTCGTCTCACCGCATTTAAGTCACGTGAAGTGCCACCCGTGCATGGAAAAGTCACTCAAGTATCTGCCGATCGCTTTGATGATCCGAATACGGGAGCAGCTTTTTATAAAGCGCGTGTGGTGGTGGATAAGGATGAATTAGCGGCATTGGGTAAGGATATTGAGATGTATCCCGGTATGCCAGCCGATGTTTTGATTGTGACGGGTGAGCGCACACTTGTTTCTTATATGTTTGCTCCTATCCGTGAATCTTTTAGTAAATCATTCCGTGAGCATTAAAAACTTCTATGAATCAGGATATATTGACGATTGCCATTCCGAAAGGGAGAATCTATAAAGAATTGCAACCGATTTTGGAGCGTTGCGATATTGTTCCAGAGCCTGCATTTTTTCAAGAATCTGCACGCCAGCTTGTTTTTAATACGAATCATCCCAAGGTGCGCTTTATTCGGGTGCGTAGTTTCGATGTTGCTACCTTTGTAACCTTTGGTGCGGCGGAACTTGGGGTTGTTGGTGCGGATGTTCTGGAAGAATTTCATTATGAGAATATCTATGCTCCTCTTGATTTAGGGATTGGACTTTGCCGTTTGTCGGTCGCAGAGCCGAAAGATATGGCAACGCATGATGATCCCTCGCGGTGGACGCACATACGTGTTGCCACGAAATATCCGAATCTAACCAAAGCCTATTTTGCACAACGTGGGGTTCAGGCGGAATGTGTGAAACTTAACGGCGCGATGGAGCTTGCACCGTTGCTTGGATTATCGGAGCGCATTGTTGATTTGGTCTCAACGGGTACAACATTGGCAGCGAATAATTTGGTGGAAGTTGAGATATTAATGCGCGTTTCCTCACGATTAATCGTCAATCGGTTGGCGTATAAAACACGTCATCATGAGATTGCAGCGATGATTGAACGCTTTAAGGAAGCGGTGCGTGAGGGTGGGCTATGATGGAGATGATCCGTTTTTGGGAGAATCCCGCAATCATAGATACCCAACTTGAGGCATTATTATCTAGCCGTAAACAGCATAGTAGTGCGGATATTGCTCGTGATGTCGCGGAGATTATTGCGCAGGTGCGCTTGCGTGGTGATGCGGCTGTGCGGGAATATACCACGCGCTTTGATCATGTAGATGCACCAACGATCCGTTTGACGGAAGCACAATGGGCAGCCTATGAAGCTGAGTGTCCTGAAGCGGTGCAACGTGCTTTGTCGTTTGCGGCAGGGCGCATTACTGCCTATCATGAACGCCAAAAGCCACAGGGATGGGAGTATCTCGATGCAGAAGGCAACCGTCTTGGGATGCGTTGGAGTGCCGTAGATGCAGCGGGGGTGTATGTGCCGGGGGGCAAAGCATCCTACCCTAGTTCGGTATTGATGAATGTGATTCCTGCTCGTGTTGCAGGAGTACGGCGCATTGCGATGACTGTCCCTACCCCGCATGGCGTGATGAATCCAGCGATTGCAGTAGCAGCGCGTTTGGCGGGAGTCGATGAGATTTATTGCGTTGGCGGGGCGCACGCGATCGCTGCATTAGCCTATGGCACATCGACTATTGCGCCAGTGCATGTGATTGCAGGGCCGGGCAATGCCTATGTTGCTGAGGCGAAGCGTCAAGTGTTTGGAGATGTTGGCATTGATATGATCGCAGGGCCTTCTGAGATTTTAGTGATTGCGGATGGTGCAGTACCTGCTGCATGGGTGGCTGCAGATATGCTTTCGCAAGCTGAGCATGATGAGATGGCGCAATCCTTGCTTGTGTGTTTGGATGCGGATTATGGTAAAGCGGTGATTGCTGCCATGCAGCATTATCTTGCTACATTACCACGTGAGAAAATTGCGCGTGCCTCCTTGCGTGCCTATGGTGCAGTTATGGTGGCGCGTGATAGGGAACATGCTTGTGCGTTAGCGAATATAATTGCTGGCGAACATGTCGAATTAGCGGTAGCAGAACCTGAGCAATGGGCAGAGCATATCATCCATGCAGGGGCATTATTTATGGGACGATATACGCCTGAAGCGGTAGGGGATTATGTCGCTGGACCGTCTCACGTTTTGCCAACTACCCGCAGCGCGCAATTTGCATCGGGCTTATCAGTATATCATTTCATGAAGAAAACCTCCCTGATTGATTGTACCAAAGAAGGCTTTCATGCTCTCAAAGAGGCTGCATTGATTTTAGCAGAGTGCGAAGGGCTTGAGGCGCACGCATTATCCATGCGCGTGCGATCAGAAGGGGATGATATATAGTCATTTAACTATAACACTATGATTTATCGTGTTATTTCCATTATGGTATTGCCTTTTATCGGTAATTATATAATGGAAGCACTCTATTGCCCGAAGCGATAATCCACTTATCCTAAGTATGCATAAATCTGATAAATTTCCACTTGGTTGATAGAAAGCATAAGTACTACCTTAGAGTTGTTGTAAACCTTAAGGTAGTCTATACCTTGCTCAACTGCTTATAAAATATTAATTTAAACAGCAGCGTATTTCATTGTTGAATGCGTATGCGATTTTTGGTTGCAATCATGAAATACTTCAATAAAAAAACACTGACAATATTGTTTATTGATGGATTGTTCTCGTTCTGGTTTTTGCTTGGGCTTGCTGGATCGCTAGTGCATAAAAACGTTTATGATGCACTACCAGTACAATCGCTTGTAGCAGAGTTGGCATTCGTCCAAGTTTTACTTTTATTTGTCATAGTGTCCATCCCCGTCAAGTTGGGTTGCATCAGATGCCATAATGTGGCAGAATGTAATCAACTGGCTAAAGGAGAAGGGCTATGGCACAGATACAGCAA